>DATBSU010000029.1:0-64758 GCA_036559585.1 Methyloceanibacter sp.
ATGCTTGCGGCGCTGTTGTTCAGCAGCACGACAGCCGGGTTGGCGCAGAGCGAGAGATAGGCCTCGCGGTAGAACTCCGCGTGCGGTGCATCGTACCAGAAAGGCGGGGGAAAGGCGCGTTGGGCCAGCACGATGCGCTCAACGCCCATCTTCGTCGCTACGAACCCGCCAACCACATTTGAAAAATCGGACCATCCATGCACAACTCTCGGCTGAAATTCCGATATCGCCTGGGCGAAGGCTGCACAAATCCTCGCGATGTTGGTGGGGAGCAGCGAAGCGAAGGGTCCAAGACCGCAATCGTCAATCGCGGCAAACTCGTCATCGTCGTTCGCGCGCCGCGATTTGACCCCACGCGCAATCAACTCATCGGCGAAGCTCGCCTGGCCCGGAACAATGCCTTGAAGCTCGAAGACTTCGACCTGAAAGCCGTTATTGAGTAAGCCATCGGTCAAAGCGATCATCTGACGTTCGGCGCCGCCGCGCGCGATCGCCCCGGTCACCATAAGGACGCGACAAGGCTTTGCTGGTGGTGCGGGCGCGAAACGCCGTATGAGCTCAGAGATGAGTCGCATCGTGTTGTTCGCGCGTCACATGCACGGAGATTGCAGTTGGCGTTGCTGCTGTTTGGAGCCTCGCGAAGCGCAGTAAGGCACGCGGCGGCGAACGTAGCAAGCAGGCCTGCGTCGTGAACTCCTCACGCCTAACCCCGCGGCGGCCGCCGGCGCTCGCTGAACCAGGCGCGATATTCGCTCATCTTCTGCCGCTGGGCTGAAGGCGCACGCCGTTTACAGGTCGCAGCTTCCTGGCTCTCCTCCGTCGCCCCCCATCTGAGCTCGACACAATCGTTGAGGTTATAGGCCATCTCAAGCGCCTGGGTGCGGCCGAGCAGATCTTTCAGCGCCAGCGTCCAAGCTGAGCCGTCGGTACGCGTGTAGGAGAATTTCCGCGCCGATAATTCCTGGTCGAGCATGGTCTCCAATTCCGCCTTGACGTCGGCAACGCTCTTATCCTTTGGCATCGCGTAACGTTCGGGGCGCCGCGCCACGCGATCGGGAAACCCGCGCACCACATCGATAGCGATCAAGAGACGCAGATCGCGCGACGGTGTCGCGAAATCTTCCCAGGCGCCTGTGGTCTCGAAGATCGACGCGCCGTCCGGCATCGCCACCTCGCCGCCGCCACCGACCTGGTACTTTCGCCCATTCTCCACCGACTCCACGCGGGTGTTCACCTGCTCCTCGAGCGAGGTCACCACTTCCTTCAGCGCGCGCTCCGGATCGAGCGGCTCAGGGGACATCACGTCATCCATACGGTCGTAAAACTCCTCGACCGCGATCTTCGATTGATCGAGCGAGAAATCGCCATAGTCCGGGCTCTTCGTGATCTCCTCGTTGGTCATGCGGCTCAAAGTGCCGTTCTTCTCGCGCACGATCGGACGGAACCGCTTGAACCCCGGACCGCCGAGCGCGGGATCTTGCGCGAACAGGAAATTGCCGCGCCAGAACCGTTTCCGCGCCACCGTCCCGTCGGGCTGGCCGTCGACGGCAAGGAACACGCCAGCTCCGTCACCCGATTGCGGCACGCGCTTCACCAACACCAGCACATGACCATATGGGTCAGCGTAGATGGTGCCGGGGCGGAGCGTGTCCTCGGAGAGCGGCACCGGATAATAATCGGTGTTGTCGTCATCCGCGGCGGTCCGCCCATTGCCGGAATGTACGGCGTTAGCGATGGTCGTGCGCAGATAATAGCCGAACCCCGGCACCAGCCCCGGCGGCTTCGGCGGAAGCTTGAGGACTTGCTGCTGCGGCGATGGGACCGGCGGCGCAAACATGCCGAACAGTCCGGCTGAGGACTGCGTCTGCTGCTGCGGCGTTAGCGCAGGCGCCAGCTCTTCATTCACGGTATTCCACCATTGCGATTGCGGACATTTCGGCGCCTGGCCGCCGTCGCCCCTGGTGCATTTCGAATAGCCGAATGGCAGCCCCATCTTGAAGGCGAAATAGGCGCGCAAGAAATAAGGAACGTCGGCACAGTCCGGCTGCACGATCTGCCCCTTCTCGTCCTCGCGCAAACCGAGATGGTTGAACAGTACATTGCGCGATTTATCGCGTAACACCTCATGCATCGCCTTCCACGACGGCTGCTCGTCGAGCGGCGCGTCGAACAATCTCTCGATCCAGGCCGAGTAAAGATTTTCCGTCGCGCGGTTCCAGTCGGCGTTGAGCGGCCAGACACCTTTGCCTTGGCGAGGACCCGGCGGCTGTTTCTTCTGCACCACGATGGCGCGGGTGACGCTGCTGCAGTCCGGCGTCGCCCCCTCGCGGGTAAGTTTCGCAACCCAGGTGCCGGCGGAAGGTGACGCGATCTCGGCGGACCAAAAATAGGGCGGCCCGCCCTGCCGCTCGGACGATGCGGCCGCAACCTTGCCGTCCGGCGCGGTCAAAGTAAGCTCGCCGTTGGCCGGCTTCTCCACCGCAAAAATCACCTTTAGAGGCGTGCCCTTCCACGGCGCAGCAGGCGAAGCGAGCATGGCGAGCCCGGTCTCGACCTTGCAATTGTCTAGCGGGACTTCGGCTTGCTTTTCGGCAGGGGCTTGGTGTTGCGCCGCTTGCTTCGCCGGACCCTGCGCCTTATGGCGCTGGGCAGCCCAAGCCGAGTCGGGGACGAAACACACTGCCGCGATCAGCAACAATGTGATCGCTGCAGCAGCTTTAAATTGGCGCGCAGGCAACAAGTGAGCCCCCTCTCCGGTCCCTCGAAGCACCCCAAAAATACCCCGAAAACGGCCGCCGCTAAATGTCATTTTGGTCATGATTCCCCGTTACCGCGACGGGGCTGCCGTCCGGGATTTGCTGAACATTTCTCCCCAAAAGGGGAGCGGCGCGCCGAAAAGCGCAGAACCTATGGTGTCCGCGAGCCCTCAACAGACCCGCGGCGGGCGCCTCTCGGCGCGCCACAAGCGGCGTTCATTCAGTGCCGGGCCGCGCTTTTTATCGGCGCATCGAAGGGACACGCCTTCTATCAGCCAGCTCCTGGCAGGAACTCTTAGTGGTCCCGGGCGGAGCCGGATGTTTGCTTTTTTTGCTTAGCTATTCGTCGAATTTCGGCGCGGCGCTGCTCATGCGCTTATAGGTGCCGGCCCCGGAGACATTGAGCCCCATGCCGCAGGAGCCGTCTTGACTGACGACGAGCTTTTCGCCTGCGAACTTGAAAGCAAGCGCGCAGTCATTGTCCCGATCGGCATAATTGGCGGCGTCGCCGCTGAGCGGAACCTCGCCTGAGACCTCCCCGACATTTGTCTGGTGTGTCGCGCTGACGAAGAATTTGATCTGGCCGTCATTCGTCTGTTGGACTCGCACCTCTCCGCCCTTCATCGTGTAGGTGCCGGTCACGACTGAATTGCCCGCACCTTTGAGAGCGGCGATGCGATCCGCATAGGCCTTCATGATGCAATTGCTGTCCTGGCATTGATCGCGCGAGGCCAGCCACGCTTTCTGCTCGGTCTTCAAGGCTTCTTTTTCCGACGCGCTCGCGAGTGCCGCCTTGTAGAGGCGGCCGAGCTCGTCGTCCATCGCGGTCAATCGGGAGTCGGAGCAAATGGCTTTTTCGGCGAAGCTCGAGGCCTTGTTACAGTCGAAGGTCGCCGCGCGCGCCGAAGGCATCAGGAAGAGGCAGAACACCAACCAAATCGCGGTTCGCATGGCCGCTCTCCGAACAGATTAAGCCTGCTCCTCGATGACTATATCATGGCGGCAGCGCAGGCGGACTCGTTCACGCCGGGTTTCGAGTCTTGGGTTACTCCGCGAGTAACTCTGTCATGGGAATGGAATGAGGATCGGGCCGAACATGGCTCAATTCTCCGTATATCCCTACTGACCGGAAAGCCTGCGATCTGACTGACTAAACGCTCCAGTGTCGCTACCATAGCCCCCATGAGGTCTCGCCTACCCGTCTTCGTCTTCGCCGTCGCCCTGCTGCTGCCCGCCCCGGCGCTCGCCGGCGTGAAGGAGAAGGTCGCGGCGCTCACTCCGTCCGGGGTGGTGCTCGTGATTGACGACAAGGGCAACGAGCTAATCGCCCAGAACGTGGACAAGCCCTTCGTCCCGGCCTCCGTCACTAAACTCGTGACGGCGTGGCTGGCGATGGACGTGCTCGGCGCCGATTACCGCTTCGAGACCAAGTTCTACCTGGACGACAAGCGGGTGCTCTATATACGCGGGGGCGGCGACCCCTTCTTGATCTCCGAGGAGCTGGAGGCGCTCGCGAAAGAGCTGGTCGCCGCCATCGGCAAGGAGCCGATCACCGGCATCGTCCTCGATGCGAGCTACTATCCTTCCAACCTCCGCATCCCGGGCATCGAGAACACCACCGAGTCCTATGACGCGCTGAACACCGCGCTCGCGGTGAACTTCAACACGATCGCCGCCGTGCGCAAGGGCAACACGGTCCGCTCCGCCGAGGAACAAACGCCGATCACGCCGGTGGCGATCAGCGAGTTCCGGGCGCGAGGCCCCAAAGGAACCGGCCGCATCAGCCTGAGCAAGAACCCGGCGGTAAGCCTGCAATATGCCGGCGAGCTGATCGCCGCTTTCATTGAGCGGGCGGGCGTCAGCGTCAAGGGCAAGATCACGATCGGAGCGGTGGCCGAGGGCCTGAAGCCGGTCTATGTTCACAAGTCGCGTCCCCTTTCGCAGATCCTCGTCCAACTGCTCATCGCCTCGAACAACTACATTGCGAACCAAGTCTTCCTGGAGATCGGCGGGACCCTGGGCGGACAAGTCAGCCTCGAGAAGTCGCTGAAAGTGGCGAACGCCATGCTTGCCTCCAACGGCTTCGCCGACTCCATCCATATTGAGGAGGGCTCCGGCATCAGCCGCGACAACCGCTTTACGGCGCGCGGCCTCGCGCACGTGCTCGAACTGTTTGCGCCTCACGCCGAGCTGCTGCACGGCCATGACGGCGGCCTGAACAAGACCGGCACCATGTCCGGCGTCAGCACCTTGGCGGGCTACGCCGATACCAAAAGCCACGGCCGCGTGCGCTTCGTGATCGCGCTCAAGAGCAACGGCCCACTGCGCTTCCAGCTGCTAAAGGCCATCAAGGCGGCGCTGTAAGGGCAGAGACGGCCTCGACTAGCGAAACGGGTATGTCACCAGCCCCTTCTTGCAGGCCTTCTTGAACTCGTGCTTGGAGATCTTGCCATCCTGGTCGGGTCCATCCGCCAACGCGAAATTGACGATGAAGGGGTGGGCGTTCTGCCTGTCGAGGTAGTGACCGGAGGGAACCGCCGCATGCCAGACAGTCTTGCACTGTTCCCTGGTTAGAACACCAGAGGGGCGGCCAGAGGTCATCGTGCCGGCGTACGCATAGCCAGTGGCGAACAGCAGCGCAAAACTCATCAAGATTGCAGGTGTTTTCATGGATTTTTCCTTACATCGGGATGGGGTTCCCATTCCGCGCGAGCCCGACCGCACGCTCGCAAAGGAAACTTGCCCAAATCTTGCGAGTTTCATTCGGAGTTGAGGATATTTTGGACGCTACAGGCGTCGGCTTCCTACTCGTGAAGCAACGATTCCCAGTCGGGTGGCACCCGCCCCGCAGGGCCCGGCACCGGTTGGTCAGCGGGATGAGACTGCGGCGGGGCCAAGCTCGGACCTTTGAAGAAGTCTTCCGTGCGATAGTCCCAGAACCACCGCTCACCGGGCTCATAGCTGGCGATGATCGGGTGGCCGGTCGCGTGATGATGCTTTGTCGCGTGCTGATTGGGCGAAGTATCGCAGCAGCCGATATGACCGCATTCGGCACATCGGCGCAGATGGAACCACCAGCTGCCCGTCGCCCGACATTCCACGCAGCCGGTACCGCTCGGCTTGGCCAGGGGATTGATGCCGTCTCTCTGCGATTTCATGGTGCTTTCCTATTCTCACTCCTCCCTGCGGAAATCTCTGGTGGCAAATGTAGTTAGCCAGGTCAGGATGTTGACGTCCTGCCCTTTCGCCTACAAGGGAAACCTTCTGCCATGGTCGGAATTTTAGTTGAACCAAAGCGGGTAGTGGCATGGCCAAGGTCTTCCTGTATGCTTTCGATCCCTTGAATTACCTGTCATTTTTTTGTGCGTTTGACACCCAAGTACGGGCCCCTGAACGAGCCTCAAACCGGAGCGAAGCATGCCGACCTCGTGCAGGGATGCCGATTGAAAGGAAATTGATCGATGGAAACACCTCCCGATCTATCAACGCCTGGACAGCAAAGTGAAGGAAGCTATCTGCAAGGCCTGCTTAGAGCGCTGCAGCTGATCCGTGCGGGTGATTTTTCCGTTCGGATGGCTGGAGATAGCGTCGGCATCGAGGGCAAAATTGCGGATACACTTAATGAAATTGTCGTCGCCAATCAGCAAATGGCCCAACAACTAGAGCTCGTCGGTCAGGTTGTCGGACGCGAGGGAAAAACAAGAAAACGAGTCGCTATAGGGCTTCCCCATGGCGCATGGCGAGAAATGGAAGAATCGATCAACGCGCTGATCGATGACTTACTCTGGCCCACCGCCCAAGTAACAGGCGCAATTGCCGCGGTCGCGGAGGGTGACCTCTTAAAAAAAGTTCCCCTGGAAGTCGATGGGCGCCCGCTTAAGGGAGAGTTTCTCAGCTCGGCTACGATTGTGAATACCATGATCAGGCAGCTCGAAATTTTTACTTCGGAGGTGACACGCGTTGCCCGCGAAGTAGGTACGGAAGGAAAGCTGGGCGGTCAGGCCGAGGTGCCGGAGGTGACGGGTGTTTGGAAGGACCTGACTCTGAACGTCAATTCCATGGCGAATAACCTAACGGCGCAAGTTCGCAATATCGCCGAGGTCACAATGGCCGTTGCCAATGGCGATCTCTCAAAGAAGATCACCGTCGATGTGCGGGGCGAGATTCTGCAGCTGAAGGAGGCTATCAATACGATGGTCGATCAACTGCGCTCGTTTGCCTCCGAAGTGACTAGAGTTGCCCGAGAGGTCGGCACTGACGGCAAGTTGGGCGGTCAAGCTATCGTTCCCGGCGTCGCCGGCACCTGGAAGGACCTTACCGACTCTGTCAACGCGATGTGCGGCAATCTTACGGCGCAAGTGCGCAACATTGCGCAAGTGACCACCGCAGTGGCGCGAGGCGATCTATCTCGAAAAATTACGGCGGATGTGCGCGGCGAGATTCTCGAATTGAAGGACACCATCAACACGATGGTCGATCAGCTCAATTCCTTTGCCTCTGAGGTGACGCGTGTGGCGCGCGAGGTCGGTACCGAGGGCAAACTCGGCGGCCAGGCAACCGTTCCTGATGTCGCGGGCACTTGGAAGGACCTAACAGACAGCGTGAACTTCATGGCCAGCAACCTCACGGCCCAGGTCCGCAACATTGCAGATGTTGCGACGGCCATCGCCAGCGGCGACCTTTCCAAGAAGATCACCGTGAGCGTCAGCGGCGAGATCCTTCAGCTGAAGGAAACCATCAATACGATGGTAGACCAACTCAACGCCTTTGCAGGCGAAGTCACGCGCGTCGCCCGTGAAGTTGGCACAGAGGGAATTCTTGGTGGTCAAGCTAACGTACCCGGCGTGGCTGGCACCTGGGAAGACCTCACAGATAGCGTCAACTCCATGGCAGGAAATCTCACCGCCCAGGTGCGCAACATCGCGGAGGTGACCACTGCGGTTGCGCAAGGTGATCTGTCGCGCAAGATCACCGTCGATGTGAAGGGCGAAATCCTCGAACTAAAGAATACCATCAACACCATGGTCGATCAGCTCAATGCTTTTGCCTCCGAAGTGACGCGGGTGGCGCGTGAAGTGGGCACCGAAGGAAAACTCGGGGGGCAGGCCGAAGTGCCGGAGGTCGCTGGGACGTGGAAGGATCTCACCGACAACGTCAATTTCATGGCGAGCAACCTAACGGCGCAGGTGCGTAATATCGCCGAAGTTGCAACGGCTATCGCCAATGGCGATCTCTCCAAGAAAATCATGGTGGACGTCCGAGGCGAGATGCTGCTCCTCAAGGAGACGCTAAATACGATGGTGGATCAGCTGCGCTCATTCGCCGCCGAAGTCACGCGCGTCGCCCGCGAGGTTGGCACCGATGGACGGCTCGGCGGACAGGCTATCGTGCCGGGCGTTGGCGGCACTTGGAAGGATTTGACCGACAACGTGAATCTGCTTGCCGCCAATCTTACTACTCAGGTGCGCAACATCGCGGAGGTGACCACTGCGGTTGCGGGTGGCGATCTGTCGCGAAAGATCACTGTCGATGTAAAGGGTGAAATCCTCGAACTGAAAAATACCATCAACACCATGGTCGATCGGCTCAATGCTTTTGCTTCAGAAGTGACGCGTGTGGCGCGCGAGGTAGGCACCGAGGGTAGGCTTGGAGGGCAAGCCCAAGTGTCGGGAGTCGCCGGCACGTGGAAAGATCTTACCGATACCGTCAATGTCATGGCGGCAAATCTCACTGAGCAGGTTCGCGGCATCGTGAAAGTTGTTACCGCCGTGGCGACCGGTGACCTCAAACAGAACCTCACGGTAAAATCCAAGGGAGAAGTCGCGGCGCTAGCTGAGACGATCAATAATATGACCAACACGCTCGCGACTTTCGCCGACCAAGTCACAAGCGTTGCGAGAGAGGTGGGAGTGGAGGGCAGGCTTGGAGGGCAGGCAAACGTTCCCGGCGCCGCCGGTACGTGGAAAGACCTGACCGGCAACGTGAATCTACTTGCGGCCAACCTAACCAATCAAGTCCGGGCGATTGCCGAGGTCGCGACCGCCGTCACAAAGGGCGATCTCACGCGATCAATTCAAGTGGACGCCAAGGGCGAGGTCGCTGAGCTCAAGGACAACATCAACACGATGATTGACAACCTTCGGCTCACCACTGAGCAGAATACGGAACAGGACTGGCTCAAGACCAATCTCGCCAACTTCACCAATATGCTGCAGGGACAGCGAGATCTCGCCACGGTTGGGGGGGTGCTGCTCAGCGAGCTTACGCCGCTTGTTGGCGCACAGGTGGGCGTCATCTACCAGGTTGATGAGGATGACGGCGAAGGAGTGCTTCGCCTCTTGGCCTCCTACGCGGCCAATCGAGCAAACGGCCACCTTCCACGCTTGCGAATTGGTGAAGGTCTCGCCGGTCAGTGTGCCGCCGATGGGCGAACGCTCCTGGTCAAGGATGTGCCTCCTGACATGACCTTGATTGGATCGGCGCTTGTGAAGATGGCTCCGCGAAACATCATCGTGCTGCCTGTGTTGTTTGAGAGCCAAACAAAGGCGGTCATCGAACTTGGGTCGATCAGATCCTTCACCAACCTGGAAATCATGTTTTTAGAGCAGCTCACCAACAGCATCGGCATCGTTCTCAACAGTATTGCAGCAACGATGCAAACCGAGGAACTCAATCGCGAACTCGAAAATCGTGTAGCCGATAGGACATCGGAATTGGAGTTCCTGGCTCGTGAAGTCGACCATCGCGCCAAAAATATCCTTTCTGTGGTGCAATCAATCTGTCGCTTGAGTAAGGCAGAGGATCCCCAAGCCTACATGTCGGCTGTTGAGGGTAGAATCAGATCGCTTTCTATCGCCCACACACTGCTCTCTGAGTCCAGGTGGGAGGGAGCTGATTTGCGCAGACTTGTCGGCCAGGTACTTGCACCATATCGTCCAGGCTCAACCAGCGCGGAAGGGCCTGACATTCTCCTTGAGCCCCGAACTGCGCAGACGATTGGCCTAACGCTGCATGAGCTAGCCACCAACGCGGCCAAGTATGGCGCTTTGACTGCGGCCTCAGGAAGGGTAACGCTCCGTTGGGGCATTGAAAATGGTGCCCTAAACATGACCTGGGAAGAAGCCGGAGGCCCGAGCATACGAGCCCCGATCACAAGTGGCTATGGCATGCGAGTCATCGGAGGTAGTGCGGAGCAGCTCGGGGGAGGAGCATCGTTCGAATGGCAACATTCGGGATTACGCTGCTCTCTCGTTGTACCGCTCGGGGCAAATACCAAGTCCCCGCACAAGGGTTTCCACGAGGAACGAATTGGCGAGGCTCCGAGGTCCACTTCGCTGGCGATTGGTGGGAATAGAATCTTGGTCGTGGAGGACGAGCCTCTCGTCGCCATGAACTTGAGCACCAGTCTCGTCGAATTGGGATTTCACGTCATTGGTCCATATTCGACATTAGCCAAGGCAGCCGCGGCAGCAGTTGAAATAGAACTCGACGCTGCTTTGCTTGATGTGAACCTCAGCGGCAAAGCGGTCTATCCCATCGCGGACATTCTTGCTTCTAAGAACGTTCCTTTCGCGTTCATCACCGGATACGGAACGGAGGCTTTGCCCAACAAATATGCGAACGTCCCGGTTTTGCAGAAACCGATAGACCAAGAAACCTTACAGATTCTCTTGGCGCAAAACCGCCCTAGCTTGGCCCAAATGGCTTGAAGGCAATACCGGTACGAATGGCCGTTGGCGATTGGCGCGGGCGGTTTTAGTTCACGATTGGCTGCTCCGGGGTCACAAGGCGACTTCGCCGTCCTCTTCTTCATACACCTGGGCGCCCATGGCGCGGAATTGAACGAAGGGCTGCTTTCTCTTGGTTTTTGCGGAGCCGGTTCCGCGCTTGACACGGGCCGCGTCCGAGTCTGATCGAGTTTTGTCAGCCATTTCAACCTCCCACTCGTCATCGAATGCATTTATCTTTTTGTTGTCATCGCATTTGGGGCGCTTGATATCCGTTTTGGGTCAGGAGCGGACTGGATCGTCCTCCTCCACATAAACCTCGCCACCCTTCTCCAAGAACTTCGCGCTCATCTCCGCCATGCCAGCCTCTTTCTCCGCCAGCGCCGCAGCATAGTCGCGCACCTGCTGCGTGATCTCCATCGAGCAGAATTTCGGCCCGCACATCGAGCAGAAATGCGCGAGCTTGTGCGCCTCTTTCGGCATGGTCTCGTCGTGATAGGACCGCGCCGTATCCGGATCGAGCGAGAGGTTGAATTGATCCTCCCAGCGGAATTCGAACCGCGCCTTTGACAGGGCATCGTCGCGGGCCTGCGCGCCCGGATGCCCCTTGGCAAGATCGGCCGCGTGGGCCGCGATCTTGTAGGCGATCACGCCGGCCTTGACGTCGTCGCGGTTGGGAAGGCCGAGATGCTCCTTTGGCGTCACGTAGCAAAGCATGGCGGTACCGAACCAGCCGATCATCGCCGCCCCGATCGCGCTCGTGATGTGGTCGTAAGCCGGCGCGATGTCGGTGACGAGCGGACCCAGCGTATAGAACGGCGCCTCGCCGCATTCCTCGAGCTGCTTCTCCACGTTGATCTTGATCTTGTGCAGCGGCACGTGGCCGGGCCCCTCGATCATCACCTGGCAGCCGCGTCCCCAAGCGATCTTGGTCAGCTCGCCAAGCGTCTCGAGCTCCGCGAATTGGGCCGCGTCATTGGCATCCGCGATCGATCCTGGACGCAAACCGTCGCCGAGCGAGAATGACACATCGTATTTCCGCATGATGTCGCAGATCTCGTCGAAGCGCTCATAGAGGAAGCTCTCTCTGTGATGCGACAGACACCATTTGGCCATGATCGAGCCGCCGCGCGAGACGATGCCGGTCACGCGTTTCGCGGTGAGATGGATATATTTCAGCCGCACGCCGGCATGGATGGTGAAATAGTCGACGCCCTGCTCGGCCTGCTCGATCAGCGTGTCGCGATAGCACTCCCAATCGAGCTTGACCGGATCGCCATGCACCTTCTCCAGCGCCTGATAAATCGGCACCGTGCCGATCGGCACCGGCGAATTGCGCAAGATCCATTCCCGCGTCGCATGGATGTTCTTGCCCGTGGAGAGGTCCATCACCGTGTCGGCGCCCCAGCGGATTGCCCACACCATCTTCTCCACCTCCTCCTCGACTGAAGAGGTGACGGCGGAGTTGCCGATATTGGCGTTGATCTTGGTGAGGAAGTTCCGGCCGATGATCATCGGCTCGGATTCCGGATGCTTGATATTGGCAGGGATGATGGCGCGGCCGCGCGCGACCTCGCTGCGGACAAACTCAGGCGTCACGAAGGCCGGCAGCTCAGCGCCGAAGCTTTCCCCGTCGGCGAGCCGCACTTCTGCCTCGTCGGCTGCGCGAACGCGCCCGATAGTCTCCCGATGCGCGATAGAGACCATCTCCTTAGTGACGATCCCGGCGCGCGCGAATTCGAGCTGGGTGACGAGTTTGCCCTTGCTCCGCTCTTCGATCCAAGCCGCACGCAACGGAGGCAGCCCGCAGCGCACATCGATATTCGCGTCGGGATCGGTATAGGGGCCTGACGTATCATAGACCCGGAACGGAGGCTCGCCCCCATTGAGCGCAATCTCGCGGAAGGGTACGCGAAGGTCGCCATGCCCATCCTGCGCCGAATAGACCTTGCGGCTGCCGGAGAGTGGCCCTTTGGTCACCTCGGTGGGCTGAATGTCTTTGACAGAGATCTGCTTGTTCATCGGCATGCTCCTTGGGATGCAGCCGGGGCAAGCGAGGCTCGGGGCCGAAAAATCCCAGTCCCTTCGCCGGCACGACCCGGATCAGGTTCAAAGGGTCTCCGCAGGGCCTCCTAACAAGGCAAGCGGACTCTCAGCCCCTCCCCGGGGCTCCCCTCGGAATAAAGCCAGTTTAGCATAATCCCGAAAAGTTGCAGACTTTTTGGATCAGATTGTGCGTCAGAGCAGAGGCTTGCTACCGGCGACAATCAATCTTGCCGCCGGCCACGAACCCGAAAAACGTGAAGGCGCTATCTGCGCCGCCGCCGTCGTGCCGCCTTCCGCGTCGGCTTGGCCGCGCGGGAAGGTGCCGACGATTTGGCCGGCATCGCGCTGCAATATTTCTTGCACTCGTCTTCGTAACCCATCGCCGAGAGAATACCGCCAAGGACGATGAGCGCGATGGTGCCGAGGATGGGCCCGGCATGACTTTCCATCATGCGATCGCCAAGCCCCTGAACCTTTCCTGGGAGCAAGAGCCTGAGGACACCGACAATGATGGCCAGCCAGCCGAGCAAGGTGATGATCACCCGCCAATCCCCGATCCAGAGATTATGGGTATTGATGATGGCGATGCCCGCCACCAGCATCAGGATGCCGACCAGCCAGATGATGGCGAGGTTCCCCATGAAGTCTCTCATGACGCCGTTAAAGATGTCGGGGCTCAGCCAAAGCCCGAGCGCCATGCCTAACCCCATGACGAGCAAGACCGGCCCCATCAGCCGCGCTATCAATTTCGAATGCATTTCTTTCGCCCTCCCGGTTTGAAAGTCGTAACGCCGATGAACAGCAGCAAACGTGCAGCAGGGACTGGGAACTTCTGCAGTTCCCAACGCCGTACCGACTGGATCAACTTTTCACTGAAACTTGGGGCGCGAATCGACGTGGCCGTTAAGGACTCGGGCGCCCACTGAAATATGACTAATTGTGATTCTAATCATAACATAACGCAAGTGGCTCTAAAGCAACAACTTGCGCCCTTAAGGCCCGGCAAAGTCGTCCCTATTCGTGAACTTGCGGCAAACTGGCGCTCCACATGGCAAATAACGAGAATGTTGCGGCGAGCCTCTATCCGGTTTAATCCTCGGCCATTATTCCGCCGTGCTTCGCCGCGAATTGCGTTCTAGAGAACAGCCACGGCAGCCACGCCATTCCCTGCTGCAACCTGGATAGGATGTAAGGTGAACCAAGACGCCTCGACGGACTCTCGCACCAGACCTGGCAATTTGTTCGCCACCTTGCGCTGGGTCGCGCTTCTGCTAGTCATTCTCGGCTCGATTGGCTTCGCCGTCGTTTACTGGCGCCATAGCGAGCTCTACCCCTCGACCGACAACGCCTATGTCGGGTCCGATATCGTTCGGGTAGCAAGCGAAGTCTCCGGCCCCGTGATCAGGGTTTACGTCACCACCGACGACGCCGTGCAGACCGACGACCCGCTGTTCGACATTGACCCCACTCTCTACGATGCCGGTCTGCGCAATGCCCGCGCTCAGTTCGACTCCGCGGTCGCTGCCGCAGGCACCGCCGCCGACAATCTGAAGCAAGCCGCCAACACGCTCGAAGATAAGCGCAAAGCCCTCGAAGACGCGTTGAAGACCTACCAAGAGACCAAGGGTGCGCAAGGCGATAGCACCTCGCCTTCCTCAGGCATGAGCAGTGCGGTCTCCGGATGGCATGACGCGCTCAAAGCTTACAGGGACGCCGAGAGCGATTTCGAGGCCGCTCAAGACAAGCAGCTGACCGTGACCACGCCGACCGTGCAGCTGCGTTCGGCCGCTGCCGGCCTGACCAAATCCACCCATGACCGGGTCAAGACTCACGTCATCGCGCCGACCGACGGCATCGTATCGAATGTCAGCTTGCGCCCGGGCGCCACCATCCAGGCTGGAACCCCGCTGTTCGCCGTCATCGGATCTAACGAATGGTGGGTGAACGCAAATTTCAAGGAAACCGATCTCGCCCGCATCCGGCTCGGGCAGCCTGCGACGGTGCGCCTCGACATGTATCCGAGCGCCACATTTGACGGCGTGGTGGAGAGCATCAGCGCCGGCTCCGGCGCCACTTTCTCGGTGCTGCCGCCAGAGAACGCCACCGGCAACTGGGTGAAGGTCACGCAGCGTTTCCCGGTGCGGATCAGGATCACCAATCCTCCGCACGATCCTGCGGAACCCCTTCGCGTGGGCGCTAGCGCCACAGTCACGGTAGACACGACCCAGGAAAGCAAATGAGCCGGCGCAATCTCGGCGGCGCCAAGTCGCGTCCACCGAAACCCCCGCTTCGCTCCGCACCGCCTCCCCCACCCCCGCCGCCTGAAAAGCGGCCATCGGTGGCGCTGGTCGTGGCGGTGGTGCTGACTGCCTTTCTCGAGGTGCTCGACATCACCATCGTCAGCGTCGCCATCCCGCATATGCTGGGCTCGTTTGGCGCGACCTCCGATCAGATCACCTGGGTGCTGACCTCTTACCTCGTCTCCGCCGCCATTGTGATGCCACTCACCGGCTATCTCTCCGCGCGCCTCGGACGTAGGCGCCTCCTCATCTTCTCGATCCTAGGCTTTGTCATTTCCTCGGCGCTGTGCGGTCTCGCCTGGAGCCTCGAGGCCATGGTCATCTTCCGGCTGGCGCAAGGACTGATGGGCGCGCCGCTGGTGCCTTTGAGCCAGGCCATCCTGCTCGACGCCTTCCCGCGCGCGAAGGCCGGCCAGGCGCTCGCCATTTTCGGCCTCGGCATAATGGTGGCGCCGGTGCTCGGGCCAACCTTCGGTGGTTGGCTGACCGAAACCTTCGTCTGGCGTGCGGTGTTCTATATCAACGTGCCCATCGGCCTGTTCGCCCTTCTCCTCGCGATGGGCCACCTGCCGCAAACCGCAATTCGCTTCATGAAGACCGACTGGATCGGCCTCATTCTATTGGTCCTGGCTGTGGGCTCGCTGCAATTCGTACTCGATCAGGGCCAGACCCGTGACTGGTTCAACTCCCGCCTGATCCAGGTCTTCACCGCCGTCACCATCTTCGCCAGCGTGGCCTTCCTGATGCACGCCTGGAACCGGCCAGGCGCCATTGTCGATCTTTCTCTGCTCAAGAACCGCAACTTCCTGGCGGGACTCATTGCCATCACTGCCTACGGCATCACGCTGTTCGGCACCGTCGCGCTGTTGCCACTGCTAACCCAACGTCTCATGGGCTATCCGCCGATGAACGCCGGTATGCTGTTCGTCCCGCGCGCCATCGCATCCGCCATCACCCTCGCCATCACAGGGCAATTTCTCATTCGCTACATCGACCAGCGCCTGCTCGTGGCTGCCGGCCTCATCCTATCGGCGGTGGGCACCATCCAGATGGCAGGCCTCTCGCTACAGGCCGATGCCTGGGCCATAGCCTCGCCCGGGATCATCGCGGGCATTGGCATGGGCCTGTTCTTCGTACCGCTGACCGCCATTGCCTTCGGCAGTATCTCCGACAGCAAACTCGACGAGGCCGCCGGTCTCTACGCATTGATGCGGGGAATCGGATCTTCGGTCGGCATCGCCGTGGTGAGCTGGCTCTTTGTCCGCCAAGGCCAGGTGCATTGGGATGGCCTGATCGCCCATATCAGCCCATTCAATCCGGCGCTGCCGCCCTACATCGCGGCGCAAGGACTGAACCCGCAATCGCCAGTAACCGTCGTTGCGATGGCGCAGGAGATCGGGCGGCAAGCGCAGATGCTCGCCTTCGTCGATCTGTTCTGGTTCATCGGATTGGTAACGCTCGCCATCTTGCCGCTGGTGCTGCTGATGCAGCGGCCAAAGACCACGGCGCTGCTGATCCCGGCCCACGCGTAAGTCTGCGCGCGGCACAACATCTCCGGGATGCGACCCCGCCCCGGAGGATGAGATCAATCTCTAAAGTCTAGTAGCAGACCTTGGCGCCCGACGTGCAGACATAGGGCGAGATCACGCCGGTCCAGCAGATCGTGTAGGAATTCGATTTCACGATAGGGGGCCCGCGGAACAGGTCGGCAGAGACGCTGTCACGCCAATAAGGCTGCGGCTTGGCTTTCATGCCACTCACCGTGATCGCGCTCAGTTTCTTCTCGGCCTTGAAGCCTGCGACGGCATCGGCAAGCGCGAGTTGTGCGCGCGAGATCGCTGTCTCCCTATCGAACCCGTCGGCAGTTCCCGAGA
Source organism: Methyloceanibacter sp. (assembly GCA_036559585.1). Lineage (GTDB taxonomy): Bacteria > Pseudomonadota > Alphaproteobacteria > Rhizobiales > Methyloligellaceae > Methyloceanibacter. The sequence continues at coordinate 16,704 of DATBSU010000029.1, forward strand.
ACCCCGTACACGCGGCCGAAGCTGGCGACCCTTGCGCCATGCCAATCACCGCCGCAATCAAAGCAACAACCGCGAACCGCCACAGCGACCTCATGAAACGCCTCCCTCAAACAACCGAATGATGCGCTAGGATAGTCCGGCCCGAAGCTGCATGGCAGTGCCTTTACGGCCGCAGCTAGAGGTTGATGCTTGGCTGTAGCTGGAAAGACACAGTGCTTGCTCCAATTCGAAACGTTTGAGCGCGCCGGGGGCACGTGGAGGAAATCCAATGGCGTCCAGTCTTGTGGTGATTACCGGGGCGTCGAGCGGAATCGGCGAGGCAACTGCCAAGCTCTACGCAAGTCAGGGCGCCAAGGTCGTCTTGCTGGCACGGAGCAAGGACCGTCTGGACCTTGTAGCTGGCGAGATCAGGCAGGCAGGCGGCATGGCGAGCCCTTACCCGATCGACCTCGCCGACTCCGATGCCGTAAGCGAGCTTGGCCAACGCATCGGCCGGGAGCTCGGAACGCCTGATATTCTGATCAATAATGCCGGGGCGGGACGCTGGCTGCCCTTCCTCGAGACGAGCCCCGAAGATGCCCGCGCCATGATCGCGCTGCCTTATCTTGCCGCTTTCTATATGACGCGGGCGTTGCTGCCAGCCATGCTCGCCCGGGGAAGCGGCAGCATCGCCTGCATCGCCTCTCCCGCCTCCTATCTCGTCTGGCCGAATGCTTCAGCCTATACCGCCGCGCGCCGCGCGCTTTCCGGCTTCACCGAGGCGCTGCGCATCGAACTGCGTGGCAAGGGGATCGCCATCACCCTTGTCGTTCTTGGCATGGTCGAGAGCTCCTATTGGCAGCACAATCCAGGAAGCCGCGAGAACGTGCCCAAGGCCACCAAAATGCTGCCCGTGCTGTCACCAGAGGAGGCGGCCGAGGCAATCTATTCTGGTGTCTCCAGAGGATCGCGGACCGTCATCAAGCCTTTCCTGCTCCGCCCGCTTTTCCTCCTCAATGCGTTCATGCCAAGACTCGTCGAGGCGCAGATGCGGCGTATGTCGAAACCGAGGGCGTGACGGCACAAGGAGGAAACCAATGAGCGACTGGTTGCTGAATCTGCCTGTGTTTTGGATGGCGCTTCTCGTCTTCATCGGCACGTATCTGTTCGCCGCTGCCATCCTTTTCGTGGTCACGCGCTTGGCGGTAAATGATCGCGCCACAGCCTTCAAAGCCCTGTCGCCGGGCATGCTGCCGCCGCTCGGCATCCTCTTCGCCCTCCTCATCGGCTTTACCGCCGCTCAAGTGTGGAGCGATTTCGATAAGGCAAAATTGTCGGTTGCCACTGAGGCCAGCGCGCTTCGTGCGGTCGTGCTGTTGTCTCAGAACCTTCCACCTGAGCAAGACGCAAGACTTCGCGCCCTTGTCAGCCAGCATATCGATGTCGCCGTCAATCAAGAATGGCCGTCAATGGCGCACCAGCGCGCCGATTTCACCGCCCTCCCCTCCCATTTGATCGATGCGCTGAAGACGACGATCGCCGTGACAGCGGCCGACGACGGGCAAAAGATGGCTCAGCAGGAAATTTTAAGGGCGCTGCAGACTGCGCTCGATGCAAGGCGCCAACGCATCATCGTCAGTCAATCGGCGGTCAGCTCGGTGAAGTGGGCGGGGCTATTGCTACAAGCGCTGTGCACGCTGATCGCTATCGCCATGGTGCACAGCGACAATCGGTTGACGGCCGCGATCGCGCTCGGGCTGTTTTCGACCGGCGTTGCCGTGGCGATCTTGCTGATCGCGAGCTACAGCCGACCCTTCACCGGGGAAGTCTCAGTCGGGCCTGAGCTCTTGAAGCAAGTCATGACAACCGGCAACTAGGCAATCCGGCTCGTTGGACAGAACGAGAAAGACACTTCCGGCGATAACGATGAGGCAGAGGAAGACCTGCCAGAAGAGCGGCCTGGCGCGGAGCGTGCCGCCCGTCGAGGATAGTTCCTTCAACACCAGATAGCCGCCCATACCGCGCTTGAACCAGCCGGTGACGTTTCCGGGCTGGTCGAAATGTTTGGGCACCCGCTTCCAGCCGGCGAAGAGATCGCCGATAAATCCGAGCATGGAGCGGAAGTCGACCGCCATCAGCCCGGTCTTGTCTTGATAGATCATGTCTTCCCCGGCGATGAAGCCGGCGTTGACCCGGCCGATGGCCTTGCCTTCGAGCCTCACGCTCTTTGCCCGCACCGGCGACGCGGCAGGATCGCTCATCAAGGCCATCACCGTGGTATTGGCCGGCGCGCGGAACGGATAGCGCAATGGCAGCGTGGCCAGCACGCCGAGCGCCCCCGCCGCGAGCGCCAATGGCCACACCCCGGAAGTCAGGGCAATGAAGACGGCGATGACGGGCACGGCGAGCAACAGAAGCTCGAACAGGAATTTGCCCCAGAGCTTGCCTCGACTGAGCTTGACCCGCGCCGCCGCGGCTTCGACGTCATAACCGCTGAAGTCCTGGCCCTGTTCCTTGGCCAGCCGCCCGAGATGGGCGATGCGCCGGCCAGTCAAAGGATGGGTTGAGTTGAGCTGGATCAGAGGCGCCCAAGGGTTATAGGCATCGAACAGCATGGCCTCACCGACCGAGCCGCCACTTTCTTTCGCGCTCTCGCCAATCAGGGCCGCGCTTTTCGCATTGTTGACATCGATCACGCCGAGATGGCGCGAGCTGCGGAGCAGGCTTTGCGTGGCCTCGGTGTCTTCGATCGTGACGATGCCATAGGCGATCTTCACCAGGGCGCTCGCCAGATGCTTCGGCTCGACTCTGCCCGCCGAGAAACCGTCAGCGAGATATTCGCGCGTGCGGCTGAGAAACAACAGAAGATAGAGGCCAATATAGTAGCAGATCAGCGCCGCGAGCCCGATCATTGCCGCGCCACCCTTCTTGTCGTTCTTGGCGCGCGACATTGCCGTATAGACTTGATAGAGGATCTGCACCAACATTCCCGCCATCGTCATTAAAATGAAATCGCGATTGACGATGTGGCCGAGCTCGTGGCCGACAACCGCGCGCTGCTCATCCTCATTGAGAAATTCGAAAATGCCTTGCGTCACCACGATGCGGGCGTTGGAGCGGAGCAGTCCATAGGTGAAGGCCGTTGGGTTGCGATCCGGAATGAAACCGATGCGCGGCGCCTTGAAGCGATATTCGTCGGCGACCTGGTGGATCAGCTGGTGCACGCTCGCGTAGCGCTGCTTCACGGTGGCGTCGTCGAGAAATTCGAGCTTGTTGAACCAACGAAGTGTGAGGTCGGAGAGCCACGGACTGATCAGCCAGATGATGAGATTAATGGCGATGGTAAGCCCGATGGCCAGCCCAAGATTGACCTCCCCCATCGACACCATGGCGGCCAGCACGACGCCGATACCCATGGAGATGAGGAGCCCAAACGTGAGCAGCGAGGCGAAGACGAGTCGGATCACGGGCGAATACCCCCAGAGCAGCGCTAGACGACCCGACTCTATATCAGGAGGCGAGCTTAAGCTCAGGCGGCTTTTTTCTCTGGCACGCTGTCCGGCTCCGGCCGCGGTATCGGCTCGATCTTGCCCAAACCGAATTTCCGCAGCATGCGCTTCATGTAGCGGCGGAAATAAAGGTGATGAATTTCAAAGCGGTGCCAGGCCGTCTCCTGCCACTCGATGCCATGGCCGATATCCGGCGTTGCGGTCGCTTTCAGGCGGCGGAACCAGTCTGCGCGTTTGGGATCCTTGTCGCACGCCGAGATAAAGGCTGCGATCAGCTTCGCCTGGTAGTCGGCGAGCTGCCACACGCCCCCCTCCGCCGGCTCGAACAGGCCGACGACAAACAGATCGTCGGTCTCCCGGTCGAAGGTATGGATGAACAGCTTCGACGCGCCGGTTTCATCCAGAATGTACGACCGGTCCATGAACGGAAAACTGATGTCGTAGCCGGTGGCGTAGACGATGAGATCGATCTCTTCGGAGGTATCGTCGACGAAATAAACACGCTTGCCGTCAAGCCGTTCGATTCCCGGCTTGGTCACGACACGTCCATGAATGATGTGGTCAAGATAGGTGTTGCACGCCGTCGGATGGGCCTCGAATAATTTGTGGTCGGGCGCCGGCAATCCATATTTGTAATGCGAGCCGATCAACACCCGCATCCCAATGTTGAACAGGCGATAGCGCCAGCGGCGCGGGAATGGCGGCCGGCTCAAACGGTCGATGACGAGATCGGTCGGCTTGCCCCAAAGCGTCTTCGGGAAGAAATAATAAGAGCGCCGCATCGAGTGCACCGCACGCTCCCCATCGAGCGCCGCGTCGGACAGAATATCGACCGCCGAATTGCCAGCGCCGACCACGAGCACGCGCTTGCCCTTGATCTGATCCTTGGACTTCACGTCGTGCGAATGCAGGATCTCGCCGTCGAACTTGCCCGGATCGGTCGGCATCTTCGCATGCCAATGATGCCCGTTGGCGACGACCAGCCCGTCATAGACGCGCGGCTTCTTTTCGCCCTCGATCTCGATCTCCCAGCGTCCGTTGACGCGTTTCGCGCAACTGACCTTCTTGTTGAAGCTTATTTTGTCGTAGAGCCCGAACTTGCGCGCGTAAGAGCGGAGATAATCTTCCGCTTGGCTGCAAGAGAGGTAATAAGGCAGCCCTTCGGGAAACCACAAATCGATATAGCGCGTGAGTTTTTCCGAGGAGTTCAAATGGGTCGAGCCATAGACCGCGTGCGGGCTCTCCGGATTCCAGATGCCGCCGACATCCGGCAGCGCCTCGAAACAATCGAACGCAATGCCGTTATCGTCGAAGGCCTTCACCACGGGAAGCCCTGAGGCGCCGGCGCCAATGATGCAATATCGTTTCACGTCCGCCCCATGTTAACGACTGCCGCCAAGTCTCGACTCCAGCCTCAAGGGAATAGCACAGAAGCTTAAACGCGGACCAAATGTCAAAACTGCCCGGCAACCCGCTCCTCGGCCCGGAATGCGGCAAAATTTCGGAAACTCATTGATCCCGATCAAACCGCTGCGACAATCGGGCTCCCGCCATGCAAGCCTGTATTCCGCCACCATTTGCATTATGGTCGGCCCTGCGTCAGGGGGTAGGCATGGACACCAAGCAAGACATTGCCATCAAGAGCTGGGACCAGACCTGGACCTACCATCCACGCGTCTTGGCGACGCCGACTTCCGTCGACGACATCGTCGAGATCATGAAGGACAAATCCCGGTATCCCTCGCCGGTGCGGCCCGCCGGCTCGATGCACTCGACCGCGCGGATGAACGGCGACGACCAAGGCGGTACCATGGTCGACATGAAGGCCATGAACCACATCCTCTATTTTGACGAGGACTCGGTCACGGTCGAAGCCGGAGTCTCGCATCAGCAACTCGCCAACGCGCTGAAAGAGCGGGGCTTGCAGCCTTACATCACCACCGAGATCGGCAATGTGACGCTGGCCGCCATGGCGACAGCGGCGACCAAGGACTCATCCTTTCCCGGCGGCTTCGGCCAGATCAGCTCCTATGTGACCAGCATGAAACTAGTGACGCCGCAAGGCGAGATCCGCGAGATTACCGCACGCGAGCATCCCGAAGTGATGCGGGTGATCCGCTCGTCCTATGGTCTGTTCGGCATAGTCTACGAGGTGACGATCAAGGTGAGACCGACCACGGCGCTCGCCGTCCGTCACGTCTCGCTCAGTCTGAAAGAGTTCCGCGACAACTTCCCGCGCTACAAGGCGGAAGGCTACGCGGTGATGTATTACATCTTCCCCTATGCGCGACGCATCGTCGTTGAACTGCGCAAGGACAATCCGAATGCCAAGCCCACATCGCGGCATCGCTGGTCCTACCGCAATCGCTTTTGGCGGAAATACGGGCCTGCGCTAAACCACTGGATCCGGCGCAAGACCACTAACGAGAAATATCGCGTCGCCGCCACCGATCTGCTGATGTTCTTGCTGCGCCAAGGTCTCGTCTATGTTGTGCGCTCCGACCGCACCTGGCCGCACGCCCAGATCATCAACTATCCGCGCGAGCCCGGACAGAACAAATACATCTTCAGCATGTGGGCGTTCTACGAGCCCGGCTTTTTCGACACGCTCGACGCCTATTGCGATTTCTGCGCCGCCTATGCCGCCAAGACCAGCTTCCGCTGCGACCTGCCGAGCGTCGGCTATGCCATCGCGCAAGACCGCGAGGCGCTACTCTCATATTGCTGGGACGGCCCTACCCTCTCGATCGACCCGTCGTCGACCGGCGGCAAGGAATGGGAGAAATTTCTGCTCGCCTATAACGAGTTCTGTAGCGCGCATGGCGGCACGCCTTTGTTCAACCAAACGCCGTTCCTGACCAAGCTGCAAGTGGCGAAGGCCTTCGGCCAGCGCCTGCAACTCTTCGCCGACGCCCGCCGTAGAGCCGACCCGGGCGACCGCCTGCTCGACAATTATTTCAGGGAGTTACTGCCCTAGCTTCCGCGTGAAGGCGCGGATCAGCGGGAACGACATCACCCGCGGCAGGGAGCGCATGGTCTTCAGGAAAATCGAGACCTGCGACGGGAAGGCGATCTCGTAGGGCTTGTTGCCGAGCTTCTCCAGGATCTTCCGCGCGCAGCGCTCCTTGCTCATCACATAGAGCTTCTTCTTCGGGTCGTATGAGGCGTTGAGCGGCGTATCGACGAATCCCGGATTGATCAGAGTGAGCGCAACCCCGGTCCCCTCAAGCCCGAGTTTCAGGCTTTCGGCGAGATTGATCACGGCCGCCTTGCTCGCCCCGTAAGAGCCGTTCTCCGGCCAGCCGGCATAGCCGAACAGCGAGCCCATGAGGGCGATTTGGCCTGATTTTCGCGCCAACATCGACGGCAGCACCGCCGCGATCCCGTTGATCACGCCATCGACATTGAGTGCCATGGTCTTATGGAAGCCGTCGAGATCGATATTGCGGAGGTCGAACGGCGCATACATCCCGGCACCGAGCAGCGCGAGGTCGATCGGACCGTTCTCGCGCTCAATCTTGGCGGCACAGGCCTTCAATTCTTCCGGCTTCAACACATCGACGGGATAGGCCTTGATCTTGTCGCTGCCCGCAGTCAGCGCTCGCAGCTTGTCGACCGAGCGGGCTGTCGCCGCGACCGTCACGCCAGCGGCCGCCAACCGCTTCGCCACCTCGCCGCAGATCGCGCCGGACGCTCCGGTGATCCAGGCCAGCTTCCAGGGAAAATGAGTAGCCACAACGTATCCTCCTGCACGGCCAGCTCCCCCTCCATCAGGGAGTGGGGTGAGGGGGCACAAGCGAAACTTTGTCAGCCCCCTCATCCGCGCTTCGCGCGACCTCTCCCCGCTGGGGAGAGGTGAACCGAGCCTCTTGCCAACACCCTAATCCACAAACGGATCACGCACGAGGATGGTGTCCTCGCGTTTCGGACTGGTCGAGAGCAGCGCCACCGGAACCCCGACCAACTCCTCGAGCCTGCGCACATATTTGACGCATTGCGCCGGCAGCTCAGCCCAGCTCCGCGCCCCGCGCGTCGATTTATTCCAACCCTTCATCGTCTCGTAGATCGGCTCGACGCGCGCCTGCGCGCCTTGCGCCGCAGGAAGATGGTCGAGCTCCTTGCCGTCGAGTCTGTAGCCCACGCAAATCTTGAGCTCGGGCAATTCGTCCAGCACGTCGAGTTTGGTGAGCGCGAGCCCATTGATGCCGGAGACTTTCCGCGTCTGCCGCACTAGGCATGCATCGAACCAGCCGCAGCGCCGCGGCCGCCCCGTCACCGTGCCGAACTCCGCTCCCCGCTCGCCGATCAATTTTCCAATCTCGTCTTTCAGCTCGGTCGGGAACGGCCCCTCGCCCACCCGCGTCGTATAGGCCTTGGTGATGCCGAGGACATAGCCGATTGCGCCGGGTCCCACGCCGGAGCCGGTCGCGGCTTGCGCCGCCACCGTGTTGGACGAGGTGACGAACGGATAGGTGCCGTGGTCGATATCGAGCAGCGCGCCTTGCGCGCCCTCGAACAAGATGCGCTTGCCCTGGCGACGCTTCACGTCGAGCAGCGCCCACACCGTATCGACGAAGGGAAGCACTCTCGGCGCGATCTCCCGGAGTTGCGCGCAGAGCTCATCGGCGCCGATCTCGGGCTGGCCCAGTCCCCGGCGCAGCGGATTGTGATGCGCGAGCACGCGTTCGATTTTCGGCTTGAGACTTGGCAGATCTTGGAGATCCATCACCCGGATCGCGCGCCTGCCGACTTTGTCTTCATAAGCCGGCCCGATGCCGCGCTTTGTCGTGCCGATCTTGCCGTCGCCCGCTTGCGCTTCCCGCAATGCATCGAGCTCACGGTGCAGCGGCAGGATCAATGTCGCGTTCTCGGCGACGCGGAGATTGTCGCGGCTGATGCTGACGCCGAGTTTCTCGATCTTGGCGATCTCCTCGGCGAACGCCCACGGGTCAAGCACCACGCCGTTGCCGATCACCGAGAGCTTGCCCTTGCGCACCACGCCGGATGGCAGCAGCGAAAGTTTGTAGGTGACGCCGTCGACCACCAGCGTGTGGCCGGCATTGTGGCCGCCCTGGAAGCGCACCACGATATCGGCGCGCTCCGACAGCCAGTCCACGATCTTGCCCTTGCCCTCGTCTCCCCATTGGGAGCCGACGACCACGACATTGGCCACTTCAATTATCCTCTAATGCGTTGAAAACACACACGAACGGCCCCGCTTCGGGCGGGGCCGTGAGAACTTATAGCGCGGGTCTCGCGCCGATGCGAGGGCTCACTTCCACACCTTTCCTGCAAGTCCTCTGCGGCATTTGGCGCTCGCGTCAAATCGCGGCGCGACATCTTCATCCTGCGGCATCGCGAAGTGGCAACCTAATCGAGGGATAGGTGTTTGCTTGTTCCAGGCATCACGACGCGTGATCGCCTCATTAACCTAAGCTAGGAGGCCCCACATGCTTAGACACCTGACCACGACTCTCGCAGCCGCAGCGTCACTAACGCTTGCTGCCGCAAGCCTCACGCCGGCTCTGGCCAATTATGGCCATTGCGACGAGCAGCCCTCCATGCCGGATTGCCGCGACTACGGTGTCCCCGGCCAGAGCGGCGCGACACAGGGCTACAGCAATCAGCGGCACAGCTACCAAGCCCCGCACCTGCAGAATAGAGGCTAAGATTTCAGGCGCCCTTCCCTCCTCGCGAGGGAGGGGCGCTTCGTTTGTCTAAGCCGCTTTGGCGATGCTCTGCTTCGCTTCGGCGAAGGCCCAATCGAGCCACGGCATCAGCGCTTCGAGATCGCTGCGCTCCACCGTGGCGCCGGTCCAGATGCGTAGCCCCGGCGGAGCATCGCGATAAAACGCGATGTCCTTGGCCGCATCTTCTTCATCGAGCAGGCGAGCAATCCGCTTCGGCAATTCGATCTGCAAGTCCGGCGGCAGTTTCAGCACGTCCTTGTCCACGATCTTGAGGCAGACCGACGTGTTAGAGCGGGTGTTGGGCACGCGCGCCACGAAATCGACCCAGGACGTCTTCGCAACCCATTCCGAGATGACTTCTGCATTGGCGTCGGAGCGCGCGATCGTTCCCTTCACACCGCCGACGCTCTCCACCCAGTTAAGCGCATCGAGATAATCCTGTACCAGGAGCATCGACGGCGTGTTGATAGTCGAGCCCTCGAACAGCCCCTCCTTCACCTTTCCACCTTTGGTCATGCGGAACAGCTTGGGCAGTGGCCAGGGCGGTGTATAGCTCTCGAGTCGCGCGATCGCGCGGGGAGAGAGGATCAGCATGCCGTGCTGCGCCTCTCCGCCCAGAACTTTTTGCCACGAGAAGGTCGTGGCATCGAGCTTCGTCCAGTCGAGCTCTTGCGCGAAGACGGCGGATGTCCCGTCACAGATCGTGAGCCCTTGGCGATTGGCGTCAATCCAATCCGCGTTCGGCACCCGCACGCCAGACGTAGTGCCGTTCCAGGCGAACACGACGTCGCGGTTGCAATCGACTTTGGAAAGATCGGGAAGCTCGCCGTAAGGCGCGACAAAGGCGCGTACGTCGCCAAGCTTGAGCTGCTGCTTGATGTCGGTGACCCAGTCCTGGCTGAACGCATCCCAAGCCAGCACATCGACGCCGCGCTCACCGAGCAGCGACCACAGCGCCATTTCCACGGCGCCGGTATCGGACGCCGGCACCAGTGCAATGCGATAGCCGGCCGGCAGTTGCAGCAGCTCCCGCGTCTTTGTCAGGGCCAGCTCCAGCCGCGCCTTGGTGACGGGCTGGCGATGATTGCGCCCGAGCAGCGCGCCCTTCAACACATCGACCGACCAGCCCGGTCGCTTGGTGCAAGGTCCTGACGAAAATCGTGGGTTGGCGGGACGCCTTGTCGGCTTCGGTACACTGGTCACGCGCGGTCCTCTGGCTCCCCTTCATATGGAGAAGGCCTTACAGTCGCGCTAAGGAAACGGTCAAGGGCGCATAAAAAAACCGCCCGTCGAAGCAACGGGCGGTCGAGTTGGTCGGTTGGGGTAGGAACGTTAGTTGCAAACTACTTGAACGAAACCGGCATCGGCGCATCGCCGCCGCAGCAGCCGAATTTGTAGCGCGCCGACAGCATGACGTCGTGTGAGGTGATGTCGTTGAACTCCAGCCCCGGCGCCACACCGCTATTGTCATAAGCGTGGATGGTGCCGCTCTGCGCATCGCCGATATCGAGATAGCGATAGGCGCGCAAAGCTGCCGTCCGAATGCGTATTGGCGAAGGCAACACCGGCGTTCGGTACGTTGATGTCGGTATAGTCGCCGATCCAATTCTTGGCGTAGCCGACGCCACCGCCGACGTAAGGCGTGATGCCCTGCCAGCAGCCGATATACCAGTAGAAATTGGCCAAGCTCACCCAGGATTTCAGGGTCGCGGTGAGCCAGTCGTTGAACTTGTAGCCGAGGCCGAGACCCGCAAACCCGGAGCCTTCAAAGCCAGTATCGAAGATGGTGAAATCCGCGGTGTCGAATAAAGGCGTGTCGATCGAGTCGACGTCGTAGCCGGTGATGCCGAGGAAGCCCTTGAGGTACCAGTCACTGGCGGGTTCCGGAGGCAGCGGTGGCGGCAACGGAAGGCCGAGATCTGCAGCATAAGCGCCAGCGGTCTGAACTGCCGCCAGATGGGCGGGGAATGGTTAATGGACCGCTAAAAGCCGTGCTGGAGGGGAACAGCGAGACCTGGCTCGCCAGACCGGGGCTGCAAATGACCGGAAAAGTGGATAATTTTGCCGAACCGGCGGGGTCTACGCCGCCGCGTCTTTCAGCGCGTGCACGATGTCGGAGACGACGGTGTTAACGAGCTTCTCGTCGTCGCCTTCCGCCATCACCCGAATCACGGGCTCCGTGCCCGAAGGCCGGATCACGAGCCGCCCGGCCTTGCCGAGCTTCGACTTGCCGCTATCGATGGCCCGCCTGACCGCGACATTGTCGAGTGGCTGGCCGCTCTTGTAGCGGACGTTCTTCAAGACTTGCGGCAGCGGCTCGAACCTGTTGCAGACCTCGCTCACCGGCTTGCCGCTTTGCGCCACCACGGCCAGGATTTGCAAGGCCGTCACCAGCCCGTCGCCGGTCGTGGAGAAATCCGACAGCACGATATGGCCGGATTGCTCGCCGCCGACATTGTAGCCGTGACGAAGCATGTGCTCGACCACGTAGCGGTCGCCGACCGGGGTCCGCGCCAAACCGAGATCGAGATTTTCGAGATAGCGCTCGAGCCCGAGATTGGACATCACCGTGGCGACGATGCCGCCGCCCGCGAGCCGCCCCCGCTTTAGCCAGGACTCCGCGATCACCGCCATCAGCTGATCGCCGTCGATGATGCGGCCCTTCTCGTCGACGATCACGACGCGGTCCGCGTCGCCGTCGAGCGCAATGCCGATATCGGCACGCACCTCGCCGACCTTGCGGATGAGATCCTCAAGAGAGGTCGACCCGCAGTCGCGATTGATGTTCAGACCGTTCGGATCGACGCCGATTTTGACCACATCGGCGCCGAGCTCCCACAGCGCCTCCGGCGCCACCTTGTAGCCCGCGCCATTGGCGCAATCGATCACGCACCTTATGCCGTCGAAGCGCAAATTCTTCGGCAGCGTCCGCTTGGCGAATTCGATATAGCGCTCGCGTGCGCTGTCGATCCGCGTGGCGCGGCCTATTGTCTCCGGCACCGCCAAATGTTCGTCCATGTCCGCGCCCATCAACGCCTCGATCTCGGCTTCCTTCTCGTCGGAGAGCTTGTAGCCGTCGGGTCCGAACAGCTTGATGCCGTTATCGGCGAACGGATTGTGCGAGGCGGAGATCATCACGCCGAGATCGGCGCGGAGCGAGCGCGTCAGCATCGCGACGGCGGGCGTGGGCATCGGTCCGAGCAGAAACACGTCCATGCCGACCGCGGTAAAGCCGGACAGCAACGCAGATTCGATCATATAGCCGGAGAGCCTCGTATCCTTGCCGATCACCACGCGATGCCGGTAGGAGCCGTTGCTGAACAGCGTGCCTGCGGCCATGCCGACCTTCATCGCCACTTCCGAGGTCATCGGATAGGTGTTGGCGCTGCCACGGATGCCATCCGTGCCAAAAAACTTTCGGGTCATCTCTTCTGAGCCCCCCTTTGATCTTGAGCCGGCCCTGCGGGCGGCCCGATCGGGCTTTTTGTCGCTCATGATTATGCGCCTAACTGGTTGAGGCTAGGTTCAAAAAATGTAAGCAAAAGTTACATGGAAACCCAGCATTTCAGCCCTTTTCGGGCTCACCGCTCACGGCCAGCCGCCACACTTCGAGCGCTTGGGCGGTTCCTGCCACGTCGTGGACCCTGAGCATTTGGGCCCCCTGGCTCGCCGCCGCAATGGCTGCGGCGTGGGAACCCGGCTCCCTTAAGCGGGGCTCGTTCTTCTGGCTCACCTCTCCGATGAAGCGCTTGCGCGAGGCGCCGACCAAAATCGACACGCCAAGACCATGGAACAAGGTGAGATTGGCCATCAACGCGAGATTATGCGCGATGGTCTTGCCGAAGCCGATGCCCGGATCGACCGCGATCTTTTCTGGGCCGATACCTGCGTTAGCCACTGCCGCCACGCGCTCCTCGAGATAGTCATAAACTTCGAGCACCACGTCGTCATAGCGGGGGTCGTCTTGCATGGTCTTCGGCTCGCCCTTGGCATGCATCAGCACCACATCCATGCCGGTCTCAACTGCCACCTTCAAACTGTCCGCATCGTAGGTCAGCGCCGACACATCGTTGAAGATCGTGGCGCCGGCTTTGGCCGCGGCCCGCGCCACTTTTGCCTTCCGCGTATCGATCGAGATCACGGCGCCGAAGCCATTGAGACCTTCGATGACGGGAATGACGCGCGACAGCTCTTCCTCGTCCTCGACCCCATCGGACCCCGGCCTTGTTGACTCCCCGCCAATATCGACGATGGAAGCGCCGGCGCCCGCGAGCGTGGCGGCGTGGGAGATGGCCTCTTCCTTGGTGTCGTACAGCCCGCCGTCGGAGAACGAATCCGGCGTGACATTGACGATGCCCATGAGCAACGGCTGATCCAGATTCAGACCGGCGAAGGGCGGACGTTTCGCGGTGACGCGTTCGACCAATGATTTGAGATCGGTGTCGCGCAACTCAGAGAGCTCGCTCGCCGGTACAAGACGCCGCTTCGCCTTGCGCAGCGTTCCCTCGATCAACTCCGCCGCCGTGAACGCGATCAGCCCGCCGGCGAGAGGTAACGCCAAGCCCTCGGCAATGGCGGCCGAGGCGGTAGCGCCGTAGAGCAATCCTATGGGTCTGAGGTAAGCCTTCACGCCTGCTCATTACGGCGCTTGGGCAAGTGGGGCAACCGATGAATGCCGCAGCCGACGCCCATGGATCGGGAAAGTGTTAGCGGGCAGGTCGCCGTTGCCCAATCCGTTTTTGGTTTTTAGGTATTGGCCTCAGAATCGACGGGCCTACGCAGCCTCTTTTTTGGTTTCTTTGGCTTCTCGATCTTCGATTCCTCAAGCGGCTTGTGAGGCGTGGACAAGGGCTCCTTGGTCAGCTCGTTCTCGGCTTTCGATTTGCGGGACTTAGCCATGCTTCATCCTAAGCTTGGTACAACGCTCGACAGGCACCCCGTGCAAGGCGGGCCCGGTTGTCGCCGAGTATCGGCTTCTGGAACGGCTACTATATTCCATATATGCCGCGCTCGTCGTGCAGAGCCTTTGGCCAGTCTTCTCACGATGGCAAAATGCCCGGCGCGGGACCGGGCATGATGACAAAGTCTTGAGTGACTAGCCCTTAAGTCGAAGGCTCGGGCGCCAAGCCGCCGGTGTCGGGCTCCGGGTCCGGCGCCTTCTTGCCGCGGCCGGCCGTGGGCACGGCAGAGGCTGGCGTCGTCCGCGCCGGAGGCTCGACCGGAAATTCTCGCACCGGCGGCCGCCCGCGCAAGAGATCCTTGATCTCCTCGCCGGACAGCGTCTCATATTCCAGCAGTCCCCGCGCGATCGTGTGCAGATCGTCGAGATTCTCCTGGATGATCTTCTTCGCGCTCTCGAAGCCCTCATCGACCAGGCGATGGATTTCCTCGTCGACCACGGTCTGGGTCTCGTCGGAGAGGTTCTGCGTCCGTGCGATCGAATGGCCGAGGAACACTTCTTCCTCATTGTCGCCATAGGCGAGCGGCCCGAGCTTGTCGGACATGCCATATTGCGTGACCATGGCGCGCGCAAGCAACGTCGCCATTTTGATGTCGGACGACGCGCCGGATGTGACCTTGTCGTAGCCGAACACGATCTCTTCGGCGACACGTCCGCCCATAGCGACCGTGATATCGGCCTTCAGTCTCGCGCGCGTATAGGACAGCAGATCGCGCTCAGGGAGTCGCATCACCATGCCGAGCGCGCGTCCGCGCGGAATGATCGTTGCCTTATGCACCGGGTCTGACGCCGTCATATGCATTGCGACCAGTGCGTGGCCGCCTTCGTGATAGGCGGTCAGCGTCTTTTCCTCCTCGGTCATCACCATGGAGCGGCGCTCGGCGCCCATCATCACTTTGTCCTTGGCGTCCTCGAATTCGAGCTGCGTCACGACGCGCTTGGAACGGCGCGCGGCGAGCAGTGCCGCCTCGTTGACCAGATTGGCGAGATCAGCGCCGGAGAATCCCGGCGTGCCGCGCGCGATGACGCGCAAATCCACATCCGGAGCAAGCGGGACTTTTCGCACATGAACCTTGAGGATCTTCTCGCGGCCGATAATGTCGGGACGCGGCACCACGACCTGCCGGTCGAAGCGACCGGGCCGGAGCAGCGCCGGGTCAAGCACATCGGGACGGTTGGTCGCGGCAATCAGAATGATGCCTTCATTGGCCTCGAAGCCATCCATCTCGACCAGCAACTGGTTCAGCGTCTGCTCGCGCTCGTCATTACCGCCGCCAAGGCCTGCGCCACGATGGCGGCCAACGGCATCGATTTCATCGATGAAGATAATGCAGGGCGCGTTCTTCTTCGCTTGCTCGAACATGTCGCGCACGCGGCTTGCACCCACGCCGACGAACATCTCGACGAAGTCCGAGCCGGAAATGGTGAAGAACGGCACATTGGCCTCGCCGGCGATGGCACGCGCGAGCAACGTCTTGCCGGTGCCGGGAGGCCCGACCAGCAACGCGCCGCGCGGAATCCGCCCGCCGAGCTTTTGAAATTTCTGGGGATCGCGCAGGAACTCGACGATCTCCTCGAGATCCTCCTTAGCCTCCTCGACGCCGGCGACATCGTCGAAGGTGACGCGTCCATGGCGTTCGGTCAACAGCTTCGCCTTGGACTTTCCGAAGCCCAAGGCACGGCCGCCGCCCGACTGCATTTGCCGCATGAAGAAAATCCACACAGCGACCAACAGCAGCATGGGGAACCAGGAGACCAGCACGCCGAGCAGCGACGGCACCTCTTCCTCGGAGGGCTTCGCGGTGATCTTCACGCCCTTCCGGTTAAGCCTATCAACCAGGCCCGGATCCTCGGGCGCATAGGTCTGAAACGTGGTGCCATCGGTATGATGGCCGGTGATCTCGCTTCCGGCGATGGTCACATCTTGGACGTTGCCAGCCTCGACGTCGGTCAAGAGCTGCGAGAAGCTGATCTCGTTGCCGCGAACACGGACGCTGGGATTCTGAAACAGATTGAACAGCGCAAGCAGCAGCAGAAGGATGAAGACCCAGATGGCGAAGTTGCGGAAATTCGAATTCATTAAGCGATCCTGACTGATGCAACGACGCAAGACCATGCGCCTTTCGCCTCACCCCTGTCCCAAGCCTCCAAGTCCCAAGGCCACAGCCACGGTAAGACCTGTTAACATAGGAACGTGGCGCCATTTTGCCAAGTAAAGCTAGCCCAAAGAAGTGCATGCACCTTTAAGAGCAGCGGCCAATTCAGGCGATATTTCGACCGGTTCGGTGCGCGTGGAGGAAGCAAGCGCTGAAGCCGTAAGCATCTTCGAACCCGTTGATGGGTAATACCATGGGAACGGCGAGGAGTTCCCCCTCGTGCCAGCACGCAGGGAGCGCAACGCATGCCGGCCGCGGCAGGCTTTCGAGCCAGGGGAACTCGGCGCGCTTTTTCTTGGAAAGACCCTCACCGAGCGCCTTCACCGTAACGGGACCCGGCGCCTCTGTAGCGAGGGCCACATGAAAGCGATTGTCCCACAGCGCCCGGCCTCCGGGGGCAAGCGAAAGGATCGGCATGCTGCCGCGCCTTGCCTCACGAAAGACCCCGAGCCCTTGCTGCAGCAGCTGCAGCCGGCAACCGCCCAAAGTCTGTGACGTGGCGGACCGCTCATTGATGTCAGCAAGCAGCGATTCCAGTTTGGCAAGGTTCAATGTCGTGTTCCGCGCGCCAACAATTTCGATGACGCTGCCGAGCGCGCGGAGCGCAATCTCTTCCGGGCCTGCAAGCAACGCCTCGATGTCGAGCGTGCAATAGCCGGCGTCACTCGTCAGGCAATGACTCGCGAGAAAATCTTGCGTCGCGCGATCGAGGACTTCGCGTGCGCGCGCCAGACGCCGCGCCGAGCGTGCCAGCGCCTCCGCGGTCAGTCCGAGAGCATCCATCGCCTCGCGCGCGGCCCTGATCCGCGCTCGCTCGTATCGCGTGTCGCGATTGGTTGGATCTTCGACCCAGTCAATGCCGGCAGCACGAAGTGTCGCGACGAGGCGCGCCTTCGGCACAGCGAGGAGAGGACGAAGAATGACGAGACCCGCCCAATGGCTCTTCTCTGGGATTGCGGCCAGACCGTCGAGCCCGCTGCCGCGCGCCAGCCGCATCAAAATCGTCTCAGCCTGATCTTCGAGCTGATGCGCCGTCACCAACACCGGAATGTCGTGCACGTGGCAATACTCCGCCATCAAACGATAGCGCGCGTTCCGCGCAGCCTCCTGCAATCCGGTTTTGGGATATTCGGCCGGACGCCAATCGAGAATGGCGTGGCCGAAGTCAAATTGCGCAGCAAGCGCGCCGACCATCTCCGCCTCGTCGCGCGAAGTGGCGCGGAGTCCGTGATCGACCGTCAGCACAATGATATCGGCTCGAAGGGCGGCGGCATCGCGGAGGCGATTTGCAAGGTGGAGCAGCGCGAGACTGTCGGGACCTCCCGACACGGCAAGCGCGACACGCGGATAATCGCTCAGGGGCTGAAGCAGTGCCCTCGCCTCTTCCATCGACAATGGCGATGCGTTTCCCATCTCAACACCCGGCCTTGTGACGCTCGGAGGCAGCCTCCTCGCGCACATGCGAAGGAGCCAACGGGAACTTGATGCCGAGCTCGGCGAAGCTCGAGCAGGCAGCGTCCTTCTGTCCGAGCGCGGCAAGCGACATGCCGAGCCTCAGCAGGCTGTCAGGCGACTTCGGGCTCGCTCCGTAGGATTTGTAACCCTTGAGGAAGGCGTCCGCCGCGCTCTTGTATTGACCGCGCACGTAATAGCTTTCACCGAGCCAATATTGCGCGTCGCCCGCAAGCTTGTCGTTGGGATAGGCCTCGATCAGCCGGCGGAAGGCGGTCTCCGCGGCAGGATAATCGCGCCGCAACAAATCGCCATAGCCCTGGTTATAGAGCGTCGTGGCATCTGCGGGCGGGAACGAAGAGAGGCTCGGCGGTTGCGCGTCAGCGCTCTGCATCGGTTGTTCAGGCGCTTCGTCTGACGGCGGTGGCGCGGGTTCCTCGTCGGCATCGTCTGCCTTCTCCGGCAAGATACTTTTCGCGGCATCGGGCTCACCACCCGACGTGGCGGGCGCGGGCACGGCAGGTGGCGATGAATCGCCGTCTCGCAAAGGCCTGAGCGCCTCGTTCGGCGGCAATTGCTCTGGAGCCGCCGCCTGTGGTTTGGCCTGCAGCGCGGCAAGCTGCTTCGTCATCTGCTCGATCTGGCTAGTCAGCGCCGAGACTTGCGTCTCAAGCGCGTCGATGCGCGAATCGATTTCGCCTCCGCCCTCCGGCTCTGCGACGGCACGAGGCGCCTGTACCTCTTCTTGCGGCAGCGTCACCCCGGGCTTCGACCGCAACAGGGACTCCAGCGCCCCGACCGTGACCTTCAACCCGCGGAGCTGCTCCTCGATGCTTTCGATGCGAGTGGAGGTCGTATCCCCCACAGACTTTGGTTCAGCCGTTTCCGCCAGCGAAGGCCCGATAGGAAGCGCGAGCAAGACCAGCGCCGCCCAAGAGAGCGTGAAGCGCCGCATTCGGCGCCGACTGAAAAGCGATAGAATCACGAGCGAGCCTTGCAATGCATGGGACAGCCCTATCGGGCAGCCTCGCGCCACGCAAGCCTATCGCATAGTTCGGCTAAACTGTTATCTCGCCTCGCCTCAGGCGAACCCCACAGGGCTAGTTTCCGGCCATCGCCCGATTGTTGAGTACCGTCTGCGCGCGCCTGTTCTGCGACCAGCAGGAGATGTCGTCGCAGACTGCGATCGGCCGCTCCTTGCCGTAGGAGATGGTGCGCAGTCGGGACGCAGTCACCCCGTGGCTCGCGAGATAGCTCTTGACCGAGGTCGCGCGCCTGGCGCCGAGCGCGATATTGTATTCGCGCGTACCCCGCTCATCCGCATGGCCTTCCACAGTCACCGTGTATTGCGGGTACTGGTTGAGCCAGCGCGACTGGTCATTAAGGATGGTCTGCGCCTGCGGCGTGAGCTCGGAGCTATCGACCTCGAAACGCACCACATCGCCGACATTGACCGCGAAATCCCGCGACGTCCCTGGCGCGATGGGGCCCTCGCCACCAACACCGTATTGCTTTGGCGGCAACTGCTCTTTCGAGCACGCTGCAAGCAGGACCGCCATCGCCAGAACCCCCGCAATTTTGCAGGCCCGGCTAATCCTATTACTCGACCGCATCATGGTTACTCCCACTACCCCAAATTCTAGGAAATCGTTGACTTGAAAACCTTAACGATCCCCTACCCCTCGTTTTCCTTGAGGTTGGCAGCGAAGAATAGTGAGGCAAAGCCTAGAAAACCGAGGCAAAGCCTAAAAAATGAGGCGAAGCCTAGAAAAGGAATGGATGCCGAGGGCTACCACTTGGGCTCCCTGGCATCCTTTTCCTTTTGACGCGGAAGTTAGACTTCCGCTCAATCGCGCGTTATTAGACGCGGACAACCTGCTCGACCACGACGTCGGCTGACCCGAGCTTCAGGGGCTCGTGGGTCACGGCCTTTTCGTGATGGCCGAAGCAGCCACCAAGCGCAACGGTGGCGGCCACGATCGTGGCAATGACGATAACGCCCTTCAAACCCTGCATGGTCTTGTCTCCTTTGGTTAACCGGCAGTTGCCAACTCTGGGTGTACCGGTGTGGGGCATTCGGATCAAGATCGGACTGAAGTCTAGCGACTGTTTTGTCAGTCATTGATGCGAAAATGCCACGCCGATTTTCAGCCCCTCCAGCGCCTTTCACGCTGTCCGGATTGGGGGTAAGCCTGATCAATTATGGTTAAAAAACCGTTTGAAAATGCGCCGAAAGGCTACAACTGGCGCGTGCCTAATTGATCAGCGGCGACCAGGCGGGATCGGACCCGAACGCTGGCGTTGCCACCTGACGCTCGTTATAGCCGGTCAGGTCGATCGTAAAGAGACGCGGGCCGCCCGAAGCCCCGGGTGATTCTCTAAAGAACATCAAAACCCTGCCATTCGGGGCCCAGGTAGGGCCCTCATTGTGGAAGCCCTCGGTCAGGATCCGCTCGCCCGATCCGTCGGGCTTCATGACGCCAATCAGAAACTGGCCGCCGGCCTGCTTGGTGAAGGCGATCAGATCCCCCCGCGGCGACCAAACCGGGGTAGAATAGCTGCCGCCTTCCCGGCTGATCTTGTGCTGGTTAGAGCCGTCGGAATTCATCACATAAAGCTGCTGCGATCCGTCCCGGTCCGACTCGAACACAACCTGGCGTCCGTCCGGCGAGTAACAGGGTCCGGTGTTGATCGCATCGACCTTGGTCAGCTGCGTGGTGCGCCGGCTGCGCAGGTCCATTGCGTAGACATTCGAGCTGCCGCCCTGCTCCAGGCTCATCACGATCTGCTGTCCGTTGGGGGAAAATCGGGGCGCGAAGGTCATGCCGGGAAAGCCGCCCACGATCTCCTTCTGCCCGGTCTCGATATTCAGCAGGTAGACCTTGGGGTCGTCGCCCTCATAGGACATGTAGGTGATGTCCTGGGTCGAGGGGCTGAATCGCGGCGTCACCACTAGGTCCTGGCCGGACGTTAATAGGCGCACATTGTGCCCGTCTTGGTCCATGATGGCTAAGCGCTTGATCCGCTTATCCTTTGGCCCTGATTCGTCGACGAACACGACGCGCGTGTCGAAATAGCCTGCCTCGCCCGTGATCTTCTCGTAGACCGCGTCCGCAATCAGATGGCCGATTCGCCGCGCATCTTTTGGCCTGGTGAAAAACTGCTCTCCGGCCAATTGCTTACCAGCGAGCACGTCCCACAGCCTGAACTCGGCTTTCAGCCTGCCGTCGCTGTCGCCGATTCGGCCGACCACCAGGGCCTGGGCATTGAGCACCCGCCAATCCTGGAAGCGCGGCGCCCTAGCGGTATCCAGCCCCTGCTCGATGAAGGCGGCATGATCGATCGGGGCGAACAGGCCGGACGATTTGAGGTCGGACGTGACCACATCCGAGATTTCCTTGGCGGTGGCGGGATCGAGCGAGCCGTCGGCGGTGAAGTCGGCGATGGCGATCGGCAAAGGCTGGATCGTGCCTTGGGTGATGTTGAGCTCAATCACGGCGAGAGCGGGCTTGGGCGAGATAAGAAGCGCCAAGGCGGCGAGGGCCGGGACGAGAGCTCGGAAGGCGATCGAAAGATTCAAGTTGGCTGTCATGACAATCCTAGCCGCTGCCGTACATCTGGCTTGGGTCGAAATTGAGGATGAGGTCGCGCCAGACCGCGTATTTGTCGGCCGGAAGCGAGGAATAAGGCTGGCACTGATAGACGGCGCGCACGGCACTGTCGGCGGCGGCCTGGAAAAAGCCTGAGCCGCCGCCATTCTCGACGCTCGGATAGCCGACCAGGCTGCCGTCCTCATTGAGTTGCATCCTGAGCCTCACCACGATGTGCTCGGCACCAAGCCCGCCCGGGGGCGGACTCCAGCATTGCGCGATCTTGGCCCTGAGCGCGTCGATCTCGTTCACCGACATCGTCATCTCTGTCCCGGTCGATTGCCCATGCGTCTCCTTCTTCGCCTCCGGCGGCGTATCTGCGGCCTTGGGCGTAGGTTGGCTCTGATCAGGAATCTTGTTGAGCAGCGCCGAGATCCGATCCGCATTGAAGTCGCGCTTCTTCGCTTCCGGCGCCGGCTTCGGTTTCTTCGGCGGCTCGGTCTTCACCGGCTTCGGCTTCTCGGCCTTCACCACTTCCTTTTTCTCTTCGGTCTTGGGCTCGTCCTTCGGCTTCGCCTCCGCCTCTTTGTCGGGCACTTTCTCTTCGGGCTTCGGCTCCGTCTTTTCGGTCAGCGCCTTTGGCTTCGGCGCGTCCGGCTTCTTTTCCAGCGGACCATCGTCCTTGGCATCGACCATGCCGGCCTTGAGCTTGGTGAACTCCGACGGACTCATGACGTCAACAGGCACGTCGAGCAGCGGCGGCGCGTCGAGCCGCGCCGAGGGAAAGATCGCCACGGCCCAGACCAGAATCGCCGCATGCAGCGCGATGGAGATGACAGTGCTCCGGCGCAAACCTAATCCCCTTTACGGCTTGTCCTCGAGATCGGATATCAGCGCGATGCGGCGAAACCCTGCCGCGTTGATCGTGGCCATGACCTTCATGATCTGGCCGTAATCGACCCTGCGATCCCCGCGCACGAAGATCCGCTCATCGAACCCGTTCTTACTGATAGCCGTGAGTTTTGGCACAATTTCGTCGAGACTAAGCTCGGTCTCTTGCAGGAATATCTTGCCGTCAGGCTGAATGCTGATCGTCAACGGCTCCTTGTCGCCTTCGATTTGCTTGGCGTCCGTCTTCGGCAGGTCGATCGGAACACCGACGGTGAGCAGCGGCGCTGTCACCATGAAGATGATCAGCAGCACCAGCATGACGTCGACCATCGGTGTGACGTTGATCTCGGCCATTGGCCGCGCCGAGCGCCGCCGCGCACGTCTGCCGCCGAGAGCACCGCCGACTTGAAGTCCCACAGCCATGAAGCTTATCCCTTACGACGTCTTGTCGATTTGCCGCGATAGGATCGCGCCGAACTCATCGGCGAAGCCCTCGAGCCGGCTGGCCTGGCGAGCGACCTCGCTATTGAATTTGTTATAGAAAATAACCGCCGGAATCGCGGCGAGCAGACCGAGCGCGGTCGCAAACAAGGCCTCCGCAATGCCCGGCGCCACCACGGCAATGTTGGTGTTCTTGCTCATCGCGATCGCCTGAAAGCTCGACATGATGCCCCAGACAGTGCCGAACAGGCCGACAAATGGCGCCGTTGAGCCCACGGTTGCCAGAAATGTCAGCCGCCGCTCCATGCGCTCGACCTCGCGACTGATGGTGACGTCCATCACCTTGTCGACGCGGAGCTGCACACCCGGCATCGGCTTGCCGGCATCGCGTTCGAGGCTTCGCTTCCATTCGCGCATCGCGGCAACGAACAAAGCGGCCATGCCGGTGTTCCTGCGCTGCGCCAGCGCCTGGTAAAGTTCTTCCAGCGACTGGCCGGACCAGAACACTTGCTCGAATTTGTCGGTTTCCTTCCGCGTCTTGGCGAACAGGAAGAACTTCTCGAGGATGATCGCCCAACTCCACACAGACACCGCCAACAGACCGATCATCACGATCTTGACGACGATATGGGCGTTGCTGAATAGCTGCCAAACTGAGAGATCGACGGCGATGTCCGGCGGATTCATGATGGCCCCGTGGCAATAGCTCCGACCCCCGCCCCGGGCTTTTGCCCTCGAGACGGCCAAACTGGGGGCCTCAAGCCTTCACGCCGAGACCCCACGCCAATCGCCGGAATAGATTTTCCGCACCTAAACCGGCCCGACCTTACGCGAGCGAATGTGACAAAACTTGGGCTTGGTTACCGAGCCCGGCCCGCCCGCATCATTTGGAATCCACGATGGGAGCGGGATGGTTAACGAATCGTTGAAGCGCTTCACGGATCACGGTTCCAATCCGCTGCGGTTTGCCTGCGCCCGAGATCAAAACCACGACGACCTTGGCCCGAACGATGACGGTATCGCCGCGGCGCACCTCCTGGGTAAGCGTGAGCGAGGCTCCCCCGATCTCGGCGCAGTGCGTGACGACCTCAAGCAGATCGTCCAGGCGCGCAGGCTTCAGATAATCGATCTCGACACGGCGGACGACGAAAACTTGCGCCTCGCCTTGTTCGGGATTGGCGAGGCTCTGGTGATGAACGCCGAGCAGCCTGATGAAATCGGTACGGCCCCGCTCGATAAACTTGAGGAAGTTGGCGTGGTAGACCAGGCCAGCAAAATCCGTGTCCTCGAAATAGACACGGATGGGAAGAACATGGACATCGCCTTCGATCCGCCCGGCCAGGTCAGGCCAGTCTTTCGTCATTCGTCACCGTTGTTGAAGAGTGGGAATTGCGCCGCCGGCCGTTCCGGTTGATCAAGCCCGAGATGCGCGAACGCCGCCGGTGTGAGCATGCGCCCGCGCGGGGTTCGCGCGATGAAGCCTTGCTGCAACAGATAAGGCTCGATGATTTCCTCGATGGCGTCGCGCGGCTCTGACAGCGCAGCCGCGATGGTCTCGATGCCGACCGGACCGCCGGCGTAATTGATGGCGACGCAGCGAAGATAGCGATGATCGAGTGCATCGAGCCCGCGATTGTCGACTTCGAGTTGCGACAGCGCGCCGTCGGCAAGCTTGGCATCGACCGCAGACGCGCCTGCCACATTGGCGAAGTCGCGCACGCGACGGAGGAGGCGTCCTGCGACGCGCGGCGTGCCCCGCGCGCGCCGTGCGATCTCATGCGCGCCCTCTTGCGTCAGCGGCAGCCCAAGCAGCCGCGCGCCGCGCCGCACGATCTCTTCGAGCTCTGGGACCTCGTAAAATTCGAGCCTGATTGGAATGCCGAAGCGTTCGCGAAGCGGCGTGGTGAGAAGACCCGTGCGCGTCGTGGCGCCGATTAGGGTGAAGCGCGATAGATCGATGCGGACCGATCGCGCCGCCGGCCCCTCGCCGATAATGAGGTCGAGCTGATAGTCCTCCATCGCCGGATAGAGAATTTCCTCGATCGCCGGATTGAGCCGATGGATTTCGTCGATGAAGATAACGTCGCGATCCTCGAGATTGGTGAGAAGCGCCGCAAGGTCGCCGGCCTTGGCAATCACCGGACCGGACGTCGCACGGAAATTCACGCCGAGCTCGCGCGCCACGATCTGCGCCAGCGTTGTCTTGCCCAACCCGGGAGGCCCTGCAAACAACACATGGTCGAGCGCTTCGCGCCTGGATCGGGCGGCATCGATGAACACCTTGAGATTACTACGGATTTTGGCCTGTCCGATGAACTCAGCAAGCGTCTGCGGGCGCAAGCTCACATCCGCATGGTCCTCGTCCCGCTTCACCGCCGCCAGCATCCGATCAGCCATGGGCGAGCTCCTTTAAGCCCAGCCGGATCAGATCTTCGGGTCGCGCGTCGCGTCCTGCTTTGCCGATCGCAGCCGAGATCGCGCCGGCGGCTTGCGCATGTCCATAGCCGAGATTGGTGAGCGCCGAGACGGCGTCTTGCGCAGCGAGGCCGTCCGGCAACGCCGCAACCGGACCATATCCTCCACCGACGACGATCGCAGGCGCGAGTGTCGGCATCTTGTCTTTCAACTCGGCGACGATGCGCATGGCAACCTTGGGCCCGACGCCAGGCGCACGTGACACCGTGCCCTTGTCGCCGAGCGAAACAGCATTGGCGAGATCTGACGTCGACAAGGTGCCGAGCACGGCGAGCGCGATCCGGGCACCGATACCCTGCACGGTTTGCAACGCGCGGAACCAAGCACGCTCATGTTCGGTGACAAAACCATAGAGCCTGATCTCGTCCTCGCGTACATGGGTGTCGATGGCAAGGCTCACAGTCTCGCCGATCGCGGGCAATGCGCCGAATGTGCGCGCGCCGACCGTCACCTCGTAGCCGACACCGCCGACATCGAGAATGACGGCATTGGTCGAGATTGCGTCGAGCCTTCCGGTGAGTTTGCCGATCATGGCGCGTCCTTCAACTCGGCGACGATCCTCGCCTCTAATCGCGCGAATGTGCGACCATGTGCATGCGTGATGGCGATGGCGAGCGCGTCGGCCGCGTCCGTGCTGTCGAAACTTGAGCGCGGCAGAAGATGCGTGACCATGGCGCGGATCTGATCCTTGCCGGCGTGACCTGCGCCAACCACGGTCTTCTTCACCGCGTTCGGTGCGTATTCGGCGATCGGCAGCCCGAGCAGCGCCGGCACCAGCATGGCGATGCCCCGCGCCTGGCCGAGCTTCAGCGTGGCGCCGGCGTCGCGATTGACGAAGGTCTGCTCGATTGCGGCCTCCACCGGCTCGAGCCGGGCCAGCACTTGCGACAGACCGTCGAACAATTGCCGCAAGCGCACCCCGAGGCTTTCGGCTTGGTCCGACTCGACCGAGCCGCAAGCGACAAAGCCGAGCCTTACCCCGTCATAGTCAATGACGCCCCAGCCAGTGCGCCTCAAGCCCGGGTCGATGCCGATAATGCGGATATTTCCCATGGTGTTGGCCAGAATCGGGTCCCAGTGGGCAACGAATCACCTTGCGCCAGTGTGCCACGCGGGCGCCCGCCAGGGGTAGCCGGGAGCAGGCGTGCACAAAAATTCCTCATGACAGGAAGGGCTTGCCCGGGCTAATCGAGCGTATCCGGGGTAACAACCGCGTGTTTGATGGTCTCAATCCTCGATAGTTGCGCCGGCGTACCCCGGCAGGAGTTCCCGGCTGGAACTGTCCTGCTTTCCGAGGGCGACACCTCAGGGCGCCTCTACGTGCTGGCGTCCGGCAGCGTCGAAGTGCTGCGTGGCGATACCCAGGTCACCATCATCAGCGATCCGGGCGCCGTGTTCGGCGAGATGTCGGTGCTGCTCAACCGGCCGCACACGGCGACGGTCCGGGCTTTATCGCCGGTCGGCGTCTTCATGTTCGAGGATGCGCAAAGCTTTCTCAAATCCAATCCTGAGATCGCCTTCCTGCTAGCGAAGTTGCTCGCCGAGCGTCTCAACGGCGCCACCACCTATTTGGTCGATCTCAAGCGGCAGTTCGAAGGCCACGGCAACCATCTCGGCATGGTCGGAGAGATTCTGGAATCGCTGATCCACCAGCAGCATCAGGAATTCACGCTTGGCCCGGAACGCGAGACGGATCCACGACTCTAGTTTTGAGCATGATCTTATCGGAAAACCGGTTCCCACTTTTTCGGATCATGCTCTTAGCCACTCTGGCAAAGCCTCGAGCCGCTTCACCGGACGCTCGAGCGGCTGATCGAGCCTGATGAACTGATGGGTGATTGCCGAAAACCAAAACGCCTCGTGAGTCTCGGTGTCGATGATGATGTGCGTCGGCAGCGGGCCTGGCTGATTGCCGGCATTGAACACCCATGTATTGCCGATGCGATCGACCCACGAACCGTCAGGGATAAACGGTGACTGGTGCACGTGACCGGATAAAACAATGTCGGGTTTGTATCGCTCGATCCACTCTCTGAGCTCGACATCGCCGAAATAGCGCGCGCCGCCCCAACTTGTCTGCGACTCCGCCGGTGGCGCGTGATGGATCCAGATCCATTGACCGGTGCGTTTCGCAGCGGCCTCGGCGAGCTGTACCGCAATTCCTTCGCGCGCGATCGGGCCGTCCCACCAGGGGCAGATGGTGAAGAACGTGCCCTCGACCACCACCGACTCGCCGTCCGACAACACGCCTTCATTCTGCGAGGTGCCGAGCCACTTGGCGATCTTCTCTCCCACCTCGTTCTTCGAATCGAGATCGTGATTGCCGGAGCAGATCAGGAGGCGGGTTTTTTCGCGCAATCGATTGAAGTATTTCCGGATCACGACGCTCTGCGCCCGTCCGTCCACCAGCGAGGCGACATCGAGATGATCGCCAGCGATGACGACCACGTCGAAATCGGGCGCCATCTCCAGCACCCAATCATATTGGGGCAGCGAGTAATGCAGATCGGCGACGAGGAGGAGGCGCATGGGGTGGCGTCTCGGTTCGGGCGAATTTGGTCGCCGCTCATAGCACAAAGCGAGGGAATCCGCTCCCTTCTAGGTAGGAAACGTGACGTTTCGGCGATGAACGCCCACTGAACTCTGGCTTCACAACAGGTTCAGGCGCTTTGTGGGATAACGGCAAGATGCATAGCCTCGCCGCCCGAGGCTCATCCTGACAGGAGAGGCGTCATGATCAATCGGCTTATTCTTGCCTTTGTGGCGCTGCTGGCGCTGCCCGGCACATCGAACGCTACCGCGGAAGATCGCTTCGCGCTTGTTCTTGGCAATTCAAATTACGAGGGGGTTTCGGCGCTGCCGAATCCCACCAAAGATGCCAAGGCCGTCAAAGCCATGCTGGAGGAGGCCAATTTCGAGGTTGATGCCGCGCTCGATCTCGGCCAGTCCGACATGCTTGGCGCGGTGCGCGACTTCGCCGGCAAGCTCTCCGACAAGGACAAGGATAGCGTGGCGCTGATCTATTTCGCCGGCCACGGCATCCAGATCGACGGCGAGAACTATCTCATCCCAGTCGATGCCAAGATCACACAAGCCGAAGACGTGCCGCTCGAAGCCGTCCGTCTCGCCGATGTCATGAATCTGATGTCTGCCGTGCCGAGCAAGACAAGGATCGTCATCCTCGATGCTTGCCGCAACGATCCCTTCAAGGAAATTGCGAAATCGACCGGCCGCGGTCTTGCCATCGTCAATGCACCGGAAGGTTCCATCGTTGCCTATTCGACCTCGCCGGGCTCGGTCGCCGAAGACGGAACCGGCAACAACAGTCCCTTTACCGCGGCCTTCATCAAGCAGGCCAAAGTGCCGGGCGCTGAGATCGGCACCGTGTTTCAGAATGTCCGTCTCGCCGTGCACCAATCGACCGAGGGCCGCCAGACCCCGTGGGAGATCACCGCGCTGACCGAACCCTTCGCCTTCTTCCCTGGCGATGGCGAGATCAAACCACAAGAGCCGGAAAAATCCGAAGCTGAATGGCGCAAAGATCTCAAGTCGCGCTCTGCCGACGAGGCCTATGACATCGTGATCCACGAGGACAACGTCATCGTCTATCAGCTGTTCCTCGTGCTGTTCCCCGACGCGCCTCAGATCGGCGGCATCACTATCATCCTCGACCGCCGGCT
Organism: Methyloceanibacter sp.; assembly: GCA_036559585.1. Taxonomy (GTDB): domain Bacteria; phylum Pseudomonadota; class Alphaproteobacteria; order Rhizobiales; family Methyloligellaceae; genus Methyloceanibacter. The sequence continues at coordinate 45,527 of DATBSU010000029.1, forward strand.
GGAGATGTTTGCCTGGTTCGACGCGGTGCGGCTGAACTCGGTGCTGGCTTACGAAGCTTTCCTCGCCCGCTATCCGAATAGCGATCTCGCACCGACCGCAAAGCGGCTGGAGGAGCGCGCTCGCGAGCTCGCCGACGAAGCCAACAGCTTTCCTGACGCCGTTCGCATCGCCGAGAAGCCCGAGATCAGGACCGTCATCAAGGAAGTTCCGGTCGAAAAGCTCGTGACCAAGGAAGTGATCAAAGAGGTTCCGGTCGAGGTGATCAAAGAAGTGAAAGTGCCCTTCGAGGTCATCAAGGAAGTCCCGGTCGAGAAGATCGTCGTCAAGGAAGTCCCGGTGGAGAAGATCGTCACCAAGGAAGTCATCAAAGAGGTGAGAGTCCCTGTCGAGAAGATCGTGGTCAAAGAGGTCAGGGTCCCGGTCGAGAAGATCGTGATCAAAGAAGTGAAGGTGCCGGTCCGCATTCCCTGCAATTGCGGCGGCGGCGGCGGAGATGGCGGCGGCAGCGGCAAAGGTGGCAAAGGTGGCAAAGGCCGCGGCCACAACATTCCCCGCTAAGACCTCGCGCTAACGAAGAAGCCGGTGTTGGGATAGCCCCGCACCGGCTTTCGTTTGCCCGGATGACGAAGGCTGGGTGATGCTCGCTCCTGACGGCAACCGACCCCTGATCCTCAACAAAAGTGGCGGAAGGCAGCCAAAGAGCTGACAACGGAGCTTGCCCCCGTTGAAGCAAGATCCGGAAAACTTGCGGACTTTTCGCGACAACCTCATGCGTCAAAGACGAACCATGATCGGACACAAATGCGCCACTTCGTTGCTTAGTTTAGCGTCGAAACGATAGAGGATTTCCGATCATGACACGCAACACGAAAATTGCAGCCCTTGTGCTTCTGGTCGCTGCCGGACTCACGGGCCTCGTTCTTTTTGCGACAGCGCGCGGACACCATTTCCGCGAGAGATTGGCCTACGCCGCTCATCATATGGCCGGCGATGACAGAGATCACGACCGCAGGGGTCGCGGTGACCGCGACGGTCGTGGCGACAGAATGAGTGACGGCGGCGTGATGGGTCGTGGTGACCGCATGGGTTGCGGCAACATGATGGCTGGCGGCAGCATGATGGGCGGCGAGTCTCGGCATGCCATGCGGTACGGACCGTCAGATCACATGGGATCAATGGGCGGCCATGGCATGCATTTGGGGTGCTCGAAAGGCTCCAACTGGTTGGCTGAGAAGCTGAGCGCGATGGAGACCGAGATCGGCATTCGCGCCAACCAGCTCGATGCCTGGCGTGATTTCACCGATGCGCTGCAAGCCATGATGAAGCCGGCACTCCCGCCCAAGCCGACCACGCCTGCGGACACCACGCCAACAGAAACCAAGCCTGAAGCCTTCGGCAAAGCGCAGCGTTTTGCCGACGAGGCGATCGCTCGCGCCAAGACCGCGGAGACTTTGTCTAAGGCGATTGAGACCCTCCGCTCAACATTGACGCCTGAGCAGCTGGCCAAAGTTCAGAGCATCGAGGAGCAAGTCGGCACGCATCACGGCCGCGGCAAGTTCTTCTCCAAGCGGTTTGGTGGCGGCATGATGGGCGGCGGCGGCATGCGCCACCATCAAGGTCCTTCGGGTGCCGACGACGATGATGATGATAACGGCAATTCCGGCGATCAATCGGACGACAAGTCCGAGAAGGCGGCGCCCAGCACGCCGAGCACAGATCAACCCGCTCCTCAATAAATTTGAGCGGCAACGCTGAATTGAACGGCCCGCCCCGAGATGGAGCGGGCCGTTGCTTTATCAGCGAATGAAGTCGGCAAGGTCAGATATTGACCGCATTGCCGAACAGCTCATCGCCCCATGGATAGAGCGGACGATTGAAGTCCGACTCGGTGTGGATGGCGCGGCCTTTGCGCTCGGTCCATTTCTTCCCATAAGTCTCGAAGGGAAAATGCCGGATGTAATAGTCGCACGTCTCTTCCCAATGCTCGACCGACAGCGATTTGCCGTAATGCTGGCAATAGAGATCGGTCTTGACCTGGCTCATGCCGCCCGGCGTGCGGCCATGGCCTTCGGCGAAGCCGATCTCCGGCCGGTTGCGCCACAGCATCAGAATGTCACGCTGCTCCGGCCCGTAGAAGCGGCGGAAGTGGAGCAGCTCCAGTTCTGACCGATAAGGCGCGTGATCCTCCGGCGTCAGATACGCATCGAACAGACGCACGCGCACCGCATCGCAAGTCCCGGCGTTCGTGACGAAGTCGCGCAAATTTTCGGTAACGCGCTCGTCGGGATCGAAACAGAGCATCCAGTCATGCGGCAGCTGCGCTCGCGCCATGTCGAGCAGCAATCCCCGGTGGCGTCCTTCCGCCTGTTTCCGCGCGGCCACGTCTTGCTCCCAGGATTGATTGGCGACGATGAGCGCGACCTTGGGATGCTTGCGCAAGATTTCCACCGTATCGTCGGTGCTCGCATCGTCATAAGCGATGATCGCATCCACTTGGCGGGCGAGATAATCGAGCGTGTCGGGCAGGATCAGCGCCTCGTTGCGCACCCGCGTCATGGCGACAAGGAGATGTTTTCGTCCAAGCAACGCATCGTTGCCTTGGATGATCTGCTCGCTGTCGCGAACTTGCCAATTGCCTTGTGTCATTGAAAAGGACGCGATGAGCTCATAGGACCAAATCTATCACGCGCTCAGGCGCTCCAACACGTCGTCGGCGATTTCGAAATTGGCATAGACGTTCTGCACATCATCGGAGTCTTCGAGCGTCTCGATCATGCGGAGCAGCTTCTGCGCGCCCTCTTCCTCGACGGGCACGCCGCTCTTCGCTCGCCACAGAATGCGCGCCCCGCGTGGCTCGCCAAACTTGGCTTCGAGGACCTTGCCAACCTGATGCAACTGGTCGGGATCGCAATAGACGTAGTGCCCGTCCCCATCCGACTCCACATCCTCCGCTCCCGCCTCGATCGCGGCTTCGAGCATGGTGTCGGCGGTGGCCTTGTCGGCATCGAACTCGATGGCGCCGAGCTTGTCGAAATTGAACGAGACCGCGCCGGTCTCGCCAAGATTGCCGCCGAACTTGCTGAAGATCGAGCGCACCTCGCTCGCGGTTCGGTTCCGGTTATCGGTCAAGGTCTCGACGATCACGCCCACCCCGCCCGCGCCGAAGCCTTCGTAGCGGACCTCCTCGTAGTTTGCCCCACCGGCTTCCCCGCTCTTCTTGATGGCCCGCTCAATATTGTCCCTCGGCATGTTCTGGGCACGCGCGGTCTGGACCGCGCCCCTGAGGCGCGCGTTCATGGCGGGGTCCGGCAGGCCCATCTTGGCCGCCGCAGTGATTTCGCGGGCGAGCTTGGAGAAAAGCTTGGAGCGCTTTTTGTCCTGCGCCCCTTTGCGGAACTGAATATTCTTGAACTTCGAATGCCCTGCCATGTCCCTGCCCGTCGATACCCTCTTTTCGCAAGTCCGGACTTATAGAAGCGGGGCGGCCCAAAATCCATGGCAATACGGCGCGTTTGCAGGCCATGTGCGTCGGCCGGCCAGAGCCACCGCTACAATATCATTAGCGTGTCCTTAACCCTGTCGGACCACAACATTCACATCGCGTACCGTGTCGTCAGTCGGAGGGGGGGGAAAATCCATGCTGCGCAAGGCGAGTATGACTGCCGCTATTAGCAAATCTGAACCCGAACGCCTGACCAGACTCTCGGACCTCTGCAGCGAGGCTGCCGGGCACGTGGCCAGGGCCCGTATGGCCCTTAATGTCGAGACCTTCGACACCGATCAGGCGCTGGCCCATCTCGACGATGCCATCGGTTGTCTTCGGCGGCTTCTGGCGCACAGCAAGACCGGGCGACAGGCTGCCACGGTGCACACACTCCGCAGCGCCTGACCAAGCGGCCTCACGCAACGTCAACGTCTGAAAAACGCTCGGCAGCGTCGGAATAATCGTTTCCAGACGCTCCTCGGGTGCCGACGCGCCTGCAACGCCTTGCTCTTGGCAGGGCGCCAGTTTGGGCTTGCGCTGACATCATTCTCGCCAAAAATCGTCGCGTAGAACGCGGGCAGCTCACCGCGACGGTCTAAATGATGAATGACGTTGTGCCTATCGCTGTTGATTTTGAGCTCGATGCAATCTGGGAGCACAGCCCTCAGCGCCGCATGCCGCTCGACGTCTAGTGAATGTCCGGTGGAAAACGCGGTCACTAAAGGCACGTATCCACTCGGGCGGCAATGGCAGAGAAGATCAAACGCACGGACCTCGTCTGAGCCTCGCAGAAGTCGCGGCGGATGCGAGCAGAACGCGCCCCCAATACTGACGGCACGGTCTGCTCCGAGCCACAGTCCAGCCCTCAACGCGGGGAAACCTCCCATGCTCGTGCCGTAAGTGATGAGCCTGCGATAGCTCCTGGTGTCACTCAAGGCTTTGATGCGGATGAGGGTCTCAAGCAGAGAATTTGAATAACCCTGAATGCCCGCGTCGTGATGCCGTCGCTGCGCATCCGTGATCACCAGCACGTCGTAGAAATCATCCGGCATCATCTGCAGAAAATGAGAAATCGGCTTCATCAGGCGATGACTGGCGCCGCCGAACCCAACGATCAGCGTGCGAGCACCGCGATGAGCCGAATAAAGCCGAACGTCTTGGTTCAGTTCCTCTCGGAGGTAGCGGGTGGGCGGCGACACCCGAAGCAAAGGCGCGATAGCAAAAGGCAGATGTTGGTGCGTTGGATTTCGCAACAACTCCGCGATTTCAAGCGGCGTCCGTGAATTGTCTAACGGCGCTGTCTGCGCCGCTAGGCGGCTGAAGACGGGCGCGCTCATTTCTTGGCAGAAATGATCAGCGCTGCAAGCTCTCCGAGAGTCCGGCACGAATTCACTTCGGCCTCGTCGAGCTCGACTTCATAGGCGCTCTCGACCCGCATGACAAAATCGAGAAGCATGAGACTATCCACGTCGAACGACTCCATTGGCTCGGCCAAGAGTCTTGCGTCATCCCATGACGTCACAGGCACAGTATGAGCATTGCCGACCGCCTCGCGGAAGAGATTTGCGCAGTGCTGTTCGATCGAGTCAGGCATCCAGGCGGGCCACGATACTGGAATAATAGGTGAAGACCCAGTCAGGCTTCCGCCGCGTCGCGCTCTCGATGACGCAAACGAGCGGAATGCGCGAGAGTTCTGCGGCAACCGTCCGCCACAGCCAGGTCGACAGCTCCTCACCGATGCAGGAATGGCGTCCTTTGCCGAAATACGGGCGCTCTTCGCCGTCGTCTGGACCGCCTGCATCGAGATAGAGCCGCACTCGATCCCCTGTTTTGATCGTCGCGCCGTCGACCGAGCAGTCCCTGACTGCGAACCGCTCGACATAGGGCACGCCCGTCACTGGCAGTTCGCCCGGAAACGCGAGATCGCAAAGCCTCTCGCCTTCGCTTTGTTGCAACACATGCAGGAGAGAGCAGCCGAGCGATCCCACAATTGAGTCATAACCAACCATGCTTAGTGCCACGGCATAGTCCGGAGACGTCTTAAGGGTTTCGCTCGCGGCGTAGGCCTCCAGCATGGCTTCCGCCTTCTCGTTGATCTTCCGCCGCCGATTCAGCCCGAGATAGAGATCGAAAATCTGCGAGGCCGACACATCATTTGACGAATTTGCTGGGCGTGCCGCACCAAGGATCCCGACAAAAACCGCATCGCAAACCGGAATGATGAGATCTTGCACCAGATCAACCCGCACCGCGGGGTGGCAGATTGCGGCTACCAGGTCTCGCACAACCACCGCGGTGCGTTGCTTCGTTGCATCCATGTTCGCAAATAACACCCTCGCCAAAGCGGCCCGGCACTTGGCATGGTGCGGCCCCTCGTTCGCGGTGGGGGAATGCTCGAAAATGTGGATGAGTGTGGAGCAATCAATGCCCACTCTCTGCTCCAGGAGCCGGTGAATCTCGGCGAAATCGGCGGCCGCAAAGTCGTTCGACTTCAGGATCGCGGAAATTGTGTTCGCGCCGAACACACACCAGCAACCTAGTGCAGGAACCCAGTCGATCGTCGGACAGCGGGGCCGATCGGGCTGTTCGCGAGGATCGTGTCCCAGAAGAGGCAATGACATGGCGCTACTCGCTGCAAACGAACATCGAGGTAAAGGCAGCTATTAACGCGTGCCAACCCGATTGAATGGGGCCATGGCCCCGGCAAGCTTGTCAACTGGCTGCTGACCGAGCTTATTTCTCAGTGGTTAGAGCTGGTTCCTAGGACGCTGGCCGCCAGAAACTCGGCTCCGCATGGGTGAGCTTGCCGCCGATCCGCAACGGCGCGATGGCGCGCGCCAATCCTGTCGCATCGTCGGTCTCGATCGCGAACCCGCAGATAGTTGCTTCGCCGGAAGCCGGCTGAAACCGCTCGTTCGGAATTTTGCTCAAGAAGCGCTGCAACGGTTCGGCCTTGTCCATGCCGAGCACCGAATCGTAATCGCCGCACATTCCCGCATCGCTGATATAGGCGGTGCCTAGCGGCAGGATCTGCTCGTCCGCGGTCGGCACATGCGTGTGCGTTCCGATGACCGCGCTCACCCGGCCGTCCGCAAAATGACCCATCGCCTGCTTCTCGCTGGTGGCCTCGGCATGAAAGTCGATGAGGATGGCATCGGCGCCCCTTCCCAGTGGACAGGCTTCGACCTCTCTTGCGACAGCGCGGAACGGACAATCGATATCCGCCATGAACACGCGGCCCATGGCATTCATGACCAGGACCTCACCGCCATTCGCCGCCTTGAATAGGCCCACGCCCCTGCCCGGCGCGCCGCTCGGAAAATTGAGCGGCCGCAGCAGACGGTCATGGCGCTCGATGAACACCAGCGTCTCGCGCTGATCCCAGACGTGATTGCCGGTCGTCACCACATCGGCGCCGGCATCGAGCAGCTCGGTCAAGATCTGTTCGGAAATGCCGAAACCCCCGGCGGCGTTCTCACCATTGACGACGACGAAGTCGAGGGAATAGCGATCGCGCAATCCGGGGAGCGCGGCGATCACCGCATTCCGGCCCGACCGCCCCACCAAATCACCGAGAAACAGGATACGCATGCCGCACGTCTTATCCGGAAATTCTTTATGAGACCCACACAACAAAAGGGCCGGCTTGGAAACCGGCCCTTGATGCAAGAGGCGAGGCCACGATGGCCGTCGGAGCGTGGATCCCTGGTTTACCCTACTATAGTAGGTGGGCACCGAGTGGCGGGGACCAAGGTCCCCGTCAGTGTCAGCTCCCTTAGGATCTTATAGGGCCCGGGGAAATTGCCCCTAACGCACCTCGCAGCCCGCCGAATGTCACTATAGCGATGCCAAGGCGGCGGGACTAAGTAATTCGCGTCAGCCGCGCGCGGGCGACGCCCCCCGATGCTTTACCCCGCCAGCCAGCCGTTCATTCAAAGCTTCCAAACGGTCCGAGGCGGTGCCGATCGCGGTCGCGGCCATGTCCTCCGCAACAGTTCTGTCGCGGCGAAGTTCTACAGTCGTGGTCTTGAGCTCTTGGACTTGCCGCTTCAGCTCTGAAAGCTCGTCTGTGACCATCAGCGCCGCCATCAATATGAGGCGGTCATCGCCGACTTGGCCGAACTTCTTTTTCATCGTCTCGACATGACCGCTGAAATATTCCGCCAGTGCGATCAGATGAGCCTCTTCTCCCTCGCCGCATTCGAGCCGATAGGTGCGCCCGTTGAGCGTGATGGTGACGTCACCCATGGCGCCCTCCTTTAGAATTCGAGCCCTGCCGACCCGCGGGCCGGCGAAATCGTTTTCAATGTCCCAGTCAGCGCCTCGAGCCTATCGGAAACTTCGTCATTCGCCGCTTCGAGGCGCCGCGCGCGGCCGCGCTCGTCTTCGAGCTCTTGCGCCAGGCGATCGCGCTCGGTTGTCAGTGTCCGAACCTGCTCTCGCAAGGTGGCTACCGATTGAATGTCTTCGAGAAATTCGTTGAGGGATTTGCTGAGCGAATCGACAGCCGCGTCTAGTCGCGTCGCTGCCTGGTGAACAGCATCGGACTGGCCCATCCCTCACCTCGGTTACGCAAAACGCCAAGCCGCCCCGGCAAATGCCGCCACCCACGACTCGGCTATCAATGACAATGTGGTGACAAATCGCACGATGTTCAACAACTCTCTTCGATCTTTTGCGTTCAATGGATGCGTTGACATAAAAAACGCCTGCTGCTTTGAGACGGGCACGAATTAACGCGCCGTCAAAAGACATGGTGGAGAACGGAGCCAGAATGATGGCCATCACCGATCCACAGTGCGAACTCTACCTCAAGCTTCCGCCCTTATTGTCGCGCGAGGTTAAGGCGGCGTTCGAGCAAACGATCGCGAGCGTTGATGTTGCATGCGTTTTGCTTGCGCAAGGTGATACGGCACCGGATTTGGCTCAAGCGTCTGAAATTGTGCGGCGCACGCAAGAGTTCGGCATCGCAGTGCTGGTGGAAAATGATTCAGAGCTTGCACTTGTCCTCAGTGCCGACGGGCTGCACCTTAGCGATGCAGACGAGCGCAGCTACGGGCAAGCCCGGAGCCGCCTCGGTAATGCCGCGATCCTGGGCGTAAGTTGTGGCGACAACCGCCACACCACCATGACTCTCGCTGAAATGGGTGCCGATTACATCGCCTTTGGAGGAGCGCCCGTCGCCGGCGAGCAGCGCGCCGAGCTAATCGCCTGGTGGAGCGAGATCTTTCAGGTGCCTTGTGTTGCCCTCGATGTCGACGATGCGGACGAGGCGTCGCGCCTGGTAGAATTGGGCGCAGATTTCGTCGCCCCTGCCGCAAGCCTGTGGCTCGCTGAAGACGCCGCCTCGAAGCTTTCGAAAATCGCCGCTTCGATCACTGAAACCAGGAGCGCGGCGTGAAGCGCGGGAATGCGCAATACGCCGTCTTTGGCCTGGCGGTCGCGCTCGCGCTTACGTCGTCTCCGGCGAAACCTGAGGAGAGCGCGTCCTACAATGCCTATTTCCAGGGGAAGTACCTGACCGCGCTGAAGCTCGCGGAACAAGAAGCGCAAAGCGGCTCCAAAGAAGCCTACACTTTGATGGGCGAGATCTATTCCGAAGGTCTTGGCGTCGCGCAGGATTTCAGCAAGGCCGCCGAGGCCTATACCAAGGCCGCCGCGCTCGGAGACTCCAACGCCCAGTTCTCGCTTGGTACGTTCGCAGCCGAGGGGCGCGGCATGCCGAAGGATATGAGCAAGGCCGCAGATCTGTTCGAGCAAGCCGCCAAGAACGGCAACCCGGCGGCGCAATATAATCTTGCCATGGTCTATCTCAATGGCAAGGGCCGCCCCGCCGACGAGGCCAAGGCGGTCGAGTGGATGCAGAAGGCGGCTGAGCAGGGCAACGCCTCGGCCGAGTACGACCTTGGCGCCTTCTATCAATTCGGCCGTGGCGTCACCGCGGACAAGGCCAAAGCCGCGGAATGGACGGGAAAGGCCGCAGAGGCCGGCTTGCCCGAGGCCGAAGTCGAATATGGCGTCATGCTGTTCAAAGGCGAAGGCATCGCCGTCGACGAGCAGCGCGCGGCAAAATTCTTCAGGCTCTCGGCCGAAGCCGGCAATCCGGTCGGCCAGAACCGGCTTGCACGTCTCTATGCCAATGGCGTGGTAGTCGAAGCCGACCCCGTTCAGGCCGCCAAGTGGCATCTCCTGGCGCGCGAGGCCGGCGTCAGCGATTTTGACCTCGATCTCGCGCTCGCCAAGCTCTCCAAAGACCAACGCGCGGCCGCAGAAAGAGCCGCCGACAACTGGCGCGAAGGCATGAGCGATTAGTCAAATTGCGGTGCTGACCTCTGCTCCTGGCACCTTGACAGTCATGGGCGCCCACGTCCAAAACTCGCCCACGCCAAATTCCTCGAAAATCAAGGCATTCCATGAAAATCAACGGCAACGAGATCCGGCCCGGCAACGTCATCGAGCATAAAGGCTCGCTCTGGGTCGCGGTCCGAGCCCAAGCGGTCAAACCCGGTAAAGGGCCGGCCTACGCGCAAGTCGAGCTGAAAAACGCCCTCGACGGCACCAAGCTGAACGAGCGCTTCCGCGCCTCTGAAACCGTGGAGCGGGTCCGCCTCGAGCAAAAGGACTATCAATATCTTTTTGCCGAAGGCGACATGCTCACCTTCATGGATACTGAGAGCTACGAGCAGATTCAGATTCGGCGGGACTTCCTCGAGGAGCGCGCCGCCTTCTTGCAAGACGGTATGATGGTCACGGTCGAGAGTCACGACGGCCGTCCCATCAACGTGTCGCTTCCCGATCAGGTCACCCTCGAAGTGGTCGAGGCCGACCCCGTGGTGAAGGGCCAGACTGCCGCGTCGTCCTATAAGCCTGCCAAGCTCGATAACGGTGTGCGCATTCTCGTACCCCCCTTCATCGAGGCCGGCACCCGCGTCGTCGTCGACACCAACGAACTCACTTACGTGCGCCGCGCCGATTAGCGTGCCCTCATTCCCGCCTGACGCGGGCACGACCAGAAAGTCGCAACGATGCCCGCTTCAGCGCTGATGAATGTGATGCTCGGCGCCGCGCGTAAAGCCGGCCGCAGCCTTGCACGCGACTTTGGCGAGGTCGCACAACTGCAGGTCTCGATCAAAGGCCCCGCCAATTTCGTCACTGCCGCCGATCATCGCGCCGAGGAGATTATTTTCAACGAGCTTTCCCGCGCCAGACCCGGTTACGGCTTCCTCATGGAGGAACGCGGCGAAGTAAAGGGCGCGGACGCGACCCACCGCTTCATCGTCGATCCACTCGACGGCACCACCAATTTCCTGCACGGGATTCCGCTGTTTGCCATTTCGATCGCGCTCGAACGCGAAGGCGAGCTGGTCGCGGGCCTCATCTACTGTCCTGCCAGCAACGAGACCTTCACCGCAGAGAAGGGCAAGGGCGCGCATCTTAACGACCGCCGCATCAGAGTGGCGGCACGGACCGACATCTCGGATTGCGTCATCGTCACCGGTGCACCGCATCGCGGCAAGCCTGACCATGACGGTTTTCTCGATGAAGCCCGCGCCGTCATGGCGGTAAGCTCGGGGCTTCGGCGCACCGGCGCCGCCTCGCTCGATCTCGCCTGGATTGCGGCAGGCCGCTTCGACGGCTATTGGGAGCGCAATTTGAAGCCTTGGGATCTCGCCGCCGGCATCGTCATTGTCAGAGAAGCGGGTGGCTACATCACCGACGCGAGCGGTCGTGAGCGTGTTTTGGACGATGGCAGCGTGATGGCCGGCAACGAGGCGATCCACCGCCAGCTCCTGAAGCTGATCAAGTCGGCCACAAAGTCACCCTGACATTGCCGGGAAGAGTCCCCATAGCCACGGCAGCTTGGCCGCTATATTTTCGCTCCACGGATCAACTTCCGTGTGTACTGCCCTGAGGTTGCCGTTTTGCATGTCATAGTATTCGGCTAATCTCTGGCCGACTCTTTTACCTCGCAACGAGACGCTAGGACTTCGCTCATGGCAGCAATTGCAGCGACCCCGTCCGACTACAAGGCCAAACTCACCAAGCCGCAAGTCTTCCTTTGGCGCATGACGCTGTTCTTGGTTCTCGCAGGACTCCTGGCCATCGTCGTCGACGGTCAGACTCAGCAGCTACGGAACAGCTTCTTCGCCAATCCGGGGCTGAATACCCTTATCATCGGCGTGCTTCTCGTCGGCATCGTCTATTCCTTCCGGCAGGTCTTGCGGCTCTATCCCGAGATCCGCTGGGTCAACAATTTCCGCATCTCCGATCCCGGCATCACCGTCGACAAGCAGCCGGTACTGCTGGCGCCGATGGCCACCATGCTGCGCGACCGCACCGGCCATTTGGCGCTGCATACCGGCGCCATGCGCTCGCTGCTCGATTCGGTGGCCTCGCGCCTCGACGAGCAGCGCGAAACCACCCGTTATCTGGTCGGCCTCTTGGTCTTTCTCGGCCTGCTCGGCACCTTTTGGGGCCTGCTGCAGACCGTAAGCTCGGTGGGCTCGGCCATCGGCGCCCTCGATACCAATGGCGGCGAGAGCACCATGCTGTTCGACCAGCTGAAAGAAGGCTTGGCGGCGCCGCTAAAGGGCATGGGCACCGCCTTCTCCTGCTCGATGTTCGGCCTCGCCGGCTCTCTGATCTTGGGCTTTCTCGATCTGCAAGCCGGCCACGCCCAGAGCCGCTTTTATAATGAGCTTGAAGATTGGCTCTCCAGCATCACCGAGCTGCAATCGGCGGAAGGCGCCCCCGCATCCTCCCTGCCGCCGCAGCTCCGCTTCGCGCTGCTCGACATGCAGCGCTCGCTCGCGGATTTGGGCGAGAAGGTGGACACCCGCGTACTCAACGACAATACCGGCACCGCGGTGAAAGACTTGGCGCAAGGCGTGGACAAGCTGATCCGCCAAATGCGCGCCGAGCAAAAAGTCGTGCGCGAATGGGCCGATGAGCAGGCGCAACACCAGCATGAGCTTGCCAGCGTGCTCCGGCAAATCACCGACAAGGCAAAATTGCCGGCGCGCGAGGAGCGCAGTTAGCGATGGCTCTTGCTCGCCGTCGCCGGCCTCAGGCCGCGAATTATTGGCCGGGCTTCGTCGACATGCTCTCCACCCTGCTCCTGGTGGTGACCTTCCTCATGTCGCTGTTCATGCTCTCGAGCTATTTTATCACCCAGCAGACCAGCGGCAAGGACACCATGCTGTCGCGGCTGAACCGCCAGCTGTCGCAGCTGACCGAGTTGCTCGCGCTCGAACGCTCCAAGAGCGAGTCCACCGAGGATAGTCTCGCCGCGCTGCAAGCGACGCTCGCCGACAAAGAGAAAGAGAATGCGCGCCTAACCGGCATGATGGGCGAGCAAGGCGGCAAGACTGAGAATGCCGAAGCCAAGGCGACCCAACTCGGCGGCGAGCTCGAACAGCAAAAGCAAATCACCAACGACGCGCTGGCCAAGGTCGAGATCCTGAACCAGCAGCTCGCGGCGTTGCGGCTACAGCTTGCCTCGCTGCAGGAGGCGCTCGATGCCTCCGAGGCGAAGGACAAGGACAGCCAGGCCAAGATCGCCGATCTCGGCCAGAGGCTGAACGTAGCCTTGGCGAAGAAAGTGCAGGAGCTCGCCCGCTACCGCTCCGACTTTTTCGGCAAGCTGAGAGAGGCGCTCGGCAGTCGCGCCGACTTCCAAGTCGTCGGCGACCGCTTCGTGTTTCCCTCCGACGTGCTGTTCGATTCAGGCTCTGCGGTGCTGAAACCTGAAGCCACCGACCAACTCGATAAGCTTGGCGCCGCCTTGAAAGAGCTCGAGACCAAGATCCCGCCGGATATTGGCTGGGTCATGCGCATCGATGGCCATACCGACATCCACCCGATTGCCACCTCGGAATTTCCCTCCAATTGGGAGCTGTCCTCCGCCCGCGCCATCTCGGTCGTGCGCTATCTGATGGGACAGGGCATCCCGGCCAACCGGCTGGTCGCGGCGGGCTTCGGTGAGTTCCAGCCGATCGATTCCGGCACTGACGATAACGCACTCGCCAAGAACCGACGCATCGAGCTGAAACTCACCGAGCGGTAGCGCCCAATCTATCTCTCTGCCACGGGCGCCGCGACGTTGACGATCTGCACGCGGCGGTTCTCGCCCGAGAACGGGCTATAGGGATTCTTCAGCTGCTCCTCGCCGAAGCCGAGCGTGATCAGGCTCTCCTGATCGATATGGAAATTGGAGACCAGGAATCGCTTCACGGCTTCCGCCCGCGCATTCGATAGCTCGAGATTGTAGTAATCGGAGCCGCGTGCGTCGGTGTGGCCTGCAATCAGGAATGAGCTGCCTCTGAGCTCGGGATCGGACAAAGCCTGGCCGAGCGTGATCAGTTTCGGCAGCGCCTCTGACAAGATCGTCGAGGAGTCGTAGGCAAAGAACACTTCGACATCGATCGAAGGCAGGTCGTCGTGCCGCACCACCTCGATCACCTTCTTGCGCTCCTCCACGGTGATCCGACGTGAATCGTGGCTCAGATGGCGAAGCTCATGCGAAAATCGATGATGTGATGGCGAGGAGGCGGACGGAGCCGATTGCACGCTGCTCGACGGCGCGCTGCCGGAAGGACGGGCTGCCTTCTCGGCTGCCCGCTCCTGAAGCCTGAAACTCGGCTTGGCTTTGAGCGATTTGACCATCTGGTCCTTGCTCATGTCCTCGGCTAGAGCGCTTTGCACGCCGAAGCTCGCGAATGAGCAGATCACGAGACCGCACACAATGTTCCGGACGCTTGTCATGGGGGAGTCTCCTCAAATGCCTTTCGTCTCTGTTGCTCTCGGCACTGCGCCCTGCCCCCAGCCAAAGACGCCGCGCCAGATAACCTTTATTGCTCCGGTGGCGCATCCTCGCCCTCGCCTTCGGGCGGTGGCGCGTCTTCCGCACCCGGAGCGTCCTCAGCCGGCTCGTCCTTAGCCTTTGGTTCGGCAGGCGGAGCGGCGGGGGCTTGCGCCTTCTCGGCCACATCTTTGTTCGCCATGTTGACCACCTGCACGCGGCGGTTCTCGCCCGCATCGGGATCTTCCGGGTTCTTCAGCTGCTCTTCACCAAACCCGACCGCGACCAGCTGATCCGGCGCGATGTGATATTTTTTGATCAGGAATTCGCGAACCGAGCGCGCGCGCGCATTGGAAAGGCCGAGATTATAGTCGGCGCTGCCATGCGCATCGGTATGGCCGGCGACCATGAACACTGAGCCTTTGAGCTTGTCGCTATTGAGCGCCGCACCGAGCTTGTCCAGGATCGGGAGCGCCTCGCCGGTGATGGCGGCGGAGTCGTAGTCGAAGAAGACTTCGAGATCGATGGCCGGAAGATCGTTCTCCTTGACCACGTTGGCGATCTCTTTCCGCTCCTCGACGGTGATCTGCCTTGTCTTCATGCCGCGCAGCTTGGTGACGAGCTGCTCTTGCTTCTGCTCACGCTGCGCTTGGCCCGGGTCGAAGGAGCGGAACTTCGTGGCTTTACCCTGCAGCGAATTGATGATCTGCGCGGCGGACGGGTCTTCGGCCTTGGCCGGAACCGTCGCCAGCATCAGAAGCGACGATAGAAGCGTCGCGCTAAACATACGACCTACGGCTCTCATGGCCCTCTCCTCGGCTGTCACATTCGGCTGACTGGCAGAAAAGCAAAGTCTAGCTGAACCGGGGCTGAACGTCAGGACCAGGAAACAGCAAGAATCGGGGGTATTACTCGGCGGCGTCCGGGGCGAATTGCAGCTCAGCCAGCCGCTGATAAAGGCCGCCTTTGCCGAGCAGGCTCCGATGCGTGCCCTCTTCCACCAGGCGCCCCTTATCGACCACCAGGATACGGTCGGCCTCCGTTACCGTCGCCAGCCGATGCGCAATCACGAGCGTGGTGCGGCCTTTCATGATGCCGTCGAGCGCGCGCTGCACCAGGGTTTCGCTTTCCGCATCGAGTGCGCTTGTGGCCTCGTCCAGCAGCAGGATCGGCGCGTTCCGCAACACGGCGCGCGCAATCGCGATCCGCTGCCGTTGTCCCGCTGATAGAGTGACGCCCCGCTCGCCAAGCATGGTGGCGTAGCCTTGCGGTAGCGCCACGATGAAATCATGGGCGAACGCGGCTCGCGCCGCTTGCTCGATCTCGTCCTTGGTGGCAGCCGCCGCGCCATAGGCGATATTGGCGGCGACGCTGTCGGCAAACAGCTCCGTCTCTTGCGGCACGATGGCGAAGCGTGAGCGAAGCTCGGTGAGATCGGCCTCGCTGACATTCACGCCGTCGACGGTGACGTCACCGGAATCGACGTCATAGAACCGCAGCAGAAGCGCAAAGATGGTGGTCTTGCCGGCGCCTGATGGTCCCACGATCGCGACCCTCTCGCCTTTCGCCGCTTCGAAGCTTACGCCCTTCAGCGCGCTCGTCTCGGGCCTGAGCGGATAAGAAAACACGACATTCTCGAACGCGATCTCGCCGCGCGGCGGCGAGGGCAGCTTCTTGGGATGGAGCGGCGATTTGATCTTGGTCTCGATCGAAAGCAATTCCGCTAGCCGCTCGGCGGCGCCCGCAGCCTGGCTGACCTCGCCCCAAACCTCGCTAAGCTCGCCGACGGCGGCAGCCGCCAGCAGCGCATAGAGCACGAATTGGCTGAGTCGGCCGCCCGTCATCGCTCCGGACAGCACGTCTTGCGCGCCATACCACAGCACGCCCACCACACTCGCCACCACGAGGAAAATGGCAATGCCGGTCAATCCGGCGCGCGCCTTGGCCCGTGCATCAGCTGCGGCAAAGGACCGCTCGACCGCCTCACCGAAACGCTTGGTCACGGCGCCTTCTTGCGTGAAGGCTTGCAGCACCCGCAATTGCCCAAGGCTCTCGGAGGCGTAGGCCGACGCGTTGGCGAGCGTATCTTGCGCCTCGCGCGACAGCGCGCGCACGGCGCGTCCATAGGCCACCAGCGGCAGCACGATAACAGGAATTGCGATCAGAACCGCGAGCGACAATTTCGGGCTTGTCACCACCATCAGGCTGCAAGCACCGATCAGGATGAGAAGATTGCGCAACGCTTGCGAGATCACCGTGCCGGCCGCCGCCTTGACTTGGGTGGTGTCGGCGGTGAGCCGCGACATCACCTCGCCGGAATGCGCAGTCTCATAAAATGCGGGGCTTAGTCCCGTAAGGTGCCTGAACACGTCGCGGCGCATATCGGCGACCACGCGCTCGCCCAGCCAATTGACGCAATAGAACCGCGCCGCGCTCGCCAGCGCCAAAATCAGACCGACCCCCACCAGCGTGGCGAAATATTTGTCGATGAGGTCAGGCTCGATACCGGAGAAGCCGAGATCGATCATGCGCCGCACGGCGAGCGGGATGGCGAGCGTGGCGGCGGCCGAGATCAGAAGCGCTAAAAGCGCCGCGCTAAGCATGCCTTTATGGCGCGCCAGATAAGGTTTCAGCGCGGACAGGGGCTTCAGCGAAGGGCGTGGGCCCTTTGCATTGGCGCGCGGGCCCGCCTCTACATCGAGGCCATTCGGCTTTGAACTCTGAAGCTGCACTTTTCTTGGCCCAGCGTAACGAAGGGGCGGACTTTACGGGGATGAGGCGCCTACGGGAAGGCCCAGCCCTTGCGCCTTTCCGGCGCAGCCTTGTGCCCTGGACGAACTTCCGTTATACGCTGGCGCAAAGTCATCCTCCCCACTTTGAAGCGAGCTTTTGCCATGAAAAAGGACATTCATCCCAAGTATCACCAGATCAAAGTGGTGATGACCGACGGCACCGAGTTTACCACGTACTCGACCTACGGTTCCGAGGGCGACACGCTCAAGCTCGATATCGACCCGAAGACGCATCCGGCCTGGACCGGTGGCGGTCAGCACCTGACCGACCGTGGCGGCCGCCTAAGCCGCTTCAAGCGGAAATATGAAGGCTTTTTGAAATAGGCCTATTCGGGCTTCGCGCCGAAAGCCGCCTCTAGCCGCGACATCTGGTTTTGTAGGGGATTGCTCGCGCCCGCGCCCGACTGCATGCGGTGGAGCCCGAGCATCTCATCGAGCCTCACCACGCGATCCTGCAATTTCAGGCTTTGTGCGATCAGATCGCGCAATTTCGGCGGCAGCGCCGACACGTCCCGGTTCGGCTTTTCGGTTCCCGGCGCCGGCAATTTAATCTTCCGCTGCTCTTCGAGAGCCTGTTCTGGGGTGAGCTCGCCTTCGCTGACGGCGCGGCGGATCAGAAGCCAGGACGCAAGCTGCATCAGCCGCGTCGTGAGCCGCATGCTCTCGGTGGCATAAGCAAGCGAATGCGGGGGTTTCAATTTGCGCGCTTCTTTACGCCCCTCGCCGTCGAGATAGGTCGCGGCCGCCTCGACCAGCGCCATGCCTTCGCGAAACACCAGTCTGAATTGATCCGAGCGCGCGAATTTCGCTCCGAAGGAAACCGTGACCGCGTCACGACTCCCGCTTCTCGATCGTCCGACCATGACTGCCCCCTCTACGCCGCACCCCGAAAGTCATATTACGACAATTTGAGAAAAGGTCAGCCGGTTCCGCGCCCAAATGGTTAACGGCGGCGGCCTTCGCCAAAATACGCGGAGCGTTCGGCCAAAAAAAGAGCCGCCTTAAGGCGGCTCAGGAAAGTTAACAGGGAGGCGTCAAAACCGAGTGGATGTGGCCACTCGATCCAGAGGACTGGATGACTGTGAACGTAGCGGCAAACCCCTAACAACCGATTAATGCTAAGCCTCAATTTACCAATAGCACCGCGTTAACGAATGGCGCCGGTGCTAGCGTTTGAAGATGGATTCCGCAGCGCTCTTCGAGGATTGCTTCACGTCGAGTTGGGTCTCGACGCGCGCGATCTCCGCTTTCAGAGTCTCGATCAATGCCGCGAGCTCGCCGACCGAGAGCTTGGCGAGATCCTGGCCAAGCTCATAGGCCTTGGCCTTCTTCTTCGGCTCGAGATCCTCGATGTCCATAGCTCTTCCCTTTGTCAGCGAAGCATCCTAGCACCTTGACCAAACCGACCCAACGCCACTCGAGGGATGATTTCAAATGCTGCCAAAGGCCATGACCATCATCGAGGCGCGAGCGCCTGGCGGACCAGAAATGTTGGTCCCCGCCGAGCGGCCAGTGCCGCAGCCAGGGGCCGGCGAGGTCCTGATCAAGGTCGAAGCCGCCGGCATCAACCGGCCCGACGTGCTGCAGCGCCAAGGTCTCTATCCGGCGCCGAAAGGCGCCTCCGATCTACTCGGCCTCGAAGTCGCCGGCATTGTTGCGGCGCTTGGGCCTGGCGCGACGAGGTTCAAACTTGGCGATCACGTCTGCGCGCTCGTGAATGGCGGTGGCTATGCCGGCTTCGCCGTGGCCCCCGAGGCAACCACGCTGCCTGCGCCGAAAGGCCTTTCGATCATCGAAGCCGCCGCGCTGCCCGAAACCGTCTTCACCGTCTGGAACAATGTGTTCGAGCGCGCGCAGCTGAAGCAGGGCGATTGGCTCTTGATCCATGGCGGCGCGAGCGGCATCGGCACCACCGCAATTCAGATGGCGACCGGCTTCGGCGCGCGCGTGATCGTCACGGTCGGCTGCGCGGAAAAGGCAAAGGCTTGTCTCGACCTCGGCGCCACGCGCGCGATCAACTACCACGAGGAGGATTTCGTCGAGGCGGTGCGCGAGACGACCGAAGGTCACGGCGCCGACGTCATTCTCGACATGGTGGGCGGCGACTATATCGAACGGAATTTGAAGTCCGCCGCGCTCGAAGGCCGCATCGTG
>DATBSU010000030.1:0-2420 GCA_036559585.1 Methyloceanibacter sp.
CTGATCGCGCAAGCGGCGGAGCTTCTGACTGTAGCTCGGAAGCATGGCATCACCATCGCCACGGCGGAATCCTGCACGGGCGGGTTGCTTGCGGCGACGCTCACGGCAGTCCCTGGCTCCTCGGACGTGTTCGAGCGGGGATTTGTCACCTATTCGAATGCGAGCAAGAGCGAAATGCTCGGCGTTCCGGTCTGGCTGATCGAGCGGCACGGCGCGGTGAGCGAAGACGTCGCCCGGGCCATGGCGGGTGGGACGCTGACCCATTCGCGCGCCACGATCGCCATCGCGGTGACAGGCGTCGCCGGTCCCGGAGGCGGCACCGCGGAGAAACCGGTGGGGCTCGTGCATTTCGCCGCCGGGCGGCGCGACACGGAAGTCACCCACGCAGTTGTGCTGTTTGAGGACCTTGGGCGCAGCCGGATCAGGCGAGACGCGGTCGCCTATGCGCTGACGCTTCTCGGCACATTGGTGCGAACGCCGTAGATCGCGTCCGCTCGGGCCTCGAAGGCCTCGGTATATTTGCGCACGGCCTTGTCGAAGAGACTACCTATCAGGCGTTCGAACAGCTTCGAGCGGAAGCTATAGGCAATGTAGAAATCAATCTCGGATGTCTCGGCGCTCACCGACTCGAAGCGCCAGCGATTTTCAAGATGCGCGAACGGACCATCCAAATAAGATACGAAGATGGTGCGCGAGGCTTTGTCGACGATCACTTCGGTGGTGAAATTTTCACGGATCAGCCGATAGCCGACGGTCATGGTTGCGATCAGCTTCTCCTTGCCGCCGGCGAATTCGCGGCCCTTCACCTCAAGTGCCTCGCAGAGCGGCAAGAATTGCGGATAGTCCTCGACGGCTGCGACAAGGGCGAACATCTCCTCAGCAGAATGGCCGACCCGGTGCCTCGTTTCAAAGATATGCATTGGACTGGGTGCGGCTAATGCCGAAGCGCGGCTTGGCGGGCGCCGCGGAGCGCCGCGAAATCATCGCTGGCATGATAAGAGGAGCGCGTGAGTGGACTTGCGGAGACGAGAAGGAAGCCCTTGGCGAGGCCCCGCTCCCGATAAGACGTGAACTCTCCCGGCGCTATATAGCGCTCGACGGAAGCATGGTCCGGTGTCGGGCGAAGATATTGGCCGATGGTGAGGAAGTCGACATCCGCCGCGCGAAGGTCGTCCATCACCTCATGTACTTCCGATTCCATCTCGCCGAAGCCGAGCATGATGCCGGACTTGGTGAAGAGATTTGGATCGAGCGCCTTGGCGCGGGCGAGCAATGACAGCGACTGCGCGTAACGCGCGCCAGGCCGAACGCGGCGGTAGAGCGAGGGAACTGTCTCGATGTTGTGGTTGAACACGTCGGGCTTCGCGGAGAGCACGATCTCGAGCGCGCCCTCCTTTCGCAAGAAATCCGGCGTCAGCACTTCGATACTGGCATAAGGTGCCGCCCCGCGGATCGCCGCGATGGTCGCGGCGAAATGCGCAGCACCGCCGTCTTCCAGATCGTCGCGATCGACCGAGGTCACGACGACATGCTCCAGCCCGAGCGCCGCCACGGCAGACGCCACCCTCTCCGGCTCAGTCGGATCGAGAGGCTTGGGGCGGCCGGTCTTGACGTTGCAGAAGGCGCAAGCCCTGGTACAGACGTCGCCCATGACCATGATGGTGGCGTGCCGTTTTGCCCAGCACTCACCAATATTGGGACAGGCGGCCTCCGCGCATACGGTGTTCAGGCGGTGGGCGCGAAGAATCGCATGTGTCGCGTCAAAGGCATCCGCACTCGGTGCCCTGACGCGAAGCCAAGAAGGCTTTGCCAAAGGCAGCGTGGCGGAGCCCCCTGGCTGGGCCCCCGCGCTTGCTACGCTTTCGAACTCGATGGGCAAAAGAATGTTGTCCTCACGCGGTATCGCGGAAGCGCCGCCAGATCCACAGCACCACGATGGCGCCGATCGAGGCGACAATGAGGTTGCCGAGCCAGCCGTAGAACTCGATCTTGAAGAGATTGGCAAGCGTGCCGCCGACGAAGGAGCCGGCGATGCCGACCAGCAGATTGGTCAGAAGTCCATGATCGCTCGCCGTAACCTTCTCGGCGATCCAGCCGGCAAGAATGCCGATGATGAGCATGCCGAAAAAGCCGACACCGGGCATGGACATGAGACCTTGAGCTTCCATCGGGACCTCCACGAATTGGACGCGCTAGCGCCGCTCAGGCCGCACCAATGCGGACGCGCGGCAATATAGGCGATCTCAAGCGCAATGAAAGGGACGAGCTCAGCGCATTCTGATCCAGATGTAGATGCAGAGGATCGCGCCCAAGGTCGCAATGACGATCTCGCCCAGTAGGCCGTAGGCGCCAATGCCGAGCAGGCCTGCGAGGAAGCCGCCGACGACAGCGCCGACGACGCCGATCAGAAGATTGACCAG
>DATBSU010000031.1:0-17215 GCA_036559585.1 Methyloceanibacter sp.
CGCCGACAAGATTACCATCCTCATCCCAGACTTCGACCGAATGCGCGATGCCTGCATGGTGCGCGCGTGTGTACGCCTCGACGATGTCATCCCTGATCCAGGTCAGTGGCAAACGTCCCGGACGCGGCTCGGCGCAAGCCCGGACGACGGCATCGAAATCGCAGTCGAACGTGACGCGAAACTCTTTCTGCTTTAATCGCCGGCGCAAATTCCGCTCGATATGAAAGTCTTCGATGAACAGCACCATGCGTTCCTTCGGCGACCACCATTTCTGCGGCCCGATATGAGCGAACGGATAAAGTCCTTTGGCGTATGCGGATTTGAGCGTGGCCACGCTCAGCGTGGTGCAAATTCCGGCGAGCCCGTCAGGATGACGCAACGCTTGGCGCGGATCGGGCAACTCCCCTCGCCGCGGCCCAAGACCCGCATAATATTTACCAAGCAGGGCGAGCGTGCCGGGCAGGCCATAAAGGCGCGGCGGTTTCAGGCTCCACAACGCACCCTGCAGCCAGGTCCGCAACCGGGCCGGGAGAGAATTTTGATCTTGCTGGCTGGCCTCGAATGCCCGCAAACGCGCCAGAGCGGGCCATCTCGAGCTCTGTCCTAACAGGTCCATCAACGCCCCAATACGCAACTGAACTCAACAAAGCGCGGCAGACCATCCGCACCGACAATCAAATGTCATCTTGCAAACGCCATGCCGCCGACCCGCGAAACTGGCGTCCCGAACCAATACGTCTCTAAGCAGAATTAACAGGCGAGCCTTAACAAGGCTTTGCACATCGCCGGAGCTGGTTAACCGGCGAGCTCGCAAAGGAATGATTGCGTTAAGGTCTGTTTAACCTTGGACTTCAGACCGCACCTTGCTCACGGCTTGGAGCCAGCCCGCATGGCGCTCAGCGCTTTCACTCGCGCTCATCTCGGGCAGGAAGGTCGTGACCGAAGCGCGATGGGCGGCAAGCTCGGTGTCGTCACCATAAAACCCGATCGCCTGACCGGCGATGTAGGCAGCGCCGAGAGCCGTGGTTTCGGCCATCGACGCGGACTCCACCGGCTTCTGTAAAATGTCGGCGAGCCGCTGCATGAACCACCGATTTGCGGTCATGCCGCCATCGGCCCGAACCGTCTCCGGCGCCGGCAGCCCGCTCACCGCCATGTCCTTGGCCATAGCCTCGAGTAGATCGCGGGTCTGGAAGGCGACGGCCTCGAGCCCTGCCGCCACGATGTCGGCCTTGGTCGAGGCTCGCGTCATACCGAGGATCGCGGCTCGCGCGCCGCTATCCCAGAACGGGGCGCCCAGCCCCTGGAAGGCCGGAACGAGATAGACGCCTGAGTCTGGGTCGGAGCGTCGCGCGAGTTCTTCGCTCTGCTCAGCCGAGTCGATGACGCCAAGCCCGTCTCTGAGCCATTGCACCGTGGCGCCGGCCATGAAGATCGCGCCTTCGAGCGCATAAGTCCGCCGGCCTTCGCGTTGATGGAGAATCGTCGCCAGCATGCGCGAGGCCGATTGCACTTTGGTGTCGCCGCTATTGGCGACGACAAAGCAGCCGGTTCCATAGGTCGCCTTCAACGCGCCCGGCGAAAAGCAGGCTTGGCCGAAGGCCGCGGCCTGCTGATCGCCGAGCACGCCGGTAATGGGAAGCGCCGCGCCGAAATGTTCGATCGCCGTCTCACCGAATATGCCTTGGCTGTCGCGCACCCCGGCAAGCAATTCTTCGGGGATCTGGAGCCGATCGAGCAGACGCTTGTCCCATGACCCGTCCTTGATGTCGTAGAGCATGGTCCGCGCAGCGTTGCTCGCGTCCGTCGCGTGAAGGCCGCCCGTCAATTTGAACAGAAGAAAGGCATCGACCGTGCCGAAGCAAAGTTCACCGCGCAGGGCCCTCTCCCGCGCGTCGGGAACTGTATCCAACAGCCAGGCAAGCTTGGTTGCGGAGAAATAGGGATCGATGACGAGCCCCGTAGATTCCGCGACATGCGGTCCCCAACCCTCGTCCCTCAGCGTCGCACAGAGATCGGCGGTGCGACGGTCCTGCCAGACAATGGCGCCGCCGAGCGTCCGCCCAGTCGCCCGCTCCCAGAGCAGCGTCGTCTCGCGTTGATTGGTGATGCCAATCGCTGCGATCGCCTCTCGTTTGGTTTCGCGCAACACCTCTCGGCATACCTCCAGCACCGAGCGCCAAATCTCCTCTGGATCATGTTCGACGAGGCCTGGCGCCGGAAAATATTGCGTGAGCGGCCTCTGTGCGGCGGCGCGAGGGCGCCCTTCCTCGTCGAAGGCAATCGCGCGGGTGCTCGTCGTGCCCTGATCGATGGCGAGCACGAGCTTGCCACCGCTCATGGCAGGACCTGGTTGTTCGTCTGTTCCGCGATCCAACGGCAATATTCGGCGCTACCGCCTTCCGTGGGCAACACGAGCAGCGACGGCACCTCGTAAGGATGGAGCCGCTTCACCTCTGCGATAACCCCCTCGACCAGCGCGGCCCGGGTCTTGATGATCATGGCAGCTTCGTTCGCTTCCTCGCGCTTTCCCTTCCATTCGAAGATCGAGACCATGCCCGGAAAGATGTTGACGCAAGCCGCGAGCCTGGCCTCGACCAGAACCGCCCCAACCCGCTTCGCATCCTCGATCGAAGGGAAGGTCGTATAGATCAGAACCGGATCGTCGCCGCTTGCCATTTATTCACCATGCTGCCTTTGCTCGACAAAGCTTGCAATCTTAAGCTCTGTCCTTCTTATAGTGCCCGCTATCTTAACCGGCTCCAAGTATTGAGCTGATGTCATGGGACGTTTTCTAAATATCGCCTTCGTGGCGAGCGAGACCAAAGAGGCGATGGCCGCCCGCGAGGCCCTCGTTGAGCGCTACGGCAATGTCGCCCCGGAGACCGCTGATGCTATCGTGGCGCTGGGCGGCGACGGGTTGATGCTGCAGACCATGCACCGTCACCTCAATAGCCGCATCCCGATCTATGGCATGAACCGCGGCTCGGTCGGCTTCCTTCTCAACGACTATAGCGAAGACGGGTTGGTTGAGCGCCTCGAGGCCGCTGAAATGAGCATCATCCATCCGCTCCGCATGGTCGCGACCGACCTCGATGGCGCCATGCACCAGGCGCTCGCCATCAACGAAGTCTCGTTGTTCCGGCAAACCTACCAGGCGGCAAAGCTCAGGATCATCGTCGACGGCAGGCTCAGGATGGGCGAGCTGATCTGCGACGGCGTGCTGGTTTCGACCCCGGCCGGGAGCACGGCCTATAATCTCTCCGCGCACGGGCCGATCCTTCCCATCAATGCGCCGCTACTCGCGCTCACGCCGATCTGCCCGTTCCGCCCGCGGCGCTGGCGTGGCGCGCTTTTGCCCAATGTCGCCACCGTCCTGATCGAAGTGGTCGAAGCCGACAAGCGGCCGACAAGCGCGGTGGCCGACCATACCGAGTTCCGCAATGTGGTCGCGGTCGAGGTCAAGGAAGAGTCCGGCATCGACATCTATATGATGTTCGATCCCGGCCACAGCCTCGCCGAGCGCATCCTGTCTGAGCAGTTCAGCTACTGATCCTTGGCGGACGTCCAAACTGAAACGATGTCGGCGAGTGCAGGCCGCTCGCGCTCGTCAGGCTTCTCCTTCGCCGTGCCGATATAGACGAACCCCGCCACGCGCTCATTCGGCGCGAGCTTCAGGGCTTGGCACACTGTCTCGCTATAGCCATACCATTCGGTGATCCATTGTGCGCCGAAGCCGAGCGCCGTCGCGGCAAGGATCGTGTTTTGGCACGCGGCACCAACGGAGAGAATCTGTTCCCATTCGGGAGCGCCAGGAGTGGGCACCACGCGTGAGATGACCGCGATTACGGTCGGCGCGCGTAAGAAACGGGCGGCCTCGGTCTCCAGGCGAAACGCACTGGGGTCTTTCTCTTCTACCCGGCAAGCCTCTACCAGCACCGCACCGAACGCCTTGCGCGCGTCGCCCTGAAAGAGAATGAAGCGCCACGGAGCGAGCTTCTTGTGGTCGGGAACTCTGGAAGCGGCAGTCAGGATCTGCCGCAACTGCTCCTCGTTTGGACCTGGCTCACTGAGCGCGTTGGCCGAGACGGAACGGCGCGTAAGCAGAAGATCAAGGGCTTCATTGGACATGACGGGTGAGGCTCGACGTGGCAAGGAAGCCATCCCCTATCGCGATTGGAGCCGCCCAACAATGCCCCAATTGGCCAAATCCGGGCTGGCTGGCCACCCCAAATCCGCCGCACTCCTAACCGAATTTCGCTAGGATTCTACCGCCGGAAAGCCGCTATAAGTCGTTGCGGACGGCTGATTTTGGAGCAAGGGCATGCGGGGGAAACGCTGCGCCGGCTTTGGGCTTTTGCTCATGCCCTCAATGTTGCTCGCAATGGCGGCCTTCGCCGAGACCAAGCCGCAAGGGGCGCCCACAAGCTTGAGCAGCGTGGTCGTGGTGCTCGACGCGTCCAAAGCGATGGGCGACAAGAACGGCGCAACAACTAAGCTTGCCATCGCGCGCTCCGTGCTGGTCGAGGCGCTCCCCACCTACGAAGATCGCCTCTCCTTCGGCCTCGTCGCCTACGGTCACCGCCAGACATCGAATTGTGCCGATACACAAACCTTGGCGAAGCCGGGCGAGCTGACCTCCAAGACGCAAAGCAAGTTCCTCGACAAGATCAGGCCGAAGGGTCAGTCGCCGATCACAGCGGCCATGACCGAGGCCGCGAGGATCGGCGCACCCCAAGACGTCAAGCGCGACATCGTGCTCATGGTTGGTGCAGGCGATAGCTGCAAGGCGGATTTTTGCGGAACCGCCGAACTCTTGAAGAAGAAGTCGCCGCAAATGCGAATCCACGTCCTCGCTTACGATGCGAATGCGATGCAGACGCTCGCGCCGCTCACCTGCATCGCCGAGAAGACAGGCGGTACCTTCGTTACCGCAGCCAACGCCGACGAATTGAAGCAAGGGCTCACCACCTTGCTCGATATCGCATCAGGCAAACCGCAAGCTCCGGCTCCGGTCGCCGCTGCAACGCCCAATGCCATAGCCGCTCCGAACTCCGCTCCCGATACTGTCGCGGCCCTGCCCCCCAACGCATCCACGCGCGATCCCGATGATGCCGGCGGCGACGAAATCCCCCTGGCCGCCCCGGCACCACCAAACTCTGGCGCGCGCGCCGCGACGGCCACCGCTTCACCGGGCCAGTCCGATATTCAAAAATCTGCTGCGCCCCCGCCAGTACCCAACGCCGCCGGGGCAAAGCCTGCCGTGACCACAGCGCCAGCGCCGACAATGCCGGCCCATCCCGTCCCTGTCACCTTCAAGGCGATGCTGACGGAAGCCGGACCCAAGCTTCAAGGCGGACTGACTTGGCGGGTCTACTCGACAGAGTCAGGACTCAACGGCGGTCGAAAACTCGTCAGCACGTTGCGCGAAGCCATGCCCACCACGGGGCTGATGCCCGGTGATTATCTCGTCAACGCCGCCTATGGGCTTTCCAACATCACCAAGCAAATCAAGGTTGAAAGCGGCCGCTCCATCGAGGAGACCTTCGTTCTCAATACCGGGGCCTTGCGACTGTCCGCCGCTCTCGCCGACAACAATCCGCTCCCCGCGGGTGCGGTCCATTTTGACATCATGTCGGACGAAGAGGACCAATTCGGCAATCGCCGCACCATTCTCGGCAACGCCAAGCCCGGCCTTACCATCAGGCTCAATGCCGGCGCCTATCACATTGTCAGCCTTTATGGCGACGCCAATGCCGCCGTCCGCGCCGACGTGACCGTCGAGCCAGGCAAGCTCACCGAGGCAACCGTGAAACATGCCGCCGCCGCCATCACCTTCAAGCTGGTGCAGGATGCAGGTGGCGAGGCGCTTGCCGATACGCAATGGAGCGTTCTCACCGCAGCCGGCGACATGGTGAAAGAGACCACCGGGGCGCTGCCCACCCATATTCTCGCCGCCGGCAATTATGCGGTAGTCGCTCGCCATGGCGGCCTGAGCTACACCAGCAAATTCAGTGTGGAGACAGGGCAGCCGAAACAGATCGAGGTGGTCGTCGAAGCCGGACCGACATCCGCCGAGGCGCTCCGCGCCATCACAAATCCCGAACCGCCCGCCGACGTTCAAGCGACGCCTGACCTCATTCCTGGTGCCGATACCGGCGCCGCCTTCGACGGCTCGCCGCAACCAACCCCCAGCGGCCCGCTGCTCAATCCGGGGGTGCTGCTGCGGCCGCAATTGCGCTGACGGCTTTATCCAAGGGCAGCACTTCTTGATCTTGCTGGCCGTGGCGCCGAATTGAAACCGTCTTCTCCTCCGCTTCGCGCTTTCCCACCACGAACAACACCGGCACCTTGGCGAGCGCGTGCTCGCGGACCTTGTAGTTGATCTTCTCGTTGCGGAGATCGGTCTCGGCCCTAATGCCGGCTGCCTCGAGCTTCGCCAGCACCTCGCTCGCATAGTCGTTGGCATCGGAGACGATCGTCGCCACCACGACTTGAACCGGTGCAAGCCAGAGCGGCAGGTGCCCGGCATAATGCTCGATCAGAATCCCGGTGAAGCGTTCCAGCGAGCCGAACATGGCGCGGTGAATCATCACCGGCACCTTCTTCTCCCCGTCCGGCCCAATATAGAACGCGCCGAGCCGCATCGGCATATTGAAATCGATCTGGATGGTGCCGCACTGCCAATCGCGGCCGATAGCATCGCGCAAGACATATTCCAGCTTCGGCCCGTAAAAAGCGCCCTCGCCTGGGTTGAGCTCGTACTCAAGTCCGGCGGCCTCAACCGCACGCTTGAGCGCGGCCTCCGCCTTGTCCCAGACCTCATCGGCGCCGACCCGCTTCTCCGGACGGTCGGAGAACTTGATGCGGACATCGGTGAAGCCGAAATCGCGATAGATCGACAGCAGCTGCTCGTTCAGCCTCACGCACTCCTCGGTGATCTGCTCCTCGGTGCAGAAAATATGCGCGTCGTCTTGCGTGAAGTGCCGCACGCGCAACAGTCCGTGCAGCGCCCCTGATGGCTCATAGCGGTGCACCTTGCCAAACTCGGCGATGCGTAAGGGGAGATCGCGATAGCTCTTGAGACCGTGCTTGAAAATCTGCACATGGCCCGGGCAGTTCATCGGTTTGCAGCAATAGATGCGTTCGTCCGGAGTCTCGGCGATATACATATTCTCGGCGAACTTCTCCCAATGGCCCGACTGCTCCCAGAGCGACTTCTCCATCATGTCCGGCGAATTGACCTCGTGATATCCCCAGGCGAGCTGGCGCCGCCGCATATAGGCTATCAGCGTCTGGAACAGGGACCAGCCTTTGGCGTGCCAGAACACCGCGCCCGGCGCCTCTTCTTGAAAGTGGAACATATCCATCTCGCGGCCGAGGCGACGATGGTCGCGCTTCTCGGCCTCTTCGAGCTGGTGGAGATAGGCGGCAAGGTCCTCTTCGCTCGCCCACGCCGTGCCGTAGATCCGCTGGAGCATCGGCCGGTTGGAATCGCCCCGCCAATAGGCGCCGGCGATCTTCAGGAGCTTGAAGCCCTTGCCGACCTTGCCGACCGAAGTCATGTGAGGTCCGCGGCAAAGATCCAGCCAATCGCCTTGGGCGTAGAGCTTGACCTCCTCGCCTTTGGGAATGGCATCGATCAGCTCGAGCTTGAACTCCTCGCCCTTCTTCTTGAAGAGCGCCTTGGCGTCGTCGCGATCGACGACCTCGCACGTGAATGGTTTATCGCGCGCAATGATCTCGTGCATCTTCGCCTCGATCCTAGGCAGATCGTCCGGCGTGAACGGCTCATCACGGGCGAAATCGTAATAGAAGCCGTTCTCGATCACCGGACCGATCGTGACTTGCGTGCCGGGATAGAGCTCCTGCACGGCTTGCGCCATCACATGCGCGGCATCATGCCGGATCAGCTCGAGCGCGGCCGGATCGTCTCGGGTCAGGATGCAGATCGCAGCATCTGATTTGATTGGCGCGCCGAGATCGCGAAGCTTGCCGTCGAGACTGACGGCCACCGCCTTCTTGGCGAGGGACTTGGCGATCGACTCGGCGACGTCTTTGCCCGTCACGCCGGCCTCGAAGCCGCGCTTTGATCCATCGGGAAATGTCAGGGAGATTTGCGACATGAATTTCTCTCCTCTCACTCCTGCGTACCGGCGCAGGTAAGAAGCTTGGGTGTTATCCGCGCCAGCTTTTAGCCGGAAACGGCGCGCTCGTCACCTGGGTTTGTGCGCCACCGCCCATAGCGCCACGGCGCGAATGGGTGATGCTCGGCCCTGAGATCAGGCACCGGATCGAGACCGTGGCCGCCCCAAGGATGGCAGCGGCACAGCCTCGCAAGCGTGAGCCAGCCGCCCTTCCAGGCGCCATTCGTCTCGAGTGCCTCGCGTGCATAGCCCGAACAGGTCGGCAGGTACCGGCAGTCCGTGCCAACGAACGGCGACAGCGTCAGCCGGTAAAGCGCGATGGCGCCGAGCAACGGAGCCTTGGTCAGGCGCGCGAGAAGGCTCATGCGTAAGGCTCGCCATTCTTGTGCATGAAGACGAAGCGGCCGCCCTCTTTCCTCGCCACCATGTCGATGTCGCTGTACTGAGCCACTTCGGTATCCGCCCGGGTACCGACCTCGAGATAGCGTGCAGGCCTACCGCTTCGATTGATAAGATGATGCCCATCAGGCTTCCCCGCCGGAAAACCTGCCGCCATGCCCGGCCCAAGCAATGTCTCGCCGCCATCGGTGACGAGCGTCACCTCGCCCTCCAGCACATAGATGAACTCATCTTCGTTGGTGTGCCAGTGTCGCTGCGACGACCAACTCCCGGGCGCCAGTGTCACCAGATTGACGCCGAATTGACTGAGGCCGAGCGGATCGCCGAGCGCGCGCTTCTCGCGGCCGGCAAGCTTCTCGCCGAAGGGCGATGGGTAGATGCTACCGAGCCTGGGCTTCACGCTGGCCGGATCGAGCCATGGGCTCTTCTTGTCCGAGGTGTCTTGCATCAATTGCTCCAGTTGATAACCGCATTCACGCCGGAGGTGTCGGGACCTCGCGCGCGGACTTTGGATGTTGGTTGCGCTCCGCCTCGATCTCGGCGATGGCGTTCTCCACCGCGTCGAACACGAGAAGCGTCGAGGCGTGCCTGGCTTTGTAGTCGCGAACCGGCTCCAGCACGGCCAAATCGGCCCAGCGCCCCGAAGGGGCCGGTCCACCCTCTTTCAACATCTTCCGCATCTGGGCACCCACGGCCCGAAGTTCCGCCGCGCTCGAGCCCACGACCTCTCGGCCCATCACCGACGCCGAGGTCTGGCCCAGCAGGCAGGCCCTGACGGTCTGGCCGTAATCGGTGACGACGTCCCCCTTCATGGTGAGGTCGACCGTCACCGTGCTGCCGCAAAGCTTCGAATGCGCCGTCGCCATGGCCTCGGGGCGCGTGAGCCGCCTCGTCCTAGGGATCGAGGCCGCAAGCTCCAGGATGCGTTGGCTGTAGATGTCTTTGGGCAGGCTCATGGACTTCAAATTCCGTTGTAACCCTCGCCTTGCAGGCGAAACTCACGCATTATATATGCACCGCTGCCGCACTTTTCCGGACGCGGCGAAATATCGGCTCGAACCCTTTACGATCCCGGTATACTACGTCGATCCCTAGCCGAGAACCGGCTGGTCTTTTTGCGCGTTTTGAAGGTGAGGAACCCCTCATGGATGCCACGGTGAAGAAACTGCCGACCCGGGCTCAAAAGGAGACCGACCGCGGTCCGCGCATCGTGCGGCCCTCCCGCGAGGAGGCCGAAGGGGCCGTTCGCACCCTGATCGCTTACGCCGGAGATGATCCCCAGCGCGAGGGCTTGCGCGACACCCCGAAGCGGGTGACGAGCGCCTATGATGAATTCTTCGCGGGCTATCACGAGGATCCGATGGAGGTGCTCTCGCGCACATTCGACGAGGTTGCCGGCTATGACGACATCGTCATGCTGCGCGATATTGAACTGCATTCCCATTGCGAGCACCACATGATCCCCTTTATCGGCAGGGCGCATGTCGCTTACTTCCCGACCGACCGGGTCGTCGGCATCTCCAAGCTTGCCCGCGTGGTCGAGGTCTTCGCGCGCCGCCTGCAGACGCAAGAGACGATGACCGCCCAGATCGCCGAGACCATCGACAAGGCGCTGAAACCGAAAGGCGTCGCGGTGATGATCGAGGCCGTGCATCAATGCATGTCGATCCGTGGCGTGAAGAAGCCGGACGTGGCAACCATCACCACGCAGTTCACCGGCATCTTCAAGGAGGATCCTGCCCAGCAGGCTCGCTTCATGATGCTTGCCACAGAACGCGGCCGCTCTTGAGCGCGATGGCCGCGAAGGACATATCGCGGTGACGAAATCTGCTTTTTTTCCTAAACCCGGCACTGCAGCCGACATCGAAAGCGGGACGGTGTTCACGCCCCACTTCGATGCCGACGGTTTGGTGCCCGTGGTCACCACCTCGGCAAAGACCGGCGAGGTGCTTATGCTCGCTTATATGAATGACGAAGCGCTGGCGCTTACGCTGAAGACCGGCGAAGCGCATTACTGGAGCCGGTCGCGCAACAAGCTATGGCGCAAGGGCGATGAGAGCGGCAACGCGCAGCGTGTCGTCGAAATCCGCACTGATTGCGATCAGGATGCGATCTGGCTCAAGGTCGAGTTGCTGGGTGTCGAAGCGAGCTGCCATACCGGTCGCCGCTCCTGCTTCTATCGGGCGGTCCCCCTAGGCGACTCCTCCTCAGGCGCCCTCCCCGCCATGCGCTTCGTCGAGGGCGAAAAACTGTTCGATCCCGAGGCCGTCTATGGTCACGCTCCTGCCGCAAGGGAACCTTAAAGCCTTCCTGCTAGCGTCATTGTTATGGCCTGGCATAGCCTAGAACCGATCAAAGCCTGGACTGCTACCCAGCCCGGCAAAGGCACTATGAACCGCATGGCACGACCGAAAATCGGCATTGCGCTTGGGGGCGGAGCGGCCAGGGGCTGGGCCCATATCGGCGTGCTGAAGACCCTGCTTGAGGCCGGCATTGAGCCCGACATCGTTGCCGGCACTTCTATGGGCGCGGTCGCAGGCGCCTGCTATGTCACGGGCAAGCTCGGCGAGCTCGAAGATTTCGCGCTGGGACTGACGCGCCGCCGCATCTTCGGTTTCCTCGATTTCAATTTCGGCGGCTCCGGCCTCATCACCGGACAACGCCTCGGCAATCGGCTCGAGGGCCATTTGCGCGAGTTCGCCATCGAGAAACTCGATCGCAGATTCGTTGCGGTTGCGACCGAGCTCGGTAGCGGTCACGAGGTCTGGCTCAACAAAGGCAGCCTGGTGAATGCGCTGAAAGCCTCTTTTGCCTTGCCCGGTATCTTCCGCCCCGTTCAGATCAATGGCCGCTGGCTGATCGACGGCGCGCTCGTTAATCCCGTTCCTGTCTCGGTGTGCCGTGCGCTCGGCGCGCGTATCGTCATCGCGGTGAATTTGAGCGGCGACGTCTTCGGCAGGGGTAGCATCATCCACGACCAGGATGCGTTCGCCGAGACGCCGATGGCGCTCGAGGATCAAGAACTGCCTGAAGGCAATGGCCGCGCCGCCGTACATCTGCTGCATCGGCAAATCTTTGGCCGGGGCAGCGGCGCGCCTGGAATCTCTGCGGTGATGATGGATGCCATCAATATCACCCAGGACCGCATCGCGCGTTCGCGGCTTGCAGGCGACCCACCGGACATCCTCATCGCGCCGAAGGTTGGAGGCGTCAAACTCTTCGACTTCCATCTGGCCTCCGACACCATTGCGCTCGGCGCCAGGGCGGCAGAGAAACATCTCGACGAAATCATTGCAGCGATGCGCGCGCTCGCAGCCTGAGACGCACCTCAAACGCAGCGCGTTCGAAGCGTCTTCTCCTTCTTGGATCGAGTCTCAGCCCGTGGCAATGTACTGTCGCATCGCCGCGGCTTCCATCTCGGCCTCCGCGATCCGCATCCGAACCACATCGCCGATCGAGACGAGGCCGATAAGCCGTCCCCTCTCGACCACCGGCATGTGACGGAAGCGGTGTGATGTCATCTCCGACATCAGGCGGTCGATCGTATCGGCCTCGCGGCAGGTGACGACGGTCTTTGTCATGCAAGTTTCGACCGGCTCATTGAGTGCCTCAGGGCCTTCACTCCCAACAACGCGCACGATGTCGCGCTCCGACACGATGCCGGCGACTTTGCCATCCTCGTCGACGATAACGATGCAACCGATACGGTGACTGCCGAGCAGAGCCGCGATTTCCATGAGGGGGATGTCTGGCCTCGCGGTCAGGACGTCACGGCCCTTCAACTTCAAAATTGTGGCTACGTTCATGCTCGTTTCCTCCGAAGGCGCGGGAACTCCGTCCCGCTTACCCCTGCGACATTCTGTCCTCACACGCCGCCGCGCGCAAGAATGATTCGAATCGGAAACGATCTATTGCAGCGCAACCTTATCTTCTCGCGCCGCACCAACATGATCGAAGAAGCCATAGAACAATAAGCCAAACAGGAAGCCGCCGACATGTGCTTCCCAGGCGATCTCTCCCTCGACGCCACCCATGCTCACCGCTCCGAGACCGAAGACGAGGTTCAGCCCGGCCCAGATCGCGATGATGAGGATCATGCGTGGATCGGTGAGGCTTTGCCCGAGGCTGGGCAAGGCCGAGCGAGCGAAGTCGAGCCTGCCGCCGCTTCGGTCCCCGAACACCACCCTGAGCGCGGCAGCCATTTGTCCTGAAATCGCAGCGGACGCACCGACCACCGGCGCCATCTCGCCGAAATGGAGCGCCAGATGCGTCAGCGCGCCGGCGATACCGCAAAGAATGGAGAAAGCGAAGAACCTGGTTTCCCCGATCCGTCTCTCCACTCCACTGCCAAAAGCAACCATCCAGGCAAGATTCACCAAGAGATGAACCCAGCCGGCATGCACAATCATGTAGGTGACGAAGGAGGTGACGCAGGCAATATAGCCGCCCGGGAGCTCCGCCGCGGCTCCGCTATACCGCGCCGGGATGAAGGCGAGCAGCCGAACGACATAGAGCGCCGCATCATCGGGAAGAAAGCCGAGAACGAGCTGCACGGCGACCATGATCGCGCTCGCCGCAACTACCCCCTTTGGCACGTTAAAGATCGGCTGCTCTGCTGACATCGGCGACCCCTACTCCTCTCAGACCTTCTCCCGACCCGCGGCACAAACAGGCGCGGCAACGCTGGCACGCTCCCTGCTTTGTTATGCCCGTCGGTCCGTACCTTGCGCCAAAGCGGGATGTTTACCTTGCGGCGGTGAAGGCTTGGGCGGGCTGTTAATCACGATGTAGCGTTCGCCCGGGTGGGATATGCAGCAGAGTACGAGTAGGCAGCTTTACGCGTATTGGGATCGCGTACGCAATGGCCGTATTGCGCCCCGCCGTTTCGAAATCGAGCCCGGTCAGATCGCGTCGGTCTTGCCGGAAACCTTTATCGCCGAGCATGTCGGCGTGCCGGGATGCCGCTTTCGCTTGGTCGGCACCAAAATCTGCGCGCAATTCGGTAAGGAACTGAGAGGCAGCGATCTTTTGAGCCTATTTGGCACGGAAGATCGTGATTCACTCGCCGCTTTACTTCGGTCTGTCTATTGCGATGCTGCGATGGGCGAGGTTCAATTCGATGCCTATACCGAAGCCCACCGCCATGTGAAATTCGAAATGATCCTGCTGCCGCTGATCCATACTGGGAACACGGTTAATCGAATTCTCGGGTCCATGAGCGCCTTCGATCCGCCGTTCTGGCTCGGGACCACACCGCTCCGCCATTGCGAAATTGCCAAACTCGAATTGCACTGGCCTGCCGCGGACCAGGACGAGGACCAGCACCCGCCTGCACCAAAACCCATGATCGACAGGCCTTTAAGTGCCACCGATCTTGTGCGCTCTGTCCGGCACCGCTTCCGCGTCTACCAAGGCGGCCTCGACTAGCAAGGCTAACTACGTCCTCCGGCTGATTAATCTTGATCGTACTACCGTCGACTTAGACGTTCTTTAACCTCAAGAGCGCAAGTCTTGCGAGGTTAACCGTCCCACGACTAGGTGTGCCCGCTCTCGGCACCCATATTGAAGGGCGTTCCGCGAGCAGGCCACACATGTCCACCGTCAATCTTCACCAACTGGCCACGTCTGAGCCCCTTACGGCGATGCGTCCCCAAGCTTCTACCCCGCACGCCAAGTCTATCCGCTCGTTAGCCCAGCTTGTTCCCGACAGGCGAAGATATCGACGCGTCCCGATCCGCGTGCTTGGCCGCTTCATGCGCGAGGACAAGGAAGAATATCCTTGCCAGGTGGTAAACATGTCGGCCGGCGGCATGGCGATGATCTCGCCTGCCCAATGCCGCGATGGCGAACGGATCGTCGCCTATCTCGACAATTTCGGCCGCATCGAAGGCATCGTCATCCGCAGCGTTGATGGCGGCATTGCCGTCCGTATCGTTGCCAGTCAGTACAAGCGCGAGAAAATCGCCAACCTTCTTACTTGGCTGATCAATCGCGAGAGTCTCGGACTAACTGAAGAACGCAAGCATGAGCGTGTCGTGCCGGACAATCCGTTGTCCAAGCTCATCCTGCCGAATGGCGACGTATTTGACTGCCGCATTATCGACGTGTCCTTGAGCGGCGCATCGATCGCCATCGAGAAGAAGCCTCCACTGCAGACCGAAGTCATTCTCGGGCGAATGCGGGGACGTATCGTCCGTCATCACGATACCGGCCTGGCAGTTCAGTTCGCCGAAATGCAGGACCCGGACAGCATCGCCCGCTCGTTTGGCTAGGGCCAACTTTCCTCTGCAAAATCTCAAGTTGCTCGCAGGTCCACCGCTTTTCGGCGCGCCCGCGCGCCCATGGTTAATGCTCGGTGAGCGCCCGGCGATTCAGTTTTGAGTAGTTCTCTCTAAAAATACATTACCAATACTGCGCTAAAACACGAGTATCTCTTATCCGGATGTCAAAATCTTTCTGAGATAGTGCTCCTCAAGAACATGGGGGGTGCAAGTGAAACAGTTCATTCTAGGTTGGGCGATGTTGATGTTCATCTCATCTTTGCCTGCCGACGCCACAAACAATCATCCGATCCAGCTCGAACCCGATCTCGCCGTGGATACGGGAACGTTCCTGCAGTCCTTCGGCGATACCTTGCCGCCGATCGGTTACGTCACGTTTTGCCGCGACCACGAGACGGAGTGCCGGCCAGAGGCGAAACTTACCAATCGCGTGCAGCTCACCGCGCAGAAGCGGGTTGAGCTCGAGCAGGTGAACAAAACCGTCAACGACACCGTCGCCCCGGTCACCGACCTCGATCTCTATGGTCAGGTCGAGGTGTGGACCTATCCGACCAATCACAAGGGCGATTGCGAAGACTACGTGCTGTTGAAGCGCCACCTGCTCACCGAGCGCGGCTGGCCGGAGAGCACGCTTCTCATCACCGTCGTGCGCGACGAGAACAACGAAGGCCATGCCGTGCTCACCGTGCGCACCGACCGCGGTGACCTGGTGCTCGACAATAAGCGCCGCGAAATCCTCACCTGGAACGCGACAGGCTACAGCTTCATCAAACAGCAGTCGGAGCGGAATCCGCTGGTATGGATTTCGCTCGTAGCGCCGAACCAATCGATGCCGGCGGCCGTTGCCACCTCGCATAGCAACTAAGGAGCTTACAGCAAGTTTTCACGAGATAAGGCCCGGTGACCATCCCCCACCCATCCCCGACCCAACCGGGCCTTTACTAGAGCCGGCCTCTTCCCCAAGAGGTCGGCTCCTTTTTTTCGGGGCAACATTTGGGGCAACAATTCAAGTTTTTGACGGTGTCCGCTAAGTGCCAGAAGCGGAAGTCGCCCTTCCCTGCAAATCCGCTAAACATTCACTTGAGTACCGATCTCCACAACCCGGTCAGTGGGCAATTGGAAATAGCTGCTCGCATCGTCGGCGTTCTTCGCCAGCAAAATGAATAACCTGTCCTGCCACACCGGCATTCCAGATCGTGGATCCGTGCGGACCGAGCGTCGCGACAAGAAGAACGATGTGGACATGATATCGAAACTCCAGCCTTGCTTTCGTGCGATCGCGAGCGCTTTCGGCACGTTCGGGCTATCCATGAATCCGAAGCGGAGCAGCATGCGAGTAAACTTGGCGCTGATAGGCTCGATGGTGACGCGATCGGCATTGGCGACGTGTGGGACATTCTCGACCGCGATGGTGAGCACAACGTTCTGCTCATGCAGCACCTTGTAGTGCTTGATGCTGTGCAGCAGCGCAGTCGGTGCGCTTGTGGGGTCCGCGCTCAAGAACACGGCTGTCCCAGGCACAGAAGTCGGTGGTGACTTCTCCAGCGAGCAGACAAGTCCATCGAGTGGAGTTTCCAGCCGCCGCGTTTTTGCCGCGAGAATCTTCGTGCCCTTGCGCCAGGTGATCATGACCAGCATCACCATAGCTCCGATCAGGAGCGGTACCCATCCGCCCTGGAAAACTTTGAGCAAATTCGCCGAAAGGAAAGTCGTATCAATGGCGAGGAGCGGCAACATCATGGCGAGCGTTACCCACAGCGGCCACTTCCA
The DNA here is from genome assembly GCA_036559585.1 of Methyloceanibacter sp. Lineage (GTDB taxonomy): Bacteria > Pseudomonadota > Alphaproteobacteria > Rhizobiales > Methyloligellaceae > Methyloceanibacter. The sequence continues at coordinate 16,598 of DATBSU010000031.1, forward strand.
AACCTTGAAGATAACGATCATCGCCATAATAGTGGTAACCACCATGGTCCCGGTCACCGCAATGCCGTAGGCCGACGCAAGCGCGCTGGAGGACCTAAATTGCGTCACCAGCAGCAGCACGCCGAGCAGGAGTAGGGTGTTGATGCGCGGCATGTAGATTTGTCCGAACTGCGACTCGGATGTGTGTTTGATTTCGAGCCTGGGGAGTATGCCGAGCTGAATTGCCTGCTGCGTCAGGGAAAAGGCGCCAGTGATCACGGCCTGGCTGGCAATGACCGTTGCCATCGTGGCGAGCCCGACCATCGGCAAAAGCGCCCAATCTGGATACAGCAAGAAAAAGGGGCTCTCGAGAGCTTCTGGCTTGGTGAGAAGTAGCGCACCTTGCCCGAGATAATTTAGCGTCAACGCCGGCAGCGCTACGAAGAGCCAGGCAAAGCGAATCGGACCTTTGCCGAAATGGCCAAGATCAGCATAAAGCGCTTCGCCGCCAGTGACGACGAGGAACACGGCGCCAAGTGTCGCCATGCCGATGAGTCCATGTTGAGTCAGGAATGAAATTCCATAATACGGACTGAAGGCAAGGAGCACCCCGGGCCCATTCGCAACTTGCCAAACTCC
>DATBSU010000032.1:0-1734 GCA_036559585.1 Methyloceanibacter sp.
GAAACGAAGAACAGCACGGCAAAGGCGTCGCGTAGCGGCAGCGACTCCGTCGCCGCCTGCTGGCTCAAGCGCGACTCGCTCAAGATCATGCCGGCAAAAAATGCGCCGAGCGCCAGCGATACGCCGAACAACTCGGCAGCGCCGTAGGCAAAGCCGAGCGCGATGGAGAGCACCGCCAAGCGAAACAATTCGCGGCTTCCGGTATGCGCAACATAGTGCAGCAAGGCCGGAATCAACTTCTTGCCGACCAGCAGCATGACGACGATGAATGCGGCGATCTTGCCGAAGGTCAGGGCGAGAGCATCGAGCAGCACGGACGGATCGGGGGCCTCGCCCTCTCCCCGCAGCACACCCGCGAGCACCGGCAGCAGTACCAGCACCAGCACCATGGCGAGGTCTTGCACGATCAGCCAGCCGACAGTGATCTTGCCGCGTTCGGTCTCGAGCAAGCGCCGGTCCTGAAGCATGCGAAGCACAACCACGGTACTGGCGATCGAGAGATCGATGCCGTAGATGAGCCCGGCGCCGTGGCTCCAGCCCATCCACGAAGCGAGCCCCATGGCCAGGGGAATCGCCACCAACGCTTGGATCAGGGCGCCCGGGACCGCGACGGCGCGCACCGACAGGAGATCGTCCAGCGAGAAGTGCAACCCGACACCGAACATCAGAAGGATGATGCCGATTTCCGCCAACTGATTGGCGATGCCCTGATCGGCGACCACGCCCGGCGTGAACGGGCCTAGGGCAATGCCGGCAAGGAGATAGCCGACCAGCGGCGGCAGGCGAAGGCGCTGCGCGCCAAGCCCAAAGACGAAGGCAAGCACCAAAGCAAAGACGACGGTTGAGATCAGCGGCGCGGCGTGCATGTCCCTTGAAGCTTACTCATCGATGGGAATCACGCGCAAGATCTCATCGGTCGCCCGCGATAAAGCCGGTCGGCGGTAATAGACGACGCGAGCGGGTCGTGCCGAGATCGATGATGCGCTGCTGACTCGCGGTCAAGCGCTCTCTCCATTTCTCATCCAGGACAAGGTTGCTCGTGGTTTGATAGCGCATGTGGTTGCCGGCAACGATATGCTTCTCGGCTTCCGCCCAGGAGAGTTGACGCCGATCAAAGCTGAGGCCGAGAGGCTGCAAAATACTGTTCAAGCTACGTTCCGGATCGCGCACCAGATCCTCATAGCGCACCACGCTATGGGGAACCGATTTCAACGTCCGGTGAATCTGCTCCTGCACGATCTCGTAGCGAACGATATTCTTGAGGAAGCCCCCATGTTTCCGCATTACCGAAGCGATCTGGCCTTTCGGGTCCCTGATCAGGTGAACCGGGTAGACGTCAAGCTCGGGAAATTGCATGAGCTGGCTAAGTCTTCGCGGAATCTTGGAAGAATCGACAATGAAGTTCTTACCGGAGACGGCGGCAATGGCCTTGAACAGCGTAACGTTCGGCGCGTGGCGCGGATCGCGCGTGTCGCTATCGAGGACATCGAGTTCGGTGAGAGATTTTCCCGCGGTGGCTCGGATCTCGGCATCGACGGCAGACCAGAACTTACACTGCAACAGCGAAGGCGCGCCGCACGAACAGGGCGCGTAATTTTTCCTCTCCGGGTCCCGATAGCCGAGCTGACGGTTGAGTTTGAGCACCTCTCCGACGGAGACGATCTCGGGATGCGCATTAAGCATCAGATCGAGCAAAGTAGACCCACTATGGGCCGCACCGGCTATGTAAATGAC
>DATBSU010000033.1:0-20871 GCA_036559585.1 Methyloceanibacter sp.
CCCTCGATGACGATGTCCGAGCGCGGGCAGATCAACGAAGCGGCAATGGCAAACGCGGCGGAGCTCGGGTCGCCGGGTACGGTGAGATCGACGCCGTGAAGCTCGGCGTCGCCCAGAATCGAAATGGCGCGCGCGTCGCCGACAGATCCCGCCACGACGTTCAGTTCCGCCCCGAAGAAGCGCAGCATGCGTTCGGTGTGGTCGCGTGTCGGGAGCTTCTCGATCACGGTAGTCCGCCCAGGCGCGTGCAGGCCCGCGAGTAGCACGGCCGACTTGACTTGAGCAGACGGCACCGGCGGCGCGTACTCAATCGGAATGAGATCGGGCGTGCCACGCACGCGTAACGGCAAGTTCATGCGCTCACCATCTCCCTCAATGGCGAGACCCATGGTCTTCAGCGGCGTCAGTACGCGACCCATGGGCCGGCGACATAGTGAAGCGTCTCCGGTAAATTCGGCAATTACGTCGTTCCCGGCGACGACTCCAAGCATCAGCCGGCTTCCAGTTCCGGAATTGCCGAAATCGAGAGGCGCATCCGGTGTGCGCAAGCCACCCACGCCCTCACCTTGAACGACATAGGCGCCGTTTTCCTTGAAGATTTCGGCGCCGAGTGCAGCGACAGCTTTTGCAGTCGCGAGCACATCATCGGCCTCGAGAAGCCCGGTGATCCGCGTCCTGTCCGTTGCAAGTGCGCCGAGTATTAGGGCCCGATGCGAGATTGATTTGTCGCCAGGGACCCTGATACGGCCTTTGAGGGCCGCGGACCGAACGGCGGTCAAGTTGTGCTTCATAGGAGCCTTGGATTTGGCCTTCAGGGCGATTTCGATAGGTTTGACAGCACAGATCGGGCGTGGCAATGGGGAGCCATAGCCATCATGCGAGCGAGGAGCGTTGATGTCGAAACCCGCTAAGGGCACCAAACGCGTTTGCGCAAGCTGTGGGGCGCGGTTTTACGATCTCAGTCGGACGCCGATCATTTGCCCTGCGTGCCAAGCCGTCTATCAAGTCGCACCACCGCCGAGCCGGCGCGGCGGCGAGCGTGCTGTTGTGCAAGAGGCCAAGCCGGTGCCGGTCCCGGTGGCCGTAGCGCCGTTGCGTGCCACACCGGTGATCGTGAGTCTCGAAGAGGCCGATGAGGCCGATGAAGCCGTCGTGATCGCGGAGGAAGAGGAAATCGTCGATCTCGGCGATGACGAGGTGGAGGTGCCGGCGGCCGGCGACGAAGACGCGTTTTTGGAAGAGCCCGAGGGCGATGAAGGCAGCGACGTTTCCAGTATCGTAAACCCGGGCAAGGGGGAGGAAGGCTAGTCGAGCTTTCAGCGTGCCGGTACCATTCTCTAGATGCTTGACTCTCGGCATCCGAAATCTGACACCTGATACCCCACCCGACACTTGAAGGGGCCATAGCTCAGTTGGGAGAGCGCGTGAATGGCATTCACGAGGTCGGCGGTTCGATCCCGCCTGGCTCCACCAGTTTCAGAAAATCTCTGCTTGGTATGAGCGTGTGATGCTTATCGGAAGCGCGCCATGTCAGTCTCAATGGCCGCCGGTCACAGCAATGACAAGACCCATAGTCCTGGCAGCGCGGATCTGCTTCTCGAGGTCGAGGTCGTATAGCCCCGGCGCCAAAGAGATGGTGTCCCCGGGCTTCGCGATCAGCATGGCGCGTTGCAGGTTGGCGAAAGCGGACCCGGGGGTCTTGCCGTCATTGGCATCTTTGCCGAATCTGATGTCGACGAACCAGTTCATGGGGGGAGCGAAAGACGAATGGAGCGTCCGGTCAAGGGTTAATCGGGGCGTCCGAGCGCATCCTTGAATCGGCGCAACAATTTTCCCATATCCGTTAGCGACGCGCTATCGTTGCGCGTGACCTCTGGGAGATCAATCGAGTGCCCGAACACGAGAGAGTCAGTGACAGTGAAATCCGCCTCTTGAGCGCGAGCGAATTCGCGTCGCTCGGTGACGGCGAGGTTGCCTATATCAAGCAGCTCGACCTTGACGTTGCCAGGAAGCTGTTCCCGGCCCTCACCGGGGCACTCAAAGGCATCGATCTCTATGCGGTGCTCGGCGCCGACGGCACGCCGCTGGCGCTGACCGACAGCCGCCATGCGGCCATCGCCAACGCGATCGAGAACGATCTCGTCCCCTTAAGCGTGCATTAGGCTTCGAGATCAGGCCGCGTGAGACGCGGCGCCCTCCGTCAGGACAGCATAGATCGCGCTTGCGTCGCGCGAGGTGCGGAGCTTTTCGGCGGCCTGCCCTTCGCGCAACAGGCGGGAGACCCGCGCCAAGGCTTTCAGGTGATCGGCGCCGGCGCCCTCCGGCGCGAGCAATAAGAAAACAAGATCGACCGGGGCGCCATCGGGAGAATCGAAATCGATCGGTTCCGCGATCCGGGCAAAAAGGCCGACGATGTGCTTGAGATTGGCGATCCGGCAATGCGGGATCGCCGTACCCTGACCCAGGCCCGTCGAACCCAGACGCTCGCGTTGTAGCAGCGTGTCGAAAATATCGCGCTCCTCCAACCCGGTGAGGTTCGCCGCGCGAGCGGACAGTTCATGCAGGAGTTGCTTCTTGTTCTTCACCTTGAGCGAGGGAAAAACGGAATCGGGACTGATGAGATCACCTAAGTCCATGTGCGAGACCCACCCGTGTTCAGGGGCGCAAAGCAGCAAGAGCTGCTAGCGCCGAGCTTCCGCTTTTTTGGCTGCAGGATCGATCCAGCCAATATTGCCGTCGTCGCGGCGGTAAACAACATTGATCTCTCCGTGGCTCGCATTGCGGAATACAACGAATGCCAGGTCGGAAAGATCCATCTGCATCACGGCGTCGCTTACACTCATTTCATGCACCACGGTTGGCGCTTCGGCGATGATGAGGGGATTCTCCTCCTCGCCCTCGCGCTCCTCGTGGCCTTCTTGGCGCGGCTGCACGACGTAAGAGACGGCATGCGTCTCTTTGCGGTCGACGCCGCCATGCTTTTTCACCCGGCGCTTGTAGCGCCGAACGCGTTTGTCCAGCCGCTCGCAAGCCTGATCCGCACTCTGATACGCGTCCGCGGCGACACCGTGCGCCTCGAGACTCATACCCTGCCACAAATGGATGGTACAGTTGGTGCGAAACTCGCCGCGCTCCTTCTCGATGCGCACGTGGCCGGAAGGCGTGCGCCCAATATAGCGCTCGACGGTGTGGGCGACGCGATCCTGCACATAACCGCGCAAGGCCTCGCCGAGGTCGAGATTCTTTCCGGTCACTTGTATCGTCATTGTCTGCGCGTGAGTTTGTTGCCTCTGCTAACCCCGCGCTCCCTGGCCGTTTCGCCAAGTAAAGCCGGACCAAGCGCTAACTCGCCTGGCCAAAATTCGTTCGAATTCCACCGCGGGGCGGGAAGCTAGCCCCCTCATCAGAGGGTGTCAAACCCTTTGGCAATGCTGCATTTTTTTGCAAGAGAATCGCAACTGAGACCAAGAGCTTAGGCCAACAATCAAGGGTTGGCGCCTTGCGCGATTCGCTTCAACCGCCGCCGCTGTACCGAGGATGGGATGCGCAGCGCCTCGCGATATTTGGCGACGGTTCTTCGTGCGATATCGACGCCGTCCTCCTTCAACTTTTCCACGATCTTGTCGTCGGAAAGAACATCGTGGATGGGCTCGCCTGCAATCATTTCCTGGATGCGGTGACGCACGGCCTCCGAGGAGTGAGCATCGCCCTCGCCGGACGCGGCAATTGCCGAGGTGAAGAAATATTTCAGCTCGAACATGCCGCGATTGGTGCCCATGTATTTATTGGCGGTGACGCGGCTGACGGTCGATTCGTGCATGGAGATGGCGTCGGCGACCGTCTTCAGATTCAGCGGCCGCAAGTGGCGCACGCCATGGGTAAAGAAGGCATCCTGCTGACGCACGATCTCTTGCGCCACTTTCAGGATGGTGCGCGCGCGCTGGTCCAAACTCTTCACCAGCCAGTTGGCAGTTTGCAGACATTCGACAAGATAGGTCTTGTCCTCTTTGCGCGTCGTGGCCTTGCTCACCGTCGCGTAGTAGGACTGATTCACGAGCACGCGCGGTAGGGTGTCGGTATTCAGCTCGACGTGGAAGCTGCTATCGGGAAGGCTGCGAACCAGAACGTCCGGCACGATCGGCTGCGACGGCGTGAAGCCGTATTTCAGACCGGGCTTAGGGTTGAGCCGCTTCACCTCTTGGATCATGTCGCGCAAATCGTCGCCTGAGACGCGGCACACGCGCTTCAACGCGGCGAGATCGTGCACGGCAAGCAGCTCGATATTGTCGATGAAGCTCGCCATGGCCGGATCGTAGCGGTCCTGCTCTTTCAGTTGCAGCGCCAAGCATTCGCGCAAGTCTCGCGCAAACACACCGCAAGGTTCGAAGCCTTGCATCACGCCTAGCGTTTCCTCGACGAGCTCGAGCGGCGCGCCGAGCTGCTCGGCGACGGATTCGAGATCGCTTTGGAGATAACCCGCCTCGTCGGTGAGATCGATAAGATGATGCCCGATCAGCCGCCGCGCCGGATCGGAGAACGCAAGCGCCAATTGCTCGGCGAGATGATTGCGGAGCGTCCTCTGTTCGGCGACATAGGCTTCCAGGTTCGGCGTCTCGCCATCCGCGCGTCCGTTGCCTCCAAGCGGCGCCCAGTCCTGCTTCTTGAGATCGCCGATCGCCGGCCCCTCAGAGTCCGGATAAAGGTCTTGGGGCTCGGCATCGAGCTCGACGGCGGGCTGGCTCGCATCGCTCCTCTCCAGATCCAACCAATCGCCGTCGGCTGAGTCCGAAGTCTCGCTGTGCGACGAGGAAACCTCACGCGCGGAGTCCGCGGCGTCGGCGCGCTCTTCTTCCGCTTCTTGTTCTTGACTCGGCGTCGCGGCCTGCTCAGGAGCAGGCGCACCTCCCTCCTCGGCATCGGCGTGTTCGAGAAGAGGATTTCGCTCAAGCTCGGCCTCGACGAACGCCGCGAGATCGAGGTTGGATAATTGCAGCAGCTTGATCGCCTGCTGCAACTGCGGCGTCATCACCAGACTGTGCGATTGCCTGAGCTCGAGTTTGGTGGTGATGGCCATCGCCGACTTCTACTCTGACGCGTGCAAACGGCAGATTAAGATCAAATCCTAAACTGATCGCCGAGATAGACGCGCCGTACTTCCTCGTTGTTGATGATCTCATGAGCGGTGCCATGGGTGAGCACCATTCCATCGTGAATGATATAGGCCCGGCTAACCAGCTCAAGGGTCTCACGCACGTTGTGGTCGGTGATCAAGACGCCGATGCCACGCTGAGTTAAATGGTGCACCAGCGCACGAATATCGTTAACGGCAATGGGGTCGATGCCGGCGAAAGGCTCGTCGAGCAGCATGAAGGAGGGACGCGTCGCCAAAGCGCGCGCGATCTCGACGCGGCGACGCTCGCCGCCGGAAAGTCGGATCGAGGGTGACTCTCTCAAGCGCGTGATACGGAATTCATCAAGCAGCGAGTTGAGCTGCTTCTGCCGCTCCTGCTTGTCAGGCTCCACCGTCTCCAACACGGCGAGAATATTCTGTTCGACGGTCAAGCCTCTGAAGATCGACGCTTCTTGCGGCAGATAGCCGATGCCCAGACGGGCACGGCGATACATCGGCAGCTTGGTCACATCCTGATCGTCGATCTTGATCGAGCCTTCATCGGCCGGGATCAGGCCTGTGATCATGTAGAACACGGTGGTCTTGCCGGCTCCATTCGGGCCGAGCAGGCCGACGGCTTCACCGCGGCGCAGTTCGAGGCTAACGCCGCGCACCACGGTGCGCTTCTTGAAGGCCTTAACGACGTTATGAACGGTCAGGCGCCCCGTGACGGGCTCGCTCCGAACGGTCGGTTGGCCGTGATCCTGGGCTTGCGGCGCGGAGGGAGCGACGACAGGTTGACGGCCTGGAAATGACAGCAATTTGCCCACTGAGGCCATCCGCTCTCTCAATTGAGATCCCCGCCGGCCGGAACCAAAAAAAGGGCCGACCTATTGCATATTGCCAGGCACAAGCTGCCATGGCGAGGCGTCATCCTGCCCAGGGGCCGACTTGGCTGGGGCCTCTTTGACAACGGGTTCATCCGGCGCCGGTTGCCCTTGAGACGCGGTATCAGCGGCGGCAGGCTCGCCTCCCGCGCCCTTGGTTGCACCGGAGCTGCCATCGTCAGGCGTTGCATTGCCAGTCTTCTCAGCCGGTTTGTCCTTATTCGATGCATCGTCGCCAGAGGCGGCTTCCTGCTTCTGGAAAATTGCCTTGATGCGCGCCGGCTTGGCCGAATTGGCAGTACCGGGATCGAAGCGGCTTTCGCCCGTGGTCAGATTGATAACGAGCCGATCGCCCTTTAGCACATTCTTGCCTTGCGTTAACACCACATTGCCGCTCACGGTTACCATCTGGCCGGGCACGTCGTAATCCGCCAAGTCGCCCGTTGTGGTCTGGTCCTGGTCGCTGTTGATGACGACGTCGCCCCTGGCATAAATCCGAGTGATCTTGGTTCCGTTGTCGCCGAGCGCCATGCCGGATTTGTCGCCTGCCGCGGGAGGCTTGGCGGCCTCGGGCGTAGCGGTAGCCGGATCGGTGCTTGCGACCGTGCTGGGTTTTGCGCCCGGCGCTCCCGTCAAACTCTCACTGCCGCCGCCCGCATAGTGAACCTCAAGCTCCTTCGAGTAGAGGATCGTGGTGCCTTGGACCGCCTTGACGTTGCCCTTGAAGGTCGCGGTCTTCTGCGAGTCATGAACCAGAAGAACGTCCGACTCGATATCGATCGGCTGGTTGGAATTCTTGGAGAGACCCGCGAAGGATCCGGTTGGGCCTTGGCCAGCAGCAGCCGACCCAGCGGCGGGCGCGGCGGGCTGAGCGGGTTGCATCGTCGCTGCGGCCGGCGCGGCGGTATTGCTCTGAGGCGATTGCGCGAAAGAAATGGACGCGAAGCCTGTCGCGACAAACGCAAGCGCGAGCACGGCAACGCCATTCGTCGGTCGCCGCTCGTTGCGTCTCTCTCGTCTAAGCACTCGCATCATTGCGCTCCTTGCGCCGGGAGCACGGCCTCTTGCGGCAATTGCCGCGCCGGACCTTGCGGCGCCTTCACGCGCGGTGCGGCGGCAACCGGCTTGGCGTCGCCGTCGGTCGCGGCCTTGATCAAGTGAACGGCGACCTTGCCGCGAAACAATAAAATGTTTTTCGACGACTGAAAGGTGAGCGCATTGGCGCGCACGGTGCCGCTGGTCATGTCGAAAGCGACCGGAAGATGCGAGCGAAGCGTCTGCGTCTTCATGTCGAGCGTCGCTTGCTTCAGTCGGCCGACGACACCGGAACTGGTCTTGATGTTGATCCGCTCCTTCATGGAGAGATGCTCGGCCTTGCTGTTGAAGGTGCCACGCACGGCATCCATCTTCGACCAGCCACCGGACAGGCCGGTCACTTCGGCCTTGATGGCATGCAACTCGATCATATTCGGGTTCTTCATGTCCTGGTCGGCATAGTCGGCACTGATCACGTAAGGACCATTCTTCTTGTCGGCGCCTTTCAGCTTCGGGTTCGTCATGCGGAGACTGCCGTTAGACACTGCAATGCCGCCGACGCTCGCGGTGACGTCGCCGACGGTGACGCTAAAGCCGCCGGAGACGAAATAGCCAGCAAGGGTAATCGCGGCCAAAACAGGCAGCGCCCGGCGCAAGATGCGCACATGCTGGCTGTGTCGCTCCGCGCTCAGAAAGTCACGCTGGCGGTCTTCGTAAGAACGAAGGTGATAAGCGTGGCCGCCACGGACGACCTCTGTCCCGACACTCATGGGCGACGTCCAAGAAACCCTTGCGATTCCGGCACCAAGCTAGACGCGAGGACTTTGATCATATTGCGACCGCCGGAATTTGGCCCGCTGCCGCCCTAATGCGCGAAGGGATCGATTTCCGACCAGCCCCTCAGATCGAGTTGGACCCGGGTTGGCAGAAACTCGAAGCAGGCCTTGGCAAGACCCTCGCGGCCCTCACGCCGTAACATGGCGTCCAGTTTCTCCCTTAAGGCGTGCAAATACAAGACATCGCTCGCGGCATAGTTGAGCTGTTCGGGGGTCAACTTATCGGCGCCCCAATCGGAGGATTGCTGCTGTTTGGAGAGCTCAATGCCGAGTAGCTCCCGACAGAGGTCTTTCAGGCCGTGGCGGTCGGTGAAGGTGCGCGCGAGCTTCGAGGCCACTTTGGTGCAATAGACGGGGTGCGGCATCACGCCCAAATAATGCTTCAGCACCGCCATATCGAAGCGGGCGAAGTGAAAGATCTTGAGCACTGAGGGGTCGGCGAGCAGCCGCTTCAGCTCGGGCGCGTCATAGTCGCGGGCCGGCTGCACCAGTTCGGCCTGTCCATCGCCAGAGGAAAGCTGCACCAAACACAGCCGGTCGCGAAATGGATTGAGCCCCAGCGTCTCGGTATCGACCGCGACCGCCGTGGTCTTGAGGCGCCCCGCGGGGAGATCGCCTCGATGCAGCAAGACATTGTTGGGCTGATTCAAGCTGGCGTCGCCCTCATAATTGGTGCCCAGGAGAAGACTCGAACTTCCACGCCCTTTCGGGCACTAGCACCTGAAGCTAGCGCGTCTACCAGTTCCGCCACCTGGGCAAGAGGGACTTGAGGTACGATTGGCGTCAGATAATGTCAATCGGATCAGACGGCGGATGGCTTATCCTGGTGCGGCAATGCCAATCGAGCTTAACAGCAGATCACTCATCACTCTTTACGGTGGGTCCGGTTTTCTCGGCCGGCACATCGTGCGTGCGCTTGTCAAGACCGGCGCGCGGATGCGGGTGGCCGTCAGGAGACCCGAGCTCGCGGGCCATTTGCAGCCGCTCGGCGGCGTGGGTCAGATCAATGCTGTCCAAGCCAATGTGCGCTTCCCGGGGTCGCTCCGTGCGGCTGCGGATGGCGCCGACGCGATCATCAATCTTGTCGGCATTCTCGTGCCGCGCGGCAAACAGAGCTTCGCTGCGATCAACGATGAAGGCGCACGCCATGTCGCGGACACCGCGCGCGCTGCGGGGGTGAGGACGTTCGTCCATGTCTCGGCGATCGGCGCCGATCGCGATTCTCCTTCCGCCTATGGACGGACCAAGGCCGAAGGCGAGAAGGCCGTGCTCGAGATCGATCCGAACGCAACCATCCTTCGCCCCTCAATCGTGTTCGGTCCGGAGGACGATTTCTTCAATCGCTTCGCTGCACTCGCGCGGATCTCTCCGGTGCTTCCACTGATCGGGGGCGGCAAGACAAAGCTGCAGCCGGTGTTCGTCGGCGATGTGGCCAAGGCAGTCGTGGCGGCCCTGAACGGCAAAATGAAGCATGAGGCGCCCTACGAGCTCGGTGGACCGGAAGTGCTGACGCTGAAAGAGGTGATGAAGAGAGTGCTCGCCTACACGATGCGGAAACGCCCGCTCGTCTCTGAGCCTTTCTGGCTAGCGAAACTGCAAGGCGCGATGCTGCAGCTGTTGCCCAACCCACCGCTGACAATCGACCAGGTGCGGATGCTCGAGGTCGATAATGTGGTGAGCGATGCGGCGAACGGCGACGGCCGCAGCCTGCAGGGACTCGGCATCGAGCCTGTCGGTATTGAAGCGGTGGTGCCGGATTATTTGGTGCAATACCGTCCGCGCGGACAGTTCTCGGTCTACCCGCCCGAGCCTCAGCTGTAGAGCATCACCAAGAGGAAGCCGCCGAGCACCATGCGATAGAGCACGAAGGGCAGGAAGCTGATCCGCTTCAGCAGATTCATCAGGAAGGCAATCGCCGCGATGCCGGCGACAAACGTCAGCGCGGCGCATAGGAGTTCGTCGCTCGTTATCTTGTCGCCGCTGGCGAGCGCATCGCCAATGGTGAAGACGATCGCGCCAGCGGTCGCAGGAATGCCGAGCAGAAAAGAGAACCGTGCTGAATCCGGCCGCGTGAAGCCTAGAAAGCGGGCTGCCGTCATCGTAATGCCAGAGCGGCTTGTGCCCGGAATGAGGGCCAGCGCCTGGGCCAGACCGATGACAACGGCCGAGCCCAAGGTCACATTAGCGATGGTTTTGAGCTGAGGCCCATATTGGTCGGCAATCAGCATCAAGATGCCGAAGAAGATCGTGTTCCAGGCAACGACGGCGACGTTGCGTTCGAGATCGGTATATCCCATTTTCTTGAGGAACACGCCGAAAGCCACTGCCGGGATGGTGGCGACGATGATGTAGAGGGCGAGCCGCCCCTCGTCGGTGAGCTTGCCGCGCAGAAGTTCCAGCGCACCCTTGATCATTCCCAGCACGTCGCGCCAAAAATAGATGAGAACGGCAAGCAGCGTGCCGAAATGCGTCATGACGTCGGTGAGTTGACCTTGGTCTGGCCAGCCTGTGAGAGCTGGCACCAGAATCAGGTGGCCGGAGGACGAAATCGGGAGAAATTCGGTGATGCCTTGCACCACCGCAAGAACGATAATCTGCTCTATCGACACGGCCGTCCCCTCGCCCGCCGCGCTTGTTCCGCGCCCGAGCAGGTTCTATACCGTGACCGGGCCGCGCGCGATTCTTTTTGCGGGCGAACGCCACTGATACGGGGTCATGGCGACACTTCTGCACTACCCACTTTGCCCCTTCTCCCGCTCGGTGCGGCTTGCGCTCGCCGAATGCGGGATCGAGGCCGAGCTTGCCGAGGAGCGGCCGTGGGAATGGCGCGCCGAGTTTCTGGCGCTAAATCCGGCGGGCTCGTTGCCGGTGCTGATCAGCGACAACGACGGGCCGATCTCGGGAGCCTATGCGATCTCCGAATATCTCGGCGAGACCGTCGCGAGCGGCGGTGGCTTTCAGCCGTTTCCGGGGGACACCGCGGGCCGCGCCGAAGTGCGTAGGCTGGTCGACTGGTTCCACCGAAAGTTCCATGATGAGGTGACCAACTACCTGGTCGAGGAGAAGGTGTTCCGCCGTTTCGGCCCGAAAAGCGCCTCCCCGGACATGGAGGCAATGCGCGCCGGGCATGAGAATTTGCGCTATCATTTGACCTATATTGGCCATCTCGCCGAGAAGCGGAGCTGGCTCGCGGGCGACGCGCTAAGCTTCGCCGATCTTGCCGCCGCGGCACATTTATCGGCGCTCGACTATCTCGGCGAAGTCCCTTGGGAAGATCATGAGCCCGCGAAGCACTGGTACGCACTCCTCAAATCGCGGCCTTCTTTCCGGCCCCTACTCGCCGACCGAGTCGCCGGGTTCATCCCGTCAGGCACCTACGCCGATCTCGACTTCTAGCGAGACACTGAAATCCCAAATCGTGGAGGCGGCGAAGGCGCAAGGCGTCGACGCGTTGCGTTTCGCGTCGGCTCATGCGCCCGAGGGCGCGGGTTCGGCCTTCGACTCATTCATCGCGCAAGGCCGCCACGGCGACATGAACTGGCTTGCCGCGAACGCCGATCGCCGCAAGGACCCGCATGTGCTGTGGCCGGAGGCGAGAAGCATCATCCTGCTCGGCTTGAGCTATGCACCAAATCGCGATCCGCTCGAGGCGCTGCAAGATTTGTCGCGCGGCACGATTTCCGTCTACGCGCAAGGCCTCGACTACCACGATGTGATCAAGGCAAAGCTGAAGAGACTGGCTTCTCAGGTTCAATCGCTGGCCGGTGGCGAGGTCAAAGTGTTTGTCGACACCGCGCCTGTGATGGAGAAGCCAATCGCGGCGAGGGCCGGTATCGGCTGGCAGGGCAAACACACCAATCTCGTCTCGCGCGAATTTGGATCGTGGCTGTTTCTTGGCTCGATCTTTATGAGCATCGAGATTGCCCCGGACGAGGCTGAGACCGACCATTGCGGCGTCTGCCGGCGCTGCCTCGACATCTGCCCGACCAACGCCTTCCCAAAGCCTTACGAGCTCGACGCCAGGCGCTGCATTTCCTATCTCACCATCGAACACAAAGGACACATCGCTCGCGAGTTTCGCGAGGCGATGGGGAACCGCATCTATGGCTGCGACGATTGTCTCGCGGTCTGTCCCTGGAACAAATTTGCCGAGGCCGCACATGAGGCAAAGCTTGCAACGCGAAGCGAGAGCGACAACCCACCGCTCGCCGAGCTGCTCGGTATCGATGATGCCGGCTTTCGCGCCCGCTTCCGCGGCACCGCGATCAAGCGCACGGGCCGCGACCGGTTTGTTCGCAACGTGCTCGTCGCTGCCGGCAATTCTCGCGATGTGAGTCTGCTGCCGAAGGTTGAGGCACGGCTCGATGATCATTCACCCCTAGTGAGGGCCATGGCGGTTTGGGCCCTGTCGAAACTTGCGCCTGAACAATTTGCGGCCTTGCGGGAAGCGCGAAGCACCGCCGAGCCGGATCAGGTGGTGGCAGCTGAGTGGACGGTAGCTTCGTGAGCAAACTGTTCGCTTTCGGTCTCGGCTACTCGGCACAACTCCTCGCGGCACGCCTTGGGGCGAAAGGTTGGGAGATTGCAGGCACGGCCCGCGATCCGGCCACGATCGAATGCTTGACGCAACGCGGCTACGCTATGGCGCGTTTCACCGGGACTTCTGACCGGGATAAGGTCGCAAGTCTCCTTCCCGGTACGACGCACCTCCTCCATTCGATACCGCCCGTTGCCGGCGTCGATCCAGTGTTCGCGGTGTTTCGCGATCAACTCGCAGCACTCCCTTCGCTTCGCTGGGTCGGCTATTTGTCGACGGTCGGCGTCTATGGTGGCAGCGACGGCTCGTGGGTGGATGAGGCCATGGCTCCGCAGCCCCGCAATGCGCGCACAAAGGCTCGCGCTGTCGCCGAGGAAGCGTGGTTGGAATTTGGCAGAGAGGTGGGATGTCCGGTGCAAATTTTCAGGCTCGCCGGCATCTACGGACCGGGCCGGAGCGCCTTCGACAAGCTTCGCGACGGCACGGCGCGGCGCATCGTGAAGCCGGGTCAGGTGTTCAACCGCATCCATGTCGCTGACATCGCGAGCACGGTCGAAGCCTCTATCGCTCACCCACGCCAAGGAGCGATTTATAACGTCGCCGACGATCACCCTGCCCCGCCCGACGAGGTGATTGCCTATGCGGCGGAGCTTGCGGGACTGCCATTGCCGCCGGCGATCCCTTTTAAGGAGGCAGACCTCACACCAATGGCGCGGAGCTTTTACGAGGGCAACCGCCGCATCGCAAACAAACTGATCAAGTCGGAGCTCGGCGTTAGGCTAGCGTTTCCCACTTATCGCGATGGGCTCGCGGCAATCCTTAAGGATGACGGCGTGGGTGATTGAATCACCCACGCACGCCAGGCCGCCGCGCTAGTCGCGCAACAGCCGCTTCAGTAATTCGATCTCCTCGCGGAGCTGGTTGTCGTCGTTCATCAGCTGCTCGATCTTGCGTATCGCGTGCAGCACCGTGGTGTGATCGCGATTGCCGAAGCGGCGCCCGATCTCAGGTAACGACCGCGAGGTGAGGAGCTTCGCCAGATACATGCCGATCTGGCGCGGTCGCACGATCGAACGATTGCGACGGCCGGACAGAAGGTCGCCACGGTTCACACCATAATGCTTCGACACGGTGCGCAAGATGTCGTCGATGCGCACCCGCCTCGGCTCGGCGCCCCGCATCAGATCGCGCACGGTCTGCTCCGCAACCTCGATGGTAACCGGCTCGTCGGTCAGTTGGTAGCTCGCGCGCAAGCGATGGATCGCGCCTTCGAGCTCGCGCCCGCTCTCCGTCAAGCGTTCGGCCAAAAAGTCGAGCACAGTGTCGGAAATATCGAGGCCCTTCGTGTCGGCACAGGCCTCGATGGCGCGCTTGGCCAAGATCTTGTGGCGAAGCTCGTAATCCATTGTGCCGATTTCGACGACCAGACCGCCACCCAATCTCGAGCGCATGCGCGTATCGAGCTTGTCGAGCTGGGTGGGCGCGCGATCAGCCGCGACCACCACCTGGCGCCCGCCATCGATGAGAGAATTCAGCGTATGGCAGAATTCCTGCTGGATGGTTGGGCCTTGCAGAAACTCCATATCGTCGATCAGCAAGATATCGATCTTGCGGAGCTTCTCCTTGAAGGCGAGCGCATCGCGGGCGCGCAAGGCTTGCACGAAGCCCGACATGAAGCGCTCCGCGGTGAGATAGAGCACCTCCGACTCAGGGTGACGCTGCTTCACGTCCCAGGAAATGGCGTGAAGCAGATGCGTCTTGCCCAAGCCGACACTGCCGTGCACGAACAGCGGGTTGAATCGCTGCTGCGGCCCTGAGAAAGAATTGGCAACCTCTTGTGCGGCAGCTTGCGCCAGCCGGTTCGAGGCGCCGACGACGAAGCTCACGAAGGTCAGCTTGGGATCGAGCGGCGAACCCTCGAAACCCCCATAGCCGGTGCGAAGCGGCATCGGGACAGGCGAAGTCTCTGCCGGGTACGGGACAGGACTCGGTCTCTGCCGGGCGGTCTCCTTCGGCGGCTCGGCCGCGAAATGCGGCTGGCGAACCTTGAATTCGACCTTCTCGGCGCTCGGCCATTCGGCGCGGGCCAGATGCAGCACGAAATCGTAATAGTGCGAACGGAGCCAATTCCGGAGAAAGCGCGTCGCGACCGTAAGGTGCACGACGGAATCGTCGACACTCTCAAGCTCGACACCCCGAAACCAACTGGCAAAGACATCCTCGCCCAATTCCGCGCGTAGCCGCGTCTTCACCCGCACCCAGGCGTCGCTGGGCGCGGTCTGCTCTTGCTGTGCCACGGTTCTTCTTTTGCTCCATTGTTCTCGTTCGCGCCGTTACGCACCGCACGCTATGCACTTGAGCAGTCAACACTGGCCGACGCGGACCTTTATCTCCGTCCCCACGGACGAGCCTCCCATCCCTAGCTTTGAAGCCAGGGGAGGCCCGCCGCCTTCCAACCCAAAACCGAGCCACGGTGCCTATCGTCATCGAGCGGTCCTTCGAAACCGCCGGCGACATTGTGACAGGCGCGGTAGCCCAATTCGGCCATCGCCTTGGCAGCTGCCAGGCTCCGGCCACCCGAACGGCAAATGAAGAAGAGTTCGTCGTCCTTCTCGACACCAAGCGCCTTGAGCTCACCCGCCAAGCGCTCGATGAAGCGCGGATCCACGGCCTGATCGGGAAAGGTCTGCCACTCGACAAGGACAGGCCGCTTCCCAATCGATCCGAGATCGGGAAGCCCGACATAGGTCCATTCCGCACGCGTCCGGACATCGATCAGCTGCGACTTTGGGCGCGAGACTAGGCCTTGCCATGTCGTCTCAACGTCAACATCGTCGACCGCTTTCTCGTCGTCCTGACCGCTCAAAACAACGTCCCCTCCCTCATAGCAAAGCACAACTCAAGAACAGACAGTGTTCAGAACACTATATTTGGTAGCGATCTACGTTGAGACCACCTCCAGTTATAACCCAGACGCCACCTCGCGATAGAAATTCTACTACCCCCTAAACAAAGACAAAAATATTCTTACCCCGGACAAATCGGGTTACGCGGCGTCTATTGTCAGGAGGGGATAACCCCGTTCGATTATTGGACTATACACATGCCATTAACGCTGATCAAGCGAGCGGGGTGGGGTGAAATCTTCACTCTGCGAAGTAAAGGGAAGACTCAGAGTCACGATGCAAGCTTTTGTCCCGAAACGCTTTCTCGCGGCTTTCCAGTGGAAATGTGGGGAGAGTACCAAAGCGGGACAAAGCCAGATTCGCGGACAGGAATTTTTTGTGACAGTGGATCGCGAGGCAACAAATGAAGCGGCTGTCACCACGCCATCAAAGTCCAAGCATTTGATATTTTCGTTGAATTGACATGCAACCGACACCAAGACGGCGGCGGGCTCCGATACCCCTTGTGGCCCATTGGCCACAGGAGGGGTTTTTTTGATTCTAGGCTTGGCCCATGGCGACGATGCGCTTGGCGAGGCGAGAGACCTTCCGCGAGGCGGTCTTGCGATGCACGACGCCCTTTTGCGCCGAACGGGCGATCACCGGCTCGGCTTCTTTGAGGGCCGCACGAGCGGCTTCCTTGTTGCCCGAGGCGATGGCCTCTTCCACTTTGCGCATCTCGGTCCGCATGTGGCTGCGGCGGATCTTATTCACGCCGGACCGGCGAACGGTCTGACGTGCGGCTTTCTTCGCCGATTTGGTATTGGCCATCTGGCTTGTCCTTGAAAGGGCTCTTATGCCCCAAAGGAGGCAGCGAAGCCGCGAAGAGTAACGGGATCAACGCGCTCTATACCGACCCCCAAAAAACCCGTCAACCGCGCAAGCCTAAGACTGCGGCCAGTTCCCGCAATTGACATGGCTTACCGTCAATGGCCTCTTGGCGGCGCTTCGAACCAAGACAGCAGGATAGGCGTCATCAAGATGCGGGTTTTTCTCACCGGCGCCGCCGGCTTCATCGGCTACCACACGGCCATTCGCCTGCTCGAACGGGGCGACGAGGTCATCGGGTTCGACAATCTGAATTCGTATTACGACGTGTCGCTGAAAGAGGCCCGGCTCGCGCGGCTCAAGGCCCATAACGGCTTCCATTTCATCAAGGCCGACCTCGCCGACCGTACCGTCGTGGATGCAACTTTCGCCGCGGAGAAGCCGGCGCGCGTGATCCATCTCGCCGCGCAAGCGGGCGTGCGCTATTCGCTCGACCACCCGCATGCTTATGTCGACGCCAATATCACCGGCTTTTTGCATGTGCTCGAAGGCTGCCGCCATCACGGGGTCGGGCATCTCGTCTTCGCGTCGTCGAGTTCGGTCTATGGCGCGAACCGGAAGCTACCGTTCAGCGTCAATGACAACGTGGATCATCCGGTGAGCCTTTACGGAGCCACCAAGAAGGCGAACGAGCTGATGGCGCATACTTATGCGCATCTGTTCGGCTTGCCGGTGACGGGGCTACGCTTCTTTACTGTCTATGGGCCTTGGGGACGCCCGGACATGTCGCTGTTCGGCTTCACCCGCAACATTTTCCAGGGGAAGCCGATCGAGGTGTTCAACTACGGCCATCACGCGCGGGACTTCACCTACATCGACGATATCGTGGAAGGCGTGGTGCGCACGCTCGATCACGTCGCAACACCGGATCCCAATTGGAACGCGGAAGCGCCGGACCCGGCGACCTCGTCAGCTCCGTATCGCATCTACAATATCGGCAATCACAGCCCGGTTCAGCTTCTCGACTATATCGCGGTGATCGAGAAAGAAGTGGGCAAGAAGGCGGTGATGGAAATGGTGCCGGCGCAGCCCGGTGACGTGCCGGAAACCTATGCCGACGTGGATGCGCTGACAGCGGCTACTGGCTTTACACCCGCCACTCCGATCGAAGAGGGGGTCAAGCGCTTCGTCGCTTGGTATCGCGACTACTATCGCGTGTGAATGTTTCTGACCTTTTCGACAAGCTCTGCAACGACGGCCTCAAGGCGAGCGATGTCCTCCGGCCTCGATAGGCGATGATCGCCGTCCTTGATCAAGGAAAGCTCCACGTCGTTGCCAGTCAGCAAGTCTACAAGAGACAGGGCGTGGGACCACGGAACATCGGGGTCGCGCATGCCTTGCAGAATGCGAACCGGACAGAGCGTGTCGAAGCTGTTGCCCTCGAGAAGGTGCGCGCGTCCTTCCTCGATCAGATGGCGCGTGATCGGATAAGGCTCGGCATAGGCAGACGGTTGATAATAGACGCCGTCCCGCTCGATCGCCGCCTTCGCCTCCTCCGGCAATCGTTTCCAGATCAGAGTTTCGGTCATGTCGTGCGCAGGTGCGATCAGCACGAGACCGGCAAGCGGAGTTGTTCTCTGCACCAGATGCCGCGCAAGCAGGAGCGCGAGCCAGCCGCCCATCGAGGAGCCAACCACGATAAGCCTGGCGGCTTTGACTAAGCCCGCAAGCGCAATCGATTCTTCGAGCCAATCTCCAATGGTGGCGTCCGCCAGCGAACCTTCGGAGAGCCCGTGACCGCAATAGTCGAAGCGGAGCATGGGGATGCCGGTAGCCGCGGCCCAGGCGGCGACAGCCGTCGCCTTGGTGCTGGCCATGTCCGACATGAAGCCGGAGAGCCACAAAAGGCCGATTTCACGCCCGCCAGGGCCTTGGCGGAACGCGATGCGGCGGCGTCTAGTGCCCTCGCCTAGTTGAAGAAATTGTGGTTCTTGGTCATGCATTTTCTAAGGAATGGCTCGAAACATCCGTCCATGGCGCCGGTAACAATATTGCAGGTCGTGCCGCGTCTCGATACCGGCGGCAGCGAATTGGCAACACTCGAAATCGCCGAGGCGCTGACGCGGGCCGGAGCGAAGGCGTTGGTTGTCAGCGAAGGCGGCCGCATGGCGAGGGCGATCGTGCAAGGGGGTGGTGAGGTCATCGAGATGCAAGTCGCCAGCAAGAACCCGCTGACGATCTGGCGCAATGCAAGGCGGCTTACGCGACTGATCCGGGACCGAGGCGTGGACCTCATCCACGCCAGAAGCCGCGCGCCGGCCTGGAGCGCGTTGATCGCCGCGCGGCGGACCGGCATTCCTTTCGTCACGACGTATCACGGCGCCTATGGCGAGTTCGGGCCGATCAAGGCGTTCTACAACAGTGTCATGGGACGCGGCGATATCGTCATCGCTAATTCGCGCTACACTGCCCATTTGATGGAGTCACGACGCGGCGTTTCGCCGGACCGGATCCGCACCATTTTTCGTGGCGTTGAAGGCGCGGTGTTCGATCCGGTCTCGGTGCCGCCGGGACCGGTAGCGAAACTCCGCGAGCGATGGGGCGTCAAGCCCGACACCAAGATCGTAATGCAGGCAGCGCGGCTGACCAGCCTTAAAGGACAGCGCGATACGATCGAGGCCGCTGCGCTGCTCGCCCGCGAGGGCGCACTCGACGGGGCCGTGGTGATCTTCGCCGGAGACGCGCACGACAAGGACGCTTACCGACAGGAGCTGACCGATCGCATCAAGAGCCGCGGTCTCGAAGACAAGGTCAGACTTGTCGGCCACTGCGCCGACATGCCCGTTGCCTTCCTCGCCTCGCATGTCGCCTTGGTGCCGTCGCTTGTCGCGGAGACATTCGGGCGAACCAGTATCGAAGCGCAAGCCATGGGCTGTCCCGTGATCGTCTCCAGCCTCGGCGCGCTACCGGAGACGATCGTATCGGCGGAGGAGAGCCCCGAGAGATTCACGGGTTGGCTGGTGCCGCCGGCGAACCCAACTTCACTCGCAGATCGCATCAGAGTGGCGCTCGCGCTTTCACCTAAGGATCGCTTGGAGATCGGCATGCGGGCCAGGGCGCATGTGGCTTCGAGTTTCGCGTTATCGCAAATGCAGCAGAAGACGCTCGCCGTTTATGACGAGCTGCTTGGTACCGACCTTCAGAACAAGTTCCTGAATCCGCCATCATTGCAGGCCGGATCGGAAGCCTAATCGGCGGGCCAACAAACTTCCGTCCCTGACGTGCAGACGGCGGGCGAGACCACGCCCTTCCAGCAAATCGTATAGACCTTATCGGTGACCTCATCGGGGGTAAGGAAAAGGTAGCCAGAAACGGAACTTCGCCAATACGGCCTCGGGTCCGGTTTCCACGCTTTGACTTCAACCGACGTCACGTGATTTTCCGCCTGAATCTTTTCAATCTCGGTCTGGATGGCGCTGCGCGAGCTTTCCACGGCCACTTGTTTGTTGATGCCGTCGCCTGTGCCGGAAATGTCGAGACACTTCTTGTCCCCGGCGGCGGCAGGTCCAATGGCAAAACCCATCATCCCCAGCAGGATCGCAAACGATATCTGGCGTCGCATGATGACCCCCTTCTTCCTTCCCCCACCCAGAATGCCCCTCCTCGACGAAGTCGAAAAGGGGTGTCATTGCCCTTGCGGGAGTTGATGAACGTCGCGCTTACCTGTCGGATCGCTTGACTTGTCAGCCCCATTTCCCTTCCTGTAGAAGGGCAGCTTGGATTTTGCGTCATTTGGGCGCGTTTCACGTTGGCCCTGGGCAAGCCGGGTGAACGCAAATAGAGGAGAACTACTCATCGCAAGACGGCCGACGAATCTGACCCCTAACAGGGATGGGCCCCGTATCAACGAGGGCATCGATAATCAAACAATTCAGCTGATTGACGCCACGGGCAACAATGTTGGGGTGGTTCCGACCCCTGATGCGCTCGCGCGCGCGGTGGAAGCGGGGCTAGACCTCGTCGAGATCGCGCCCAATTCCGAGCCGCCGGTCTGCAAAATTCTCGACTACGGCAAGTATAAATACCAGGCGCAGAAGAAGGCTGCCGAGGCCCGCAAAAAGCAGCGGACCGTCGAGATCAAAGAGATCAAGATGCGGCCGAATATCGACATCCACGACTACCAGGTGAAGATGCGCTCGATCGTCGGCTTCTTCGAAGAAGGCGACAAGGTGAAGGTGACCTTACGCTTCCGCGGCCGCGAGATGGCGCATATGGAGCTCGGCACCAAATTGCTCGATCGCGTGAAGCAGGACACCGCGACCATCGCCAAAGTGGAGTCGGAGCCCCGACTTGAAGGCCGGCAGATGGTGATGGTGCTGGCGCCAAGGTAAGCATAATGCCTTGGTTGGCCTGGCCCTTGCCAGCCCGCCACAATCCAATCTATAAGGCTCGCTCTATGGAGCCGCCCGGCAGGGCATGCCGTGGCGGCTTACATGCTTTCAACCACCAAGAGTAAGCCGCCGCTGCCGGGCGACCGGAAGCGAGCCGCCATTGAAGGAAGCCAAATGCCCAAGATGAAGACCAAGAGCGGTGCCAAGAAGCGCTTCAAGGTCACCGCGAGCGGCAAGGTGAAATGCCAGGCCTCGCGGAAGCGTCACGGCATGATTCAGCGCCCGACCAAGTTCATTCGGAATGCGCGCGGAACCATGGTCCTTTCGGACGAAGACGCAAAGATCGTGAAGAAGAATTTCCT
>DATBSU010000034.1:0-3295 GCA_036559585.1 Methyloceanibacter sp.
CCTGACGCGGCTCGATCAGATTGGCGTTTCCATCGCCATGGACGATTTCGGCACCGGCTATTCGAGCCTGTCCTATCTGACGCGCTTCCCGGTAAAGAAGATCAAGATCGATCGCTCCTTTATCGATACGCTTGGGGTCAGCCCGCAGACCAGCGCCATCGTTTCCTCGATCGTGGGCCTTGGTCAATCGCTGCACGTGATCATCACCGCCGAAGGTGTCGAGACCGAAGATCAGGCCGAGATGCTGAAGCAATGGGGCTGCGACCAGGTGCAGGGTTTCTATTACGGGAGACCTGAGCAAGAAGTCCCCGAATCTGAAGAGGCGCTTCAAGACCACGCGCAAGTCGCCTAAAGAAGCGCCTTGCCGTAGGGAGTCCGCGCTCCTAGGTTTAGGGGATATCTCCGAGGAAAGTCTCCAAGCTTGGACCTGTCCGCCTCCATCGGCGCGCCCCAGATCGCGGCTCTGCTCGTGCTGGCCCAAAGAGGCCTCGAGGAGCTCTATTCCGGCCGAAACACCAAGAAGCTGCTGGCGCAAGGCGCATACGAGGTCGGCGCAGACTACTACCCCGTCGTCGCAGCGACCCATCTCGCCTGGATCGCAGCTTTGTTTTTTCTGGTCCCCGCCGACGCGATCGTCCTTTGGCTGCTGATCGCCTATTATGTCGTGCTGCAAATCGTCCGCTATTGGGTGATCGGGAGTCTCGGGCGCTACTGGACGCATCGCATCATTGCCGTGCCCAACGCGCCAGTCGTCAGCCGCGGCCCTTACCGCTACTTACGCCACCCCAATTACGCGTTGACGATCATCGAGACTTTCGTGCTGCCGCTTGCCTTCGGCGCCGTTGCCCTTGCTGTTATCATGACCGCGCTGTGGTGGACGGTGCTCCAGTACAAGATTCGGCTCGAGGACGGCGCGCTTGCCTCTCGCAGTTGATCAAAGTTCAACGATGACGAAGTAGGCGGAGAATCCGGGCCCAAAGGCTGCAAGCAGATGTGGACCTTCCGCGCCGGATCTGATGGCACGGTCGAGCGCGAACAGAGCGGTCGGCGACGACATGTTGCCGAACCTGTGCAACACCTCCCAGGAATGCACAAGTTCCGCGCGGCTCAGTCCTAACACCTTCTCGATCGTCTGCAGCACCTTGCCGCCGCCAGGATGCAGCACGAAGCCGCTGAGCTCACCGAGACTCATCGAGTTCGCGTCGAGAAACTGCTGCAGCGCAGGAGCGAGTTTGGTCTCGATCAATTCGGGAAGCTCCGGACTCAACACCACGCCGAACCCATCCTCTTTGATATCCCAACCCATAATGTGTTCGGTGCCGCGCCAGAAGTGCTCGCCCATCGTCATGATACGCGGGTTGCTTGAGCTTTTTCCCTTCGCGCTGCGTAAGACCGCGGCAGCGGCGCCATCGCCAAACAGCGCAGTCGCAACGAACATCGCCATACTGTCATCAGTCGCACGGAAACACAGACTGCAGAGATCGACGGTGAGAAACAGCACGTTGCGTCCGGGAAGCGCCTGCGCCATTCGCGACGCGCGAGAAAGCCCGGCAACACCACCCCCACAACCAAGCCCAAAGATCGGAAGCCGCTCTACCGTCGGCTTCAGCTGCAGCCGGTTCATCAGCATCGCGTCGAGGCTCGGGATCGCCAATCCTGTGATGGTGTTGACCACGATGACGTCCATGTCGTCGAGAGTAAGGCTTGCGTCCGCAACGGCGTCGACCGCGACTCTTTCGAGCAAGTCGAGCGCGTGTCGCTGAAAGATCTCCGTGCGCTCCTCCCAGCCATGGTCCTGGTGATACCATTCAGCCGGCTGGCAGGTGTAACGGCTTTCGATTCCCGTATTGGCGAACAGACTGTCGTGGCGGACAAGCTTGGGAAAAAGCTGTTTCGCCCGCGTCGTGACCTCGGCTTGCGTGATGCAATGCGGCGGCACCGCGAGTGCAAGCCCTGCGATTTCGACGTCGCACGAAACATTCTTCTGTCGCACGCGCGCCGCGCGGCTTGCGGTCTTCAGCATATTCGAACCTCGGCGCCTTCATGCACGAGCCGAGTATGTGGACCGATCGCTCGGTACACCAACTGGATGTAACAGCTCAGTTACTCAATTCTTTGTGTGGAGAGTGGCTCGATTTCGCCACAAACCGCTAGCGATCCTAGGTACTAGCGGGTTTGAGCAGCGCTACCATCCGCGAGGTGGTGTTTTGCCCGTACGAGACAAAGATCCGCAAATCGCCCTCGGCAACGCGGACCGAAAGCCCTTCATAGCCCTCGCACCGCCAAATCGTGCCGTATTCCTTGGCGTCAGCCGGGGTCACGTCTTTGCATTTCTTTAGGTCGAGGGGCGTATAGAGGCTCGAAACCTCTCGGGCTTGCGCCGGTGCGAGCATCGTCAGCGCCGCGACGAGAAGACTGGGAGCTAGGCTGGGCGCTTGAGGCATGGACTTGTGAGCAAGCCGATCGCGGCATAGAAGGCTTTTTTCGCGTCGGGCTTCATACCACGAGGCACGGCCTGTCGCATCGACTCGATGATGGTTGGTTGGTTGGTCATGACTGCAATGAGGATCGCTGTACTCGGTGCCGGAGGCCGCATGGGCCAGACGCTCACGCGCGTGTTGAGCGAGACGGAAGATTGTGTGATCGCCGGCGGGGTCGACGCCAAGGGCTCGCCTTATATTGGCCACGACATTGGCGAGCTCGCGGGCCTCGAACCTGTTGGCGTGACCATCACCGACGATCCAATGCCCCTCTTCGCCAACGTCGATGCGGTGCTCGATTTTACCAGCCCGAAAGCCACGACGGTTTTCGCAGGCCTCGCCGCCCAAGCCCGCATCGTTCATGTGATCGGCACGACCGGCTTCACCCCAGACGACGATGCGAAGATCGCGGCCGCCGCGCGTCACGCCACCATCATCAAGGCCGGCAATATGAGCCTCGGCGTCAATTTACTGGCAAGCCTCACTAAGCAGGTGGCAAAAGCGCTCGGGCCGGAATTCGACATCGAGATTTTGGAGATGCACCACCGCCACAAGCGGGACGCGCCTTCCGGCACCTCGCTTCTCCTCGGCAACGCCGCAGCCGAAGCCCGCGGCATTTCCCTTGCCGACAAGGGCGTGTGGACACGCAAAGGCGATGTTGGCCCGAGGCACGACGGCGATATTGGCTTCGCCGCGCTCCGCGGCGGCGACGTCGTCGGCGAGCATAAAGTGATCTTCGCCGGGCCCGGCGAACGCATCGAGCTTTCCCATATTGCGACGGACCGGGGCATTTTTGCCAGGGGCGCTGTGAGGGC
>DATBSU010000035.1:0-7698 GCA_036559585.1 Methyloceanibacter sp.
GTGTAGGAGGCCGGCGGAGCGTTGACGCCGGCGCCAGCAAAGAACGACCACAGGACCTTGCCGGATTTGGCATCATAGGCCCTGAACCAGCCATCGCCTTCGCCGGTGAACATCAGACCGCCAGCGGTCGTCAGCGCGCCACCCATCATCGGCAGCGGCGTCTTCACCTGCCAGGCGATCTTGCCGGTGTTGTAGTCGACCGCGGTGACGTTACCGAACGACTCCTCGGTCGCGATCACCTTGAAGGCGCCGCCGAGCCAGAGCTTGCCGCCCGGATAGGGCGAGCTCTGAACCTGGTAAGTCATCGGCTGGTGCAGGTTGACCGCGTAGGTCAGCCCGAGATCGGGATTGACCGCCATCGGCGACCATTCGACGCCGCCATTGGCGCCGGGCAGCATGCGGGCACCCTCAGCCGTCGGCAAGGTCCACATGCCCTCTTGCGACACCATCGGCTCGGAGAAGCGAATGAGGCTGCAATCCTTGCGGTTGTTGACATAAACGTGCCCGGTCTTGTTGCCGTGAATGACCGCTGGCACGACATTGCCGTCCTTGTCCTTCGCATCGACCAGGATCGTCGGGCTGACCGCGTCGAGATCCCAGACGTCATGGGCGATGAACTGGAAGTGGCAGACATATTTGCCGGTATCGAGATCAACCGATACGAGCGACTCCGTATAGAGATTGTCGCCGGGCCGGATGGCGCCATCGAGGTCAGGCGAAGGATTGCCGACCACGAAGTAGATGCGGTTGGTCTTGAGGTCGACCGACGGGTTCTGCCACACGCCGCCGCCGATCGTCTTGTAGGGATCGCCGGCCTTGGCGAGTTGTGCCTTCTCGGCCGCGATGTCGCGATGCATGTCTTTGCCGGTGGCGTCGGTGGTCGCCCACACGCCAACGGAGTTCTCGGGGGTCGTATCGAAATTCCAGATGAGCTTGCCGGTCTTGGCGTCATAGGCGCGGACAAAGCCGCGGATACCATACTCGCCACCATTGGTGCCGATCAGGATTTTGCCGTTCACAGCGGTTGGCGCCATGGTCTCGCTGTAGCCGAGCGTGGGATCGGCAATCTCGGTCTGCCACACGACGCTGCCCGTCTTGGCATCAAGCGCCACCAGCTTGGCATCGAGCGTGGCCAGATAAACCTTGTCGTCATAGACGGCGACGCCGCGGTTGTTGGGGCCGCAGCAATAGGTCGTGACCGGACCCATGGCATGCTTGTAGTGCCAATATTGCTCGCCGGTCTTGGCGTTCAGCGCGTAGACGTGGTCGAACGACGTTGTGACGTACATCACGCCGTTGACGACGATCGGCGTCGTTTCCTGCGATTCCTTCACCTCAGTCTGGAAGATCCAGGCGGGATGCAGCTTGCCAACATTGGCAGTATTGATCTGCTTGCCCGGGTAGAAGCGGGTCTGATCGTAGTTCCCGTTGGTGTGAAGGAAGTTCGCGTCGTCTTTGGCAGCGGCGTTGAGCTGGTCCTGCGTGACTGCAGTTGCAGGGGCCTCGTTTGCCGGCTTGGACGCAGCAGCGTCCTTGTTGGGTAATTTGGTTTCGTCGGCCCAAGCTAGGGTGAAGCTCATCGCCGCGAGGCCGAGCACACATGTGCAGACCGCGCCGACGGTTTTCAGATTTGACATTGGTTACCTCCCTTGAGTGGTCCGCGTTGGCCGTTTATCCGGCCTGTAGAAGGCGGTTTTCCACGCGTCCGAGACTGCTCGCGGCCCTGCCATTTGTCAATCAACCGCTGCCGGTTCCGGGTGCCGCAACCGCAACCTGGCAGCATAATTTGCCACTCTTGCTCCGCCTCATTTCTGGCTCGCGGACCTACGAGCGGATACATTCCGGATCAATGTGTTATGTCCTGCCGCTCGACGCCGGCGAGGTTGTGTTCACCGCATGAGTTCTCAGCAAAGCCGCAGACTGTCGCTCCTTCTTCTCGGCATGCTGAGCAGTTTTCTGCTGCTTCAAGCTCGCCCGGTGCAATCGGAGCCCCAGAACGGCGAGCCAACAAAACAAGAAGCTCCAACGCCTGGCGTTGGCGCGGCCCAGATTGGGCCCGCAGCCGAACTCACCCAGGTGCCGATCGGCTATATCAAGCAGGAGGTGAAACGGCTCATTCCGCTGTCGAGGCTCCACGTCGAGCCTGAGGATTACGGGATCGCCGGCGCGCAACTCGCGCTGAAGGATGACAACACCACCGGCCGCTTCATCAAGCAGCAATTTGCCTTGGACGTGGAGCGCGTGCCGATCGGCGGTGATGCTGTTGCGGCACTGCAAAGACTGGTGGCGAGTGAACATCATTTCGTGCTGGTCGATGCGCCAGCCGACACGTTGCTGCGTCTATCGGACTCGGTCAAAGACAAGGACGTGCTGCTCTTCAACGTGCGTGCCGAGGACGAAAATCTCCGCGAGGAGGACTGCCGCGCCAATGTGCTGCACACCGCCCCCGACCGTTACATGCTGGCGGATGCGCTTGCCCAATATCTCGTGTGGAAGAAATGGCAGCGTTGGCTCGTGGTGAAGGGCGTGTTTCCGGAAGACGTCGCCTATCTCGAGGCAATTCGCAGAGCGGCGTCGCGGTTCGGCGGTACGATCGTCGAGGAGCGCGAATATAAAGAGGCTCCCGGCGCCCGCCGCTCAGACTCGGGCGAGCAGCAAATCCAGCAGCAGATGCCGGTGTTCACGCAAGGGGCTCCGGCCTATGACGTTTTGATCGTCGCGGACGAGCGCGAGGTATTCGGCCCCTATTTGCCCTTCCGCACCTGGGACCCGCGACCGGTAGGTGGCACCACGGGGCTCACCGCGATGAGTTGGCACCCCGCGCATGAGCAATGGGGTGCCACGCAAATGCAGAACCGCTTCCAGCGTCTCGCCAACCGATTCATGTGGCCGGTGGATTACCAGGCTTGGATCGCCGTTCGCGCTATCGGCGAAGGGGCGACGCGGGCGGGCACAGCTGCGTTCGCTCCCATCAACAATTATATCCGCGGCAAGGATTTCGATCTCGCGGCGTTCAAAGGGCAGAAGGTGACGTTTCGCCAATGGGACGGCCAACTCCGTCAGCCCATCCTGGTGGTGGGACCAGACCTCCCCGTTTCAACCTCGCCGCAACCGGGCTTCCTGCACCAAGACGCCGAAATCGACACGCTTGGGATCGATGCGCCGGAGAGCAAATGCAAATTCAAATGATGCCGGGAGTTTGGCGATGCGACTGAAACAGATCCTCGTCCCCGTCATCGCGGCGATCGGTGGCTTGACCGGCATCCCCGCTGCCGCGGTTGCTTACACGGTCTATGTCTCGAATGAAAAGGGTAACTCGATCAGCGTGATCGACAGCGCCAGTTTGCAGGTCAAGCAAACCATCCCCGTTGGCCAGCGCCCGCGCGGCATTATGCTGACGCGCGACGGCAAATCATTGCTGATCTGCGCGAGCGATGAGGACACGGTGCAAATCCTTGACGTCACCACCAACGAGATCGTCGGCACGCTCCCCTCCGGACCCGATCCCGAGCAGATCAACATTCATCCCTCCGGCAGCCCGGTCTACATCGCCAACGAGGACGATGCCTTGATGACGGCAATCGACCTTGCGACGCGGAAAGTGGTGGCGGAGGTGCCGGTCGGAGTCGAGCCGGAGGGGGTCGGCATCAGTCCCGACGGCAAAATCCTGATTGCCACGTCCGAGACGTCCAACATGGCGCATTTCATCGACACCGGCACCTACGAGATCGTGGACAACGTGCTGGTGGGGTCGCGGCCGCGCTTTGCCGAGTTTACCGCCGACGGATCGCAACTGTGGGTGACATCGGAAGTGGCCGGCACGGTCTCGGTCATCGATGCGAAGACGCGCAAGATCATCAAGACGATCGGCTTCGAGATTCCCGGAGTTCAGGCCGAGAACATGCAGCCGGTCGGGGTTCGCATCTTAGAAGGCGGCTCGAAGGCGTTTGTGGCCCTGGGTCCTGCAAATCACATCGCCGTCATCGACGCCAAGACGCTCGAAGTCGAGCGCTATCTCCTGGTCGGCCAGCGCGTCTGGCAGCTCGCGCTCACGCCGGACGAGAAACTGCTGTTCGCCACCAACGGCAACAGCAACGACGTTTCGGTGATCGACGTGCCAAGCCTTACAGTCGTGAAGTCGATGCCAGTCGGCAGCGCACCGTGGGGGGTCGCCATTTCACAAAAGTGAGCGCATCCGCATCAACCCTCCACCTGATCGAGATAGGCGCCGTAGCCCTCGGCCTCCATGTCGTCGCGATGGATGAACCGCAACGAGGCCGAGTTGATGCAATAGCGCATGCCGCCTCGATCCGCAGGACCGTCGGGAAAGACGTGCCCGAGATGGCTATCGCCATGCGCCGAACGCACCTCGGTGCGGGACATGCCATGGGTGGTGTCTTGCAATTCGTTTACGTTGGCGCACTCGATCGGCTTGGTGAAACTCGGCCAACCGCAGCCCGATTCATATTTGTCGCTCGAAGCGAAGAGCGGTTCTCCCGAGACGATGTCGACATAGATGCCCGGCTGCTTGTTCTCCAGATATTCGCCGGTTCCGGGGCGTTCGGTGCCGCTTTGCTGGGTCACGCGATATTGCTCAGGAGTCAGCCGCGAAATGGCCTCTTGGGTCTTGCGATAATTTGCCATCTGCCATCCTTTTCTTATGCGATAGTCGGCGACGACTATCTTTAAGGTATTCGTTGGGGTCGCTTAATGCACGCTCAGGCCAAAATTTGACCGGTTTCTTGCTTTAGGCGATAGGACGTGTCGGGACTTCAACGCCTCGTAGTTGCAAAGGGGCACACGATGAGCCAAATCGCTTTTTGGCTGATTTCCGCGGTATTCTTCAGCTCGCCTGGGTTTGCCGCCGAACCCGATGGGCCAGCCACGCTGATAACGCCCACGGAAGCGCTCCGCATTGCCGTCCAGGACCGACTCTCGCTCAAATCCACGGCCCGCAAGGCTGAGCAACTGGCTCTCGTGGATTATTATTCGGTTCCAGACCAGAAACTGCTCTGGGTCGACGAGAACGGCCTGAACAAGCGCGCCGAGGCCGTTATTGCCGAGATCGGAAAGGCCGACGATTACGGTCTGCGGGCTTCCGATTACGCGTTACCCAAGACCGACGGATTCAACGCCAGTGATGCAAACGCCAAGAATTGGCTGGCCGACGCCGAGATCCAGATCGACTACGCCCTGCTTGCTTACGCGACCGATGCAAGGGGTGGCAGGATCGACCCGCAACGCTTGAGCGAGAATCTCGATCCGAGCCTGGCGCTACCCAATCCCTCCGAGGTGCTCGACTCGATCGCCATTCGAGCGGATGCAGCGGCCTATTTGCGCAGCTTCCAGCCCGACCAGCCGCAATTCGAGGCGCTGAGGCAGAAGCTGATCGAGATACGTGGCGGGGGCAAACCCGCCGAGGTCGCCGACGTCAAACCCGACGTAATCACGATCCCCGAAGGACCACTTCTCAAGCTTGGCGTCGAGAACGAGCAAGTGGCACTCCTTCGGAAGCGGCTCGAGGTTCAGACTCAAGCGGACGCCAACGAGAAAATGTTCGACCAAGACGTGCTCGAGGCCGTGAAGCGCTTTCAATCAGAACACGGCTCGGTTCCCGATGGACTGGTTGGCGCGGGGACGCGGCGGATGCTGAACAACCAGCACGAACAGCAGGCTCCAACGGTAAGCCAGCCGAAGGTCGAGACGCTTCTGCTCAACATGGAGCGATGGCGTTGGCTTCCCCATGATCTGGGGAGTTATTATGTAACGGTCAATATCCCGGAATTCATGTTGCGCGTGGTCGAGGACGGCAAGACGATCCACTCGACCCGCGTCGTGACCGGGAAACCCGACAAGCAAACCCCGATCTTCTCCGACGAGATGGAGGAGATCGTGTTCAACCCGTATTGGAACGTGCCGAACTCGATCAAGGTCGAGGAGATCGCGCCCTACCTGCAGCAAGGCGGCGGCTTTTTCGGCGGCGGATGGGACACGTCGGTCCTCGCGCGTCACAATTTGCGCATCCGCGGGGCGAGCGGCCGCGAAATCGATCCTAACTCGATTGATTGGGGGAGAGTCGATATCCGCAATTACGAATTATTCCAGCCGCCCGGACCCGACAACGTGCTGGGCACGGTGAAATTCGTATTCCCCAACAAACACGACGTCTACATGCACGACACCACGCAGAAGAATCTGTTCGCTCAGACCGTCCGCGCCGAAAGCCACGGCTGCATGCGCGTACAGAATCCCCAGGCGTTGGCGTTGTTGCTGCTGCACCACGACCAGGGCTGGTCGCAGGCGCAAATTAGTTCGGCGGTCGCGACTTCCGAAGACAACCACGTTGCTCTGCAGCAACATATCCCGGTCTACATCACCTATTTCACATTGAAGGTGAACGACGATGGCTCGATCGCCAAGTTCAACGATATTTACGGCCACGACGCCAGAATGGCGGCCGCGCTCAGCGGAAAAGAGGTGTTCTATGAAGAGCCGGCCGAACAAGACAGCGAGGTTGTTGCGAGCCAGCCGGAACCGCCGCGGGGCAAGCGCTACCGTCAACGCAACGATCTGAGCAACGATTTTACCCGCGCCCTGTTTGGGTTTTAGCGGGAGGACAAAGGCGGCTGTGGCTCGGAGGCCCCATGGCAGGCGTGGCCCTCTATTGCATGCTCAGCACACGTTCTAAAAGCTCAAAGAGCCCTGGAATTTCAGCGCCGTGTCCGACGTAACATCAGTCAACCCGAACTGGACGCCTACGTTGAAGCTGAATTCCATTTCCGCCGGGCCACTCGCCTTCTTGTTGTTCTCGTCGTCATCATCCCCTTCGCCGCCCACATTTTCGTCTTTCTCGCCGGGATTGTAGAACAGCGTCGGACCGATACTGTGATTCTGATCGTCAAACGAGCCCGCATTGGCGAGATCCTCGATCTCACCGAACATTTCGGCGCCAATCCCCCAGTGATCCGCCACCTCGTATTCGGCGCGCCAGCCATATTGGAAGCCGAGCCCATCGGTTTCTCGGTTCTCACCGACCTGAGTGGTCAGGAATGGATTTAGCGTGAGCGCAAGCTTCCCGACCTCGTAATCTACGATCGGGCCAAATTCGATTTCATCGGCAGTGCCGCCACGCGTGGCAATACCGTAGCTGACGTTGAAGGCGAGGCCCAAGCCCTTACCCTGAGGCTCGATGATCTCGTACTGAACCTCAAACTCGACTGCGCTGGTTTCAAAATTTTCGCCAAGGGGCTGATCGGCGGTGAACGTCGCCGAAACTAGCCAGCGGTCAGTAATGCCCCACTCAGTTTCAAGATCATGGCTCTGGCGAAGCGGCGCTTCTTCCTCGTCCTCCAGCGCGCCCTCTTCCGCACCGGCTTCCTGCTTTTCTCCCGCAGGAAAACCCCAATGGACCGCGCCGCGATATTCGATTTCGACTTCGCCCTTCTCGACCTCGGCCTCCTGGATTTCAAACTCCGCGTGGGCCGGCTTCGCCGCACCTGCCAAAAGCCATCCAGCCGCCAGCGCGGAAGCCGCCACCGACAGCGCCAAGCCGAGCGCTCCGCGCGGTCTAACCTCTTTGTTTGGCAAGACTTTACCCCCGTCCCCGAAAGTCAAATTCCCGCAAAGTCCTGATTCTTATTATTGTGGCCAAATCCTAGCAGAAGACCATTTGGCAGCCGTGGCAAAAAAGATGCTTTC
>DATBSU010000036.1:0-18173 GCA_036559585.1 Methyloceanibacter sp.
ACGGCTTCTGCGGCATGTTATGGAAGCTCTTGCGGGAGACGGGCGAACTCAGCCCGCCGACACATCTCGCGGTGATCTTCGATTACTCGGCGCGCACCTTCCGCAACGATTTGTTCGACGGTTACAAGGCGAACCGCCCAGTGCTGCCCGAGGACCTCATTCCGCAATTTCCGCTGATCCGCGACGCGGTGAAGGCGTTCAACGTCGCCTGCATCGAGATGGAAGGATACGAGGCCGACGATTTGATCGCGACCTATGCCATCCAGGCGCTGCAAGCCGGCGCCGACGTGACCATCGTCTCCTCCGACAAGGATTTGATGCAACTCGTGCGGCCGGGCATTCGCATGTACGACACGATGAAGAACAAGGTAATCGGCGAGGTCGAGGTGCTCGAGCGCTTCGGCGTGCCGCCTTCGAAGGTGATCGAGGTGCAGGCCTTGATGGGCGATTCCACCGATAACGTGCCGGGCGTGCCGGGCATCGGGGTGAAGACCGCGGCGCTCCTGATCAACGAATATGGCGATCTCGACACGCTGCTCGCGCGTGCTTCCGAGATCAAACAGCAAAAGCGGCGAGAGAGCCTGATCACCTACGCGGACCAAGCGCGGCTGTCGCGTACCCTGGTGATCCTCGATTCCAACGTTCCCCTGGAGGTGCCGATCGAAGCGACCGGGCTTCGCCAGCCCGAGCCCGAGACGCTGAGCAACTTCATGCGCAAGCTCGAATTCACTACGCTGCTGCGTCGCGTGGCTGAAGGCCTCGGCGCGGAGCTGCCGCAAAGCGAAGCGGGTCCGCCACGGAAGGACACGCGCAAGCGCGAGAGCGCCTACGATCATCCGTTGCGCAAGATGCCGGCGGGGGGATTTGTCGCATCTCGCACCATCGTCGATAGAGCGGG
Organism: Methyloceanibacter sp.; assembly: GCA_036559585.1. Lineage (GTDB taxonomy): Bacteria > Pseudomonadota > Alphaproteobacteria > Rhizobiales > Methyloligellaceae > Methyloceanibacter. The sequence continues at coordinate 899 of DATBSU010000036.1, forward strand.
AGACGGAGGTTCGCCGGCGGCGCTCGCGGCCAATCTCGCGAGCCAATTCGGCAGTCTCGGATTCAAACGGTCGAGCTACGAGACCGTGACCGAGTTTTCCCGTCTCACCGACTTGATCGACACCGCGCGCTACCAGGGACATCTCTCTTTTCGCGCTAAACTGAACTCGGCAGACCCGATGCAGGGCGAACTGATCGGAATCGCCTTTGCCATCGTGCCGGGACATGCGGCCTATGTGCCGCTCGCGCACCGCAGCGGCGAAGGACTCGATCTCGGCGGCGAGGGCGAGGCGCCGCAGATCAAGATGCGCGACGCGCTCGATGTGCTGAAGCCGCTGCTCGAAGACGAAAGCGTGCTCAAGATCGTGCAGAACGCCAAATTCGATATGGTGGCGCTGTCCCGCTACGGCATCGCACTCACGGCAATCGACGATCCCTGCCTGATGTCCTATGCGCTCGACGCCGGCCGCGCAGAGCATCTGCCGGAGCAGCTCGCGGGCTCCTTGCTCAACTACACCTGCCTCACCCAGAAAGAGGTGATGGGCAGCGGCAAATCCACTTTGAGCCTCGAGCATGTCCCGGTGGCGCGCGCCGCCGAATATGCGGGCGAAGAAGCGGATATCGGCTTGAGACTTTGGCTCGTGTTGAAGCCGCGGCTTGCGGCCGAACGCGTCACCACGGTGTATGAGACGTTGGAGCGGCCGCTGGCGCCGGTGCTGGCGCTGATGGAGCAGACAGGGGTCAAGGTCGACCGCGCCACGCTCGCGGGCCTCTCCGGCTCGTTCGCGCAGACGCTGGCGCGGCTCGAAGACGAAATCCGGGAGCTGGCGGGCGAGGATTTCAATATCGGCTCGCCGAAGCAACTCGGCGAAATCCTGTTCGACAAGATGAGCCTGCCTGGAGGCAAACGCACCAAGACCGGCGCGTGGAGCACGGATGCAAGCGCGCTCGAAGAACTCGTTGCGCAGGGCCACGAGCTGCCGCGCAAAGTGCTCGACTGGCGGCTGCTGGCGAAGCTCAAGAGCACCTATACCGACGCGCTGCCGACCTATATCCATCCGCAGACGGGCCGCGTGCATACCTCTTACGCACTAGCCGCGACGACGACCGGGCGGCTGTCATCGGTCGAGCCGAATTTGCAGAACATCCCGATCCGCACCGCGGAAGGCCGCTCGATCCGCAAGGCCTTCATTGCCGACAAAGGCAAGAAGCTGATCAGCGCCGATTACAGCCAGATCGAGCTTCGCGTGTTGGCACACATGGCGGACACGCCGACGCTCCGCCAAGCGTTTGCCGACGGTCTCGACATTCACGCGATGACGGCATCAGAGATGTTCGGCGTGGCCATCGAAGGCATGGACCCGAATATCCGCCGCCGCGCCAAGGCGATCAATTTCGGCATCATCTACGGCATTTCCGCGTTTGGACTTGCGGCGCAGCTCGGCATCGATCGCGGCGAGGCGGCGACTTACATCAACACCTATTTCGAGCGCTTCCCCGGCATCCGCGATTATATGGAAGCGATGAAGGTCGAGGCGCGCCGCACCGGCTTCGTCAAGACGCTATTCGGGCGGAAGGTGCATTACCCGGAGATCAACACCAAGAACCCATCTTTGCGTGGGAATTTCGAGCGCGCCGCGATCAATGCGCCGATTCAAGGGAGCGCAGCCGACATCATTCGCCGCGCCATGATCCGCATTCCGGCGGCGCTCGCTGAAGCCGGGCTGTCCTCACGCATGTTGCTGCAGGTCCACGACGAGCTCGTGTTCGAAGCGGACGAGGCCGAGGTCGACACGACCATGGAGGTGGCGAAGGCCGTGATGGAGGCGGCGCCGGAGCCGGTGCTCAAATTGAAGGTGCCGCTGAAGGTCGATGCCCGCGCCGGTGACAATTGGGAAGCCGCGCATTAGGGGTACGTTCGTCCCCTCCCCGACCTCGTGGGATGCTACAATTCCGACAGTCCGTTCTCACAGCATGAGCCGGGAGGTACAGCCATGGGGAAATGCGCACATTGCGGCAACAACTACGACCAGAGCTTCGAGGTCAGCATGGGCGGCCGCACCCTAGTGTTCGACTCCTTCGAATGCGCGATCGCGACGCTCGCGCCAATCTGCCCGCATTGCAGCTGCCGCATCATCGGCCACGGCGTGCAGCATGGCGACGTGATCTATTGCTGCGTCCATTGCGCCAAGAAAGAAGGCGCCACGGGCCTGGTCGACCGCGACTGATGGCCCGCCGTTTAGCGGGGTCGCGAACGCGCAATCCCATCCTAATGCCCTGACGAAATTAGAAAAATCCGTCCATTGCTAATCTCTACTGAATCAGTAGGGTTTACCCTAACGATTCAGGGGGAGACGGGACCTTGCCTACTGCCGCCGCTGAGGTCACGCAGGCCGCGCCGACTTATTTGACGAGCAACTCGCTGCGCTTTACGGCCGGCTTGATCAAGCACATTCTGAGGGATGATCGCGGCTGGCGCTTCGATATCGCGTTGTGCCTCGTGGCGGCCAGCCTCGCCGAAGGATTAGGCGTCGCGACCCTGTTGCCGTTGATCATGCTCGCGACCCATGGCGAGCACAGCAACACCCATTTCGGCCGCGCCTTCGAGAGTGCGCTGCAGACCATCGGCCTTTCGGCTGAGGTGCCGATTCTGATCGGCTTGATGATCCTCACAATCTCCTTGAAGGCGGGCCTGCTGCTGATCGCGATGCGCCATGTCGGCGCCTTGGTCGCCAAATCCACGACGGAGCTTCGTCTGGCCCTGATCCGCGGACAGCTCAACACCGAGTGGAAGCATTTCGCGCGGCAACGCTTGGGCCGTGTCGCGCATTCGATTGGTACGGAGCCACAGCGCGGATGCATGGCCTATCTTCATTCCGCCCATCTCTTTGCGGACCTGGCGCAATGCGCTGCCTATCTCGGCCTTGCGCTCCTCGTATCTTGGCGGCTCGCCATTCTCGCGCTGTTGATCGGATCGTCGGCGCTGTTCCTGTTGCATCTCCCGGTGCGTCGGGCGAAATGGGCGGCGCGGCAGCAAAGCGGCATGACGACCTCGCTCACGGGCCTGTTGGCCGACACGCTCGCCGGCATTAAACCGCTCAAGGCCACCGCGAAAATCGACCTACTCGGCTCGCAGTTGGAACGACAGACACATGAGATGGAGAGCGTGACGCGCCGTGTTCTCGTCACTTCGCAAGCGATCCCCGTCCTGCAAGAGCCGGTCCTGGCCATCCTCACCAATCTCGCCATGATCCTGGCGGCGACGACGCTGCACGAGCCGATCCACAATATTCTGCTGATGGGCACGATTCTCTATCGAGTCTCGGGCAAGATTGCGCGGGCGCAGCGGAATTATCTCTCCGCGGTCACTTTCGGCCAGATCCTCGAGCGGCTGCAAGACGGCCTCGAGAAAACCCATGAAGCCGCCGAGCGGAACGAGGGCAGCTTCGCGCCGACGCTTGAACACGGCGTCGAGTTCCGCGATGCGAATTTCTCGCACGCGCGGAAGCCCGTGCTGAGTCATGCCAATTTGAATATTCCCGCGGGAAAGATGACGGTGCTGTTCGGGCCGTCGGGCGTCGGCAAGACCACGCTGATCGACCTTCTCACCGGTCTGCATCGCGTGGAGAGCGGCTCCATCCTGGTGGATGGCGTGCCTCTGGAGCAACTCGACCTGACCAAATGGCGGGAGATGATGGGCTACGTCTCGCAAGACTTCCTGCTCTTCCACGACAGCATTCTCAACAATGTGACGCTCGGCGATCCGAGCATCAGCGAGGCGCGCGTACGCAAGGCGCTCGAAGCCGCGGAGGCCTGGGATTTCATCCAAGCCCTTCCCGAAGGTCTGGCGACGGTCGTTGCGGAGCGGGGCGCGGCACTATCGGGCGGCCAGCGCCAGCGCATTGCCCTGGCCCGCGCTTTGATTTTCGAGCCGCGTCTCCTGATCCTGGACGAGGCAACGGCTGCGCTCGACGAGAAGACCGAGCAGGCCGTGATCCGCAACCTTCGGCAATGGCAGCCGGAGCTAACGCTCCTCGTGGTTTCGCATCAGAAGTCCCTGACGAAATTGGCCGATCACGTGGTGCATCTGCGCGAAGGGGCTGGCGCTCGTGGCTTGGGGATTTCTGCGCTTGGCGGCGGGGGCGCCCTGACAGTTCCGGCCGCGGCTGCCGCGCCCTGAGCACTGCCGGGGGGCACGATCAATGTTGTTTCAGTCACAGGGCTTCATCCTTATTTTTCTGCCTGCGACGCTCGCCGCCTTCTACGCGCTCGCCAACCGGCCAACAGGCCGCGAATACGCGCTGATTCTTGCCTCGCTCATCTTCTACGGATGGTGGGATCCGAGATTCATTCCGCTCCTGGTCGGGCAGACAATCTTCACGTGGATGATCGCCGAAGCTTTCTTGCGCAAGCCTTCGCCGTTTTGGATCTGGATTGGTGTGGCCGCCAATCTCGCGGTGCTCGGCTTCTTCAAATATGCGTTGTTCGTCGCCGGCGCCGCGGTTTCGTTCGTCGGGCTGCCGGAGCCCGGATGGAATATCGTGCTGCCGATCGGCATCAGCTTCTACACGTTCGAGCTCGTCTCCTATCTCGTCGATCTGAAGCGCGGTACTGGCGGCCATTACGGCTTGCGCAAATTCTGCCTGTTCATTTTCCTCTTCCCCCATCTGATCGCGGGGCCGATCATCCGTCACAACGAGATCATCCCGCAATTCGATGAGTCTCCCTTGAGGCCAGGACTTGCGCAGCGTTTCGGCTGGGGCATCGCCTTCTTCGTCGTCGGATGCGCCAAGAAAGTTTTGATTGCGGATCCGCTGGCGAGGATCATCGATCCGATCTTCAACATCCATCGGATTCCCGCGCTCACCGACGCTTGGCTCGGTGCGCTCGGCTTCACGTTTCAGCTGTTCCTCGATTTCTCCGCCTATTCAGAAATGGCGATCGGGCTCGGGCTGATGCTCGGCCTGCGCTTCCCCGATAATTTCAACGTGCCGTATCGAGCGACGGACATCAGAGAGTTCTGGCGACGCTGGCATATGACGCTGTCGCGCTGGCTTCGCGACTATCTCTATATTCCGCTCGGCGGCAGCCGGAACGGCACCGCGGTCTATATCAAGGCCACGCTGATTACCATGGGTCTGTGCGGGCTTTGGCATGGCGCGGGCTTCACCTTCATCGCCTGGGGCCTGATGCACGGCGTGGCGCTGATCGTCTGTCATGTTTGGCAGCGAAATGGGCGCGAGCTTTCTGCCCCGGTCGGCTGGGCCGTGACCATGGTGTTCGTGATCGTGGGATGGGTGGTGTTCCGCGCCGACGATTTTGCGAGCGCAGGCCAGATGCTGGCCGGGATGATCGGGTCGGGAGGTATCGCTGGCGACACGCGCTGGCCGCTCGTGCTCGCAGCTGCGGCGCTGGTGTCGCTCGTTGGGCCCAGCACCAAGGACTTCGTTGAAGAGAATTTGCAACCGCGACCGATCTATGGCGCAGGCCTCGCCGCCACGGCCGTGCTCGTCATCCTGCTGGTCGGCATGGGCCAGCCGCAGAATTTCATCTATTTCCAGTTCTGAGGAGAAACGATCATGTGGAGCCGCTTCCTTTGGGCTTTCGGCCTCACCGCCCTCACGGGGCTTGCCGGCTGCCTGCTTCTCATCCTTCTCGTCGATCCTCTCGGCGTCTCTCCGATCGGTGTTATATCGAAGCCTGGCTACGCCGTCTCCGACAGGCGGTTCGTCGCGCCGCAAATCATCGCCAGCGGCGATTTCGATTCTTTTCTGGTCGGCACCTCGACCATTCATCACGTCGATCCGGCTAGGGCGAACTCAGCCTTGGGCGGACGCTTCGCTACCGTCGCCATTCACGGCGGCACTCCCTACGAATTGACCAAGATGATGCAGTTGATCGGACGCAACGCCCCGCAAGCGAAGCGGATCATTATTGGCGTCGACGCGCGGCGCTGGTGCAAGACCGAACCCTACGCGCAATATAATCCGAAAGTGCTGTTTCCGGACTGGCTGTACGACGAGAGTCGCGTCAACGACTTTCAGGGCTTGTTGAACCTCAAGATGGTTGGCTACTCGGTGCGTCAGTTCAAGATCGCCGCAGGATGGCGCGCTCCGTTGATCCCTGCCACGGGCTACAGCAACAGCCTGGTCGACTCGAGATGGAGTTTGAGCACTGCGAGGAAGAATCTCTACAAGAAGCACAAGAAGGACGCGGCGGCTCACGGATTGGACGACGCGGACGAAGCCGCGGACACGGAAGGAAAGCACGACCATCCCGATCTCGTGTCGCTCGATAGAGCGCTGACGGCGTTGCCGGCTCAGGCGGATGTCATCTTGGTGGTAATGCCCTCACACTTCACCGCGCTCCTCAACAAGGACCGCAGCGATATCGAGCGGTGCAAGCGAGAGATCGCGGCGCTGGTCGATAAACGACATGGCACGATGATTGATTTCCGGATCGATTCTGCCTGGACCCGGAACGACGAGAATTTCTTCGATGAAAACCATTTTCGCGTGGGCCTGGCGGAAGCCCTGATCAAGAGGGTCAAGCAAGCAATGGACCAGAAGCAGGATGCCGAAGACGGCGTCTACCGCATGCTGGCCGGCGGAAAAAGCTTGTCCCGCAACGCCGATGCCGGGCTCAGTACTTCACCGCGGCGATGATGTCGGTCTGAACGACGCCTTCGACAGACGCAATCTTCTCCAATAAACTCCACGCGCACAAAAGGAGTTTCCATGCGCCCAATCTATTTGCTGGCTTCGATGATTTTTGCCGCTTTTATCCTCCCTGCGCTGGCGCTGCCGGCGCCGATGTCGGAGCAAGAGCTCAACGACAAGAGCGACATCGTCGCCGTGGTGCGGGTGCTCTCGGTGACGTGCACCGCCGTCACGCCGGATGAGAAGACCGGCGAGGAGCTGCCGAGCTATATGGCGCAGCTCCGGATGATCGACGTAAAGAGGGGCGACGCCAAAAAGGGCGACGTGGTTCTCGTCACCTGGCGCGCGGTGCCGAGCAAGATCGTCGGGCCTTGGACCGTCTATTACTATCCCGGCGAGGAGGTGCTGACGCATCTCACCAAGAAGAGCGGCGGGGTCAGCTATGGCTCGACCTGGTGGAACGCCAAGGGCGACGACATCACCAAGCCGGAGAGCGTCGAGCTGCCGAAGGCGCCGGGTCAGACGGTCGTGCCTCGCGGGGCGAAGCAGGACCAGGTACCGCTCTAGCCGTTAGCCTGCCTTATCCAGCCAATCGCTGAAGAGTTTGGTGCCGGCGCGTTCCAGCCCTTCGCCGTACGTCTTGGTGTCGGCGCGAAGTTGGGCGAGATTGATTCCGGCGGAGCGTAGATCGGAGGTGTGGCCGATCAGCCAGCGCTCGATGTGCCGCGCGCGCGGCTCCACGTGAAACTGTAGCGCCAGCACTTTCGGGCCATAAGAGAAGGCCTGGTTCGGCGTGATGGCGGTCTCGGCGAGATGTTTGGCGCCGCTCGGCATGTCGAAAGTGTCGCCATGCCAATGCAGCACGCGCATCTTGTTCTCGGCGAGGGCGGCGAGCGGCGAGTCGCGCCCCGCCGCGGTGAGGCTGATCAGGCCCCAACCGATCTCCTTGCCGCGGCCTTTATAGACGCGGGCGCCGAGCGCGGCGGCGATGGCTTGCGCGCCGAGGCAGATGCCGATCAGTGGAACTTTCCGCTTCAGTGTATGCTCGATCACCGCGAACTCGTCGCGCAGGAAGGGATAGCGATCGAACTCGGTGACGCCGATCGGGCCGCCAAGCACGATGAGCAGGTCGGCATCCTTTGCCGGCGCGAAATCGTCGACGCCGGCGTCGAGATAGCGAAGGCTCACGCCACGCGCCGCCAGCACATCCTCGAAAATGCCGACATCCTCGAAGGCGAGGTGGCGGATGGCGACGGCGTTTTTCATACGATCCTCATATCACAATTGCATGACCGCGGCGGCGCGGATCGCTGGCGCCTTCGAGACCGCCTTTGGCAAGACGCCGCGCCGTATGCACGCCGCCGAAGAAGAGATTTTGCTCGGGCCAGATTTTGGCGTCGGGGCGCACCTCGAGGATCTGCTCGGCGCGACCGAGGCCCGGTTCGAAACTGACCGCGCCGGATTTCTCGACATGAAGACGCGGGGCTTCGACAGCGTCTTCGAGGCTCATGCCGAGGTCGAGGAGATTCACAGCGACTTGCAGGATCGCGGTGCGGATGCGGTTCGAGCCGCCGGACCCTAGCGCGGTGACACCGCCGTCCCGCCCAAGCATGATGGTCGGGGCCATCATCGAAGAGAGCCGAACGTTCTCACGCCAATTGCCGAGGCCGTCCGGCATGAGATCCTCTTCGCCGAGCATATTGTTCAGCATGAAGCCGAATCTGCCGACGATTTGGCCGTTGCCTTCGCCGTTGGAGACACTGGCAGAGGCGGCGTTGCCGTGGGCGTCGATCACGCTCACGTGCGTGGTGCCGCGATGGCTCTTGGGGTGACGCGACGCGTGTTGCATCGCTGCCTTGAGGCCGCCGCTATCGAGAACTTCGGCAAGCTTCTCGCCGTGGTTTGCGCGCGCGGCGTTGGTCGCCTCCATGGCCTCCATCAAGGTGAGATCGTCGATGGCGCCGCCGCGAATCCGCAACGACTCAATAAAGGCAAGGCCGAAGGCGATCAACGCACCCGAGGCCGCCGGCGGCGGGTTGAGGGCAATGGTCTGTTCGTGATGGCGCCAGAGAATGGGATCGCGGCGCTCGACGCGATAGGACGCGAGATCGTCCTTGGTAAGGTAGCCTCCCCGCTGTTGCGCCTGCGTAACGACTGCCTGGCCGACATCGCCATCGACGAAGAGGCGCGCGCCATCTTCGGCGAGCCATTCAAGACATTCGGCGAGCTGCTCGTTGCGGAATGTTGCACCGACCTGCATCAGCCTGCCGCCGGGGGAGAAAATTTCCGCAACCCCTTCGCTCGCGGTGAGGATCGGCGCGATCACTGTGAAGAGATAGGCTTGGAAATCCGACAGCGGGAAGCCTTGCTTCGCGGCGCGGATAGCGGGCTCGGCGAGACGCTGCATCGGCAACCGGCAAAACTCTCGATGCATGGCGAACAGGCCGGGCACGATCCCCGGTGTGGCGCTCGAACCGAGCCCAATATGGAATTCCTGCTTCACCGGACCGAAATCGGCGTGGATCGGATAGAACTCGATGTCGCGCTCATGACGCTTCTGTTTAGGCGTCTGCGCGAAAAAGTCGTAGAGCGCAATTTTGCCGCTGCCGGCGCGGCGCGCCATGAGGAAGCCGCCGCCTCCAGGGGAGGCGAACACGGCCTCGGCGACGAAGGTCATGTAAAGACCGGCGACGCAAGCGTCGAAGGCATTGCCGCCATCTTCCAGGATTTCCGCGGCTGCCTTCGCGGTCAGCTCATGACCCGCAGCCACCACGCCTTTGGTCTTTGCCATGGGTCTGACTAAGATGCCGATCGTGATGCGGCAAGTCTCTTACGCAATGATGACAAACGAAATGGCCGGGACTTTGCCCGGCCATGACGCGTTGATCGAATTGTTGCTCTCTAGCCGAGACGCTTCTCCAGAGCCGCGAGCTCATCATTGAGGGCCTTCGGCAGCTTGGACCCGAAGGTCGCGAAGTGCTCTTTGATCAGCGGCAGCTCGGCCTTCCAGCCGGCCGTGTCGACCTTCATCAGCTCTTTCATGTCGTCGGCGGAAACTTTCAGCCCGGAGACGTCGAGCGCGCCCTCCGCAGGTAGTTTGCCGATTGGGGTGTCGATGGCCTTCGCCGTGTCGTCGCAGCGCTCGAAGATCCATTTCAGCACGCGGGAGTTCTCGGCGTAGCCAGGCCACATGAACTTACCGTCTTTGTTTTTGCGGAACCAGTTCACGTAGAAAATCTTCGGCATCTTGGCGCCGCCCTTCTCGCCCATCTTCACCCAATGGGCGAAATAGTCGCCCATGTGGTAGCCGCAGAAGGGCAGCATCGCCATTGGATCGCGCCTGAGGTCGCCGATGGCGCCGGAGGCAGCTGCCGTTTTTTCGGAAGCCATGATCGAGCCGAGGAAGGTGCCGTGAAGCCAGTTCAAGGCCTCGGTGACGAGCGGCACCACGGTGGCGCGGCGCCCGCCGAAGAGAATGGCGTCGATCGGCACACCTTTCGGGTCTTCCCATTCCTTGGCGATCACCGGGCATTGTGCGGCCGGCGCGGTGAAGCGCGAATTGGGGTGCGCGGCGGGACGCCCGGAGGTCGGCGTCCAGGAGCGGCGCAGCCAGTCGACAGCATGCGCCGGCGGGTCGTTCATCTGCTCCCACCAGACATCGCCGTCGTCGGTCAGTGCGACGTTCGAATAGATGCAATTGGCGTCGAGCGTCTTCATGGCGTTGAGGTTGGACTCGTTGGAGGTGCCGGGTGCCACGCCAAAGAATCCGGTCTCCGGATTGATGGCATAGAGCCTGCCATCAGCGCCGAACTTCATCCAGCAAATGTCGTCGCCGATGGTCTCGGCCTTCCAGCCGGGGATGGTCGGCACTACCATGGCGAGGTTGGTCTTGCCGCAAGCGCTTGGGAAGGCGGCGGCAATGAACTTGGACTCACCCTTGGGGTTGGTGAGCTTCAGGATCAGCATGTGCTCGGCGAGCCAGCCTTCGTCGCGGGCTTTCACGGAGGCGATGCGGAGCGCGTGGCATTTCTTGCCGAGCAGCGCGTTGCCGCCATAGCCAGAACCGTAGGACCAGATCTCGCGGGTCTCCGGGAAGTGCGAGATGTACTTCGTTTTGTTGCAGGGCCACGGCACGTCGGCCTGGGCCTGGGTAGTCAGCGGCGCACCAACCGTATGCCGGCCGCGCACGAAGTCCTCGCTGTCGCCGAGCGCCTTCCAGACCTTGTCGCCGACGCGCGTCATGATGTGCATGTTGGCGACGGCGTAGGCGCTGTCGGTGACCATGACGCCGATGCCGGCAATCGGGGAGCCGACCGGGCCCATCGAATAAGGCACCACATACATGGTGCGGCCCTGCATGGCGCCGTCATAGAGCTTCGACAGAGTCGCCTTCATCTCGGCCGGGTCGAACCAATTATTGGTCGGGCCGGCATCGTCCTTAGACTTGGAGCAGATGTAAGTCTGGTCCTCGACGCGGGCGACATCGAGAGGATCGGAGCGGACCAGGATCGAGTTCGGCCGTTTCTTGAGCCACATCGCGGTGCCGCCATCGACTAGCGATTTCAAGAGATGCTGATATTCTTCCTTGGAGCCATCGCACCAAACTACGTTTTCGGGCTTGAACAGGGCCTTCGTCTCTTCGACGAAAGCGAGCACTTTCTTGTTGGTGGTTTTGGCGGCTTCGGGCGCAATCTTCATCTGTACGCTCATGCGGCTTGGTCCTTGCGGCTCGGAATGGATGGAATTCGGCGAGAGGCTTGCCCTTCCCCTAGCATTGATCTTTCTGCTTGTTCAAGCGGTCAGACTTCGCGCTCCCGCGCCTCCTTGGTCAGCCGGACCAGCTCCTCGCGGGCTTCATGAGGCGTGGCGATGGGTTTTGCGAAAACGATGCGGAGCGCTTCCCCCTCAAGCAAGAGATCACAGCCCTCCGGATCGATGCCGACTATGCGCCAAGGTCCGGGCCGGGTGTCTTTGAGCGCCGTGGCATAGAGTCCGACCGCATCGGCGTGTTCTTCATTCATGTGCGCGAGGATATCGGCTTCGGCGGCGAGTAGTGGCTCGGCGCCGGCGATACCGATCAGTAGATCTTCGGGCTTCAAATCGACGATGCGGCCGAAGCCGCCGATATAATGGGCGCCCTCGACTTTGAGGCGCCAGAAGCTGAAATCCTGAAAGTTGACATAGAACTCCGCCTCGGGATGGCGGGCGAGGAAGCGCCGCCTCAACGAGGGATCGTCGGTTTTCTCGGCAAGACCGAACAAAGTCACCCGGGCACCCTGCAAGGGGTCGCCGGTGGTGCCCGTTCCATCGATCAGAATCGAGGCCCGGTTGTCGTTAACCAAATTTCGCGTGTGGCGCGCCAGGTTCGAAATTAGGAGAATGGGCGCCCCCGACGCGTCGGTAGCCACAATTATTAGCGAGGCGGAAGGATAGCCGGTTCCGGGGTCTAGAGTGGCTAGAGACGCCTTCAGCGCCCGGCGGACCAAGCCTCTGGCGTCGCTCGCCAAATTGGCAAAAGACGGATTGTCGCTCGATGTCTTATTTGCTTGCGCCATCACGATATTTGTTGCATTGCAATAAGGATGAGACGGGCGAGCGCCCCCATGCTGCCACAATTTCCGGCAGCCTGATCCCTCCCAACCCCAACGACCTCCGAGGGCTAACCCTAATGCCAACAATCGCACTTGTTGACGACGACAGGAACATCCTCACCTCGCTGCGCATGGTGCTCGAGGCGGAAGGGTATAAAACGCAGACCTATAACGACGGCGCAAGTGCGCTGGACGGTTTGTCGGAAAGCCCACCGGATCTCGCCATCCTCGATATCAAAATGCCGCGGATGGACGGGATGGAGCTGCTCCGCCGGTTGCGGCAGCGGTCCGAGTTGCCGGTGATCTTCCTCACCTCCAAGGATGAGGAAATCGACGAATTGTTCGGCCTCAAGATGGGTGCCGACGACTTCATCCGGAAGCCCTTCCCGCAGCGGCTCCTGGTCGAGCGGGTCAAGGCCGTGCTCAGGCGCTCGGCGCCGCGCGACGGCTCTGCCCCAGTCGAGGACAAGTCCAAGGTTCTCGAGCGCGGCAAGCTAAAAATGGATCCAGAGCGCCATACCTGCCTCTGGGACAACCGCCAGGTGACGCTCACCGTCACCGAGTTCCTGATCCTGCAGGCACTGGCGTCACGGCCCGGCGTGGTCAAAAGCCGGGACGCGCTCATGGATGCGGCCTATGATGACCAGGTGTATGTGGACGATCGCACCATCGACAGCCACATCAAGCGTTTGCGGAAGAAGTTCAAGGCCGTGGATAACAGTTTCGACGTGATCGAAACCCTCTACGGCGTGGGCTACCGCTTCAAGGAATAGCGGGTCAGGAGTTCCATGACCGCCGAGGCCGATAGGTCCTGGCAAGTAGCTTCAGCCACGAAGTTCAAGGAGCGCGCGCGCCGCGTTCTACGAGCGACGTGGTCGCGGTCTTGCATCGCCTGGCGTTGGCTGATGCTGCATTTGCCCTTTCGCCACGGCTTCTCCAGCCTGACCCGGCGGATCGTCATCCTCAATCTGATCGGCCTCCTGATCCTTGTTTCCGGCATTCTCTATCTCAATCAGTTCCGCGCCGGGTTGATCGACGCCAAAGTGCAAAGCCTGCTGACGCAAGGCGAAATCATCGCGGGCGCGCTGGCCAATTCCGCCGGCGTCGACACCGACCAGGTGCAACTCGATCCCGAGAAGCTGCTTGAAATCGAATCCGGTCAGGCCAATGGCGGCGACGACGCGCTCGCCGGCGCGCTCGGCTTCACCATCGACCCCGAGCGCGCGGCACCGATTCTGAAACGTCTGGTCAAGCCGACCGGCAGCCGGGCCCGGATCTATAATCGCGACGGTGCGCTGATCCTCGATTCCGATACGTTCTATTCTCGCGGCGAAGTGCTGCGCTACGATCTGCCGCCGCCGGGCGCCGAGCAGCCGGACCCGCTGACCTCGTTCTGGCGTGCGGTGAAGATGCGTATGCGGCAATACGATCTACCGCTCTATACCGACATTGGCGGCGAGAACGGCAAGACCTATCCGGAGGTGGCGACTGCCTTGACCGGCACGTCGGTGCCGATCGCGCGGGTGAACGACAAGGGCGAGCTCATCATCTCGGTCGCGGTTCCCGTGCAGCGCTTGCGCGCGGTGCTCGGCGTGCTGCTGTTGTCCACGCGCGGCGGCGACATCGACAATATCGTCGCGGCGGAGCGCTGGGGCATTGTCAGCTACGCGCTGTTCGCGGCCGGCGTGACTGTGCTGCTGTCGCTGATACTTGCCAATACCATCGCGGGGCCGGTGCGGAAATTATCGGCGGCGGCCGAGCGCGTGCGCCACAGCGTCAAGGCGCGGGCCGAGATCCCGGACTTTACCGACCGCACCGACGAGATCGGGCATCTGTCCGGCGCGATCCGCGACATGACAGACTCGCTCTATAACCGGATCGACGCCATTGAAAGCTTTGCCGCCGACGTGGCGCATGAACTCAAGAACCCCCTCACCTCCTTGCGCAGCGCCACCGAGACTTTGCCGCTGGCGAAAACCGAGGAGTCGCGCGAGAGGCTGATGGAGATCATTCAGCATGATGTCCGACGGCTCGACCGCTTGATCAGCGACATTTCGGATGCCTCGCGCCTCGATGCCGAACTCGCGCGTGAGGATGCGGAGCCGGTGGAGATGGCCGAGCTGCTGCGGACGACTGTTTCGCTCTTCAACGACATTCATCGCGACGACACGCCCGAAGTTGTGCTCGAAATCGCCTATGGACCGGGCGCGCATCCTTACCGCGTCGTCGGTCATGACAGCCGCTTGCACCAGGTCATCGTCAATCTGCTCGAGAACGCCATCTCGTTCTCGCCGCCGGGTGCGCCGGTGACGCTGGCGGCGCGGCGTATCGGCAGCGAGATTCAGATCGCGGTCGAGGACCGGGGACCGGGCATTCCCCCTGAGAATCTCGAGCGCATCTTCGAGCGCTTCTATACCGACCGGCCGCAGGAATATTTCGGACAAAATTCGGGGCTCGGACTCAACATCTCACGCCAGATCGTCGTCGCGCATGGCGGCAGGCTGTGGGCGGAGAACCGCGTCCCCGAGGCAAAAGATTTGGGCGCGGCCGCCAGCCAATCGGGCGGTGCACGTTTCGTGATTCGCTTGCCGGCGGCGCAACGCTAGAGACATGCGTGAGTGAAAAGCGGGAACTCATCCATGGAACTTGCGTCGCCTTCGGGGCTTACGCGGCGTTACTGCGCGGCCCCTCGGGCTCAGGCAAATCCGATCTCGCTTTCAGGTTCCTCGCGTTGCCGGCGGAGGCCACGCACGCGCCGATGCTTGTTGCCGACGATCAAGTCTTTGTCGAGGCGAGAGGCGATAGCCTCTTCGCCTCTGCGCCCCCGACCATCGCAGGTAAGCTTGAAGTCAGAGGCATCGGCATCATCGAGCTGCCATATGTCGGGCACACGGAACTCGTGCTCGCGGTTGACCTGGTTGCACCCCAAAATGTCCCGCGCATGCCGCCAGAGCCTTGGGAACAGACCATGATCGCGGGCAACTCTGTGCCATGCATCGCGCTTCCGCCATTCGAGGCCTCGGCGCCGCTCAAACTCAAAGTGGCGCTTTTCCGGGCCGCGCAGCATCGGGGCGGTGCATGAGTGAAGGTTCGGGCTTGCGGAAGCACCCTCCCTTAAGAAAGATAGCCGCCGTTTGGGCGGGCAGTAGCGCAGTAGTGGAGTAAGCGGGGCATTATGATCGGGGTCGTCATCGTCACCCATGGCAAGCTCGCACGTGAATTTCGTGCCGCGCTCGAACATGTCGTCGGACCGCAAGAGCAGTTTGAGACCGTCTCGATCGGTCCGGACGACGACCTCGATCTCAGGCGCAACGACATGATGGAGGCGCTGGCGCGCGTCGACGGCGGCAAGGGCGTCATCGTGCTCACCGATATGTTCGGCGGCACGCCGTCCAACCTCGCCATCTCGGCAATGGAACGCGACAATGTCGAGGTGATCGCCGGCGTCAATTTGCCGATGCTGGTGAAACTCGCCAGCGTGCGCGGCGAGAGTAGTCTCGAAGAGGCCATCACGCAGGCGCAAGAGGCGGGGCGGAAATATATCAGCGTGGCCAGCCAGATTCTGGCGGCGAGTTGATGATGATGTCTAACTCGTCATACCGGCGAAAGCCGGTATCCAGCACAAGACTAACCGAGTCCCGCTCTTGTGGTAAAGTTCGGTTGTTTTTCACTGGATGCCGGCTTTCGCCGGTATGACAAAATCGAAATGCCATAGAGCCAATGGATCAGGTGACGAAGAAAGACGACAGCATCGGAACACGGTCCGGCCTTCACTTCGCCGAGGTGGTGATCCCCAACAAGAAGGGGCTGCACGCGCGGGCTAGCGCGCAATTCGTGCGCGTTGCCTCAGGCTTCAATGCCGAGGTGCGCGTCACGCGCGAGGGCCACACCGTCGGCGGCACCTCGATCATGGGGTTGATGATGCTCGCGGCCGGCCAAGGCCATTCGATCCTGATCGAGACGGAAGGCAGCGAGGCTCGCATAGCGCTCGATGCGCTGGTCGCCCTGGTCGAGAACGGCTTCGGCGAGGAAGACTGACTTCTGCTCGATTTCGGCGGAAATACAATCGAGGTTCCGGCGCAGACCCCGACGCCGGACCTCTTCCCACACAAACAATCTTCGGCGACAGCACGGTGGATTGATGGGGGACGGGTCTCCGTGCCGTTGCTAACTGCGAAACGCGATAACCCCTTATTGGGTTCCGTCACGATCGAGACGGCAACAATCCCGCTGTGGCGTTCTGATACGCGGCGTCGCTTAAAAAAAGGGGGTCGGCAAAACGCCGACCCTCATACTCACGCAACGCATACGGGGAACGAGGCGACTAGCCCGGCTGACATTCTTTCATGCCTGCCATCGCCTTATGCGCCAAAGCTTCAGTGACATAAGTGCCCATCACCTTCATGCCCGAGCGGGGCCTGATTGTGAGGCCACGCGGGGGATGCGGGCCTCGGTGAATGGCTGGTTAGGCGCCGGCGCCGACTTGGCGGCCCTTCAACAGGGCATCGACTTCAGTCTGGGCCTGGGCCTGCGGGATGCTGTACTTGGAGGCGACCTGAGTCACGAGGTCGGACTTGCCCTTGAGGGCAGAGACGTCCTGCGCAGAGAATTTGCTCCACTTGGCGCAAATATCCTTGATAACAGCCTGCTTCTGGTCGGTATTCTGCGGATTTGCTGAAGTATTAGTCGTGGTTGAATTTTCCATTTTGACTTCTCCACATCTATGAGAATTTTATTTGAATGACCATCAGTCAAATCGTACTACATCATGCGCTTTATTTACGTGATAGGCAAGTTTTTAAAAATAATTCTATATATTGCATTCGTAGCCTATCACTATTATGCTTATTTGTTACACCCTTCATGTGTACATATACTCTTATGTATTCGCGTTATTGGGAGAATAATATGACTGTTACGGCAAATCTACATTGAATAGAACATACTTCCTATGTTCTATTCTAAAGTACAATTTTAACTATGCTTAGTTTGGCTGTGGTGGCGTCATTTCAGCCCACATCTAACC
>DATBSU010000037.1:0-3250 GCA_036559585.1 Methyloceanibacter sp.
GGAGGTCGGCGATCCGGACGCGCTGGCGAAGCAATATCCCGCCGTCGCGGATTTAATCCGGACATTTCCCGTGCCGGCTTAGCGCTGAGGCGACTCCTAAGCCGCCTCGGCGAGCGGTTCGGTCACGGCGCGATAGCGCACAATGCCGTGGAAGGTGTCGCCGTCCGGATCGGGGCGCGCCTCAGAGAATTCGTGGCGCAGATTGACCAGATGATGATCGGCGAGCGTGAGCGGCTTGTCATGCAGCACGCCGCGGATCGACTCGATGATCTTATGCACCTGCTTTTTGCCGCCGGCCCGGGACCAGACATGCAAGGTCAGAAGATGCTCCGCGCCGTCCTCGGTGCTCATGCTCCAATCGCGGAGCTCGGTCTGGCCGAGACTGACAAACGGAAGGTTAGCCGCTTGCGGAGGGTCGTCATAGATCCGCGCGCCGCCAAGCAGCGAGGTAAGATCTGAGGAATTTGTCAGCGCCTGATATATCCCGCGCTGGATCGCCCAACTCGCGCTTGCACTCATGACCAGTCTCCAAAGACTAAGACCCGTTAACTCTGATATGGGGTCTCCGCGCCCCTCTTTCAAATGCGGGGGCCGCTCCCCATTGAACGCGGATTCATCGCATCCTTGAGCAATGTCCGCAGATTATGCTTAAGGCGTGGTAAACGCGCGTGAAGCGCCGGCAGAAGCCAAGGATTTCTACTGGTCGAGGCCACCAACGTAGCTTCAAATCAGTGCCTGTACCCTCACCACAAATGACACGGCACGCCGATCGCGAAGCATTTGCTTTAAAGCCTATGCTTCACGCATGACACCTCGGCCTTCCCGCAATCTCCCATCTGGTCAGCGCATCCCGTTTCTTCGCGAGCTCGATCCCTCACAAATGGAAGTCCCCGGTTCGCATTGCCGAGCGTGTTGACGGCACCGTTGATGGTGACATTCCATGACCCCGAGAGATTGGCCCCGATGCCGATGGAGTCAGTCGTGATCAGAAACGCATCGGCATCGACGAGGAGTGTGTCCGGGCCTGAACTTCCGAAGGCGTCGCCAGTCGTGGTGAAGTTGCTATGCTGAGCGTCAATGTGATGAACCATGGGGGAGACTCCCTGCGCCGGTCGAGACCAATTTCAGAGTCGCAAATCATCATAGCATTTCTCAGCAAGGGGCGAAGCCAGCTTCCCCTGCGCCGCAATCCTTCAATGTTAAGGGACGTTGACCATTTCGCCGCGGTAGCGAGACTGCCGCCTGACTACCGCAAATGACACGGCACGCCGATGGCGAAGCATTTGCTGTACAGGCCCTGCTTCACGCAAGAGAGATCGGCCTTGCCCGCAATCTCCCATGTGGTCAGCGGATCTTGTTTCTTGGCGAGCTCGAGCCAGGCGGCAATGGCCGCGTCTTCAGAGGCTTCCTGCGAGCTCAAGAAGCCTTGGCCGCTGCCTTCAATCGGATTGCCGTGACATTCGAGATTGGGCGGCGGTGTCGCGGGCGCTTCCTGGTCGCCCGGCATGCCCTCCTCCGCGGCCGGATCGTTGCCCGGAGCCTGATCGCCATTTTGCGCGAGGAGAGGCGACGAAAGCGCCACGATCAAACCGGCCGCCAAGACAAATCGGCACGCAACACTACTCGACATTCTTCCCCCTCCCCAGTCCTGCTTTTGTTTTTAGCCCGAAGGCTTGTCCTTGCAGTTCGGCGCATAGGTAAAATCGCCGGTATCTTTCAACGGCTCGCACGGGCTCATCGCGTCCGACGGCGGCGCCTCGACGGATGCCCCGAGCGGCTCGACGCAGAGCACGTGCCCCGTGACGGGATTCACTTCGGCCTTGCGGCATTCAGGCGCGGCCGGCTCCGCTTCGCCCGCCGCGAATGCAGGCCCGGCAAGCGCAACGATTGCGGCAACTCCCAACATTAGTGGTCTGATGTGCACGACATCTCCTTGTGTCGCGCAGAATAGCCAAGGATGCGGCTTCCGGCGACACGATTTCTCAAAGCTGGCAGGCAATTCTGGATGCCAAATACGATAAGGGCCCGCGAGATTTCGCGGGCCCTTACGTCATCGCGAGTAGACGGAAAGTCTAGCCGCGATGCTCCTTCTGATAAAAGGCCTCGGCTTTCGTGAGATGGGTCGCCGGGTCCTTCATGAAGGTCTCTTTGGCGTTGTCGCTGCCGAAGCAATAGGTCTTGCCCTGATAAGAGCCGTTGATCGAGCAGTCGGTCTTGATCTGCTTATGCTGTGCCAGTCCTTCGGCGCAGAGATTGTTGAACTCGCCCGTTGCCGCATAAGCGGCCGTGGTGAGCCCAAGCGCGAGAGCGGCTGCGAGCAGGGTGTGAGTCTTAAGCATGGTGAACCTCCTTGCGTTGACCCCCAGCGCAGCTAAAACGCCTCGCCTCGACACCGGTTCCCCTAAAACTGTCGCGAAACTATAGCTCGCTTAATAACGGGAAAGGGCGCAGTGTGAGGAAAGTGCGTGGGTGACCCGTCCGGTGAGTATGGTCACCTCTTGTGGCGTTCCCTGTAGATGCGGAGCTCACGCACACCGGCTCATCCCGGGCCCATCAGAAGTTTAGCAACACAATCCGAGGCTGAAAGTGGCGAGAGACTGGACGCCTGCGCAGATTCTCACGCGCCTATCCGCGATGATTTCGCCGCCGCCGCCTCGGGTGCGCAGACCGGTGCTGGTGGAGCATCGCCTCGCCTTCAGCGTCGGCAGGACAACTTTCGGCCAGCGGCCCTCGCCTCGAGCGGCCGCCGTGCTAGGAAAAAGGATATAACAAATGCAAATCGCAGTCCCTTGGTGGACCTATAGCGTCGCGGCCTATTTTCTCTGCATCACCGCTTTCATGGGGCTGCTGGTCTGGGGCATCGCCGGCTGAGGCCGACGCTCCGACAAAAAAACCATCAATGATAGGGTTTGGCGAGCATCCAGGTCTGCGCTGACACCTTGGCGCAGGAATTGGCGAACACGTCGGTGATATTCTGCGAGTTCGGACCGGGATTATCGAGGCAGCGCGGAAAGATTCGCATGTCCTCGTTGCGGAGCGCGACCCGATCGTTCCATTTCAGCGTTTCGGCCATGTCCTTGCTCAACGTCGCGAACTTGATGCTGAGCTCCTTCAGGGCGGCGTCGAGACAGGCGATCTTCTCCTGATCGGTCCCTTGGTTGCAATCGCCGGCGCGCGCCGGAGACGAGAACACTTGGCCGGCAACAAGCACGAGCACGGCAATAACGGGCGCGAGGCGCATATGCATTTG
>DATBSU010000038.1:0-3309 GCA_036559585.1 Methyloceanibacter sp.
GGCGATCACGGCGAGCATGAACAGTCCAATCAGTGCGTAGCGGGCACGCGTTTCCATGGTTCGAAGCGCCTCTCGATCATTGTGAGACCCGCCGCTCGGCCAGCAGCGCGCCTCGTTTGCCTTGGAAATAGGTCTGCACCCAAGGGTGGGTGGATTCTAGCATAGTGGGCATCGGCCCGATCGCGACGACGCGACCATCGGCCAATGCGGCAACCCTGTCGCAGACGGTGTACA
Organism: Methyloceanibacter sp.; assembly: GCA_036559585.1. GTDB lineage: Bacteria > Pseudomonadota > Alphaproteobacteria > Rhizobiales > Methyloligellaceae > Methyloceanibacter. Next base: position 235 of record DATBSU010000038.1, read on the forward strand.
GGCTTTCCAGATCGTGCGTCACCATGAACACGGTCAGGCCCAAAGTGCCTTGCAGCGTCTTGATCAGGCCGTCGAACTCGCCGCCCGAGATCGGGTCGAGGCCCGAGGTCGGCTCGTCGAGAAACACGATCTCCGGATCAAGCGCGAGAGCCCTCGCCAAGGCCACGCGCTTGGTCATGCCGCCCGAAAGTTCGGAGGGAAATTTGTCTGCGTCTCGAGGACCAAGCCCCACCATCTCGAGCTTGGCGAGCGCCATCTCGTCCATCATGCGATCGGACAGTTTGAGATTCTCCCGCATCGGGAACTGCACGTTCTGCCTGACGGTAAGCGATGAGAACAGCGCGCCCTGTTGGAATAGGATGCCCCAGCGCCGCTCCAATGCCCGACGCTCCTCTTCGCTTGCAGTATCGAGATTGACGCCAAGCACCTCGATCATGCCTTCGCGCTTGGGCAGCAGTCCGATGATGGTGCGGAGCAGCACCGACTTGCCACCGCCAGACGTGCCGACGATGCCGAGAATCTCGCCCTTGCGTACGTCGAGCGACAGACGGTCGAGCACGACATGATCGCCAAACCCGACGACGAGGTCTCGCACCTTGATGACGGGAGCTTCTTCCATCAGCTTCTACATTCCGATCGAGGCGAAGAAGATCGCGAACAGGCCATCGAGTACGATGACGAGGAAGATCGACTTCACCACCGACGCCGTCGTCTGCAGGCCGAGTGACTCGGCACTGCCCTTGACTTGCAATCCTTCGGCGCACGCGACGATGCCGATCACGAGACCCATGAACGGCGCCTTCAACATGCCGACCTTGAAATGCGTAACCGAGATCGCTTGCGTCAGGCGCTCGAGATAAATTTCCGGACTCATCCCGCCATAGAGCCATGCCACGAGACCGCCGCCATAAAGCGCGGCCATCGAACCGAGGAAAGTCAGAATCGGTAGCGCGATGACAAGAACGAGCACGCGCGGAAGCACCAGCACTTCGATCGGATCAAATCCCATGGTGCGGAGCGCGTCGACCTCCTCACGCATCATCATCGAGCCGAGCTCAGCCGTGTATGAGCTGCCCGAGCGGCCCGCCACCATTATCGCCACGATCAGCACCCCGATCTCGCGCAACACCAAGATGCCGACCAGATCGACCGAGTAAAGCTCGGCGCCGAATTTGCGAAAGTGAAAGATGCCTTGCTGCGAGATGATGGCGCCGATCAGGAAAGTAATCAGAAGAATAATCGGCACCGCCTGCCAGGCCACGCGATCGAGTTGATTGACGGCCGAGGTAAATCGGAAATCTTTTGGCCGCATCACCACCCGCGCAGCCGCGGTGCCAAGCGCGCCGAACATCTCGGCGAAGAGAATGAGATCGCGCCAGGAGCCGGTGGCGCCACGCCCAAGAGCGGCAAGCGCGGAGACGAATTTGTTCTCGTGTGCAGGGGTTGCAACCGCATCGCGGTTGACGCCGTGCATTTCGTCGAGAAGCTTGCGGTCGTGGGCAGGGAGCCCGACGATCTCGGCCTTGCTGCCAGCCACGCTGAATAGTCGCGTCAACCGTTCGAGAAGCCAGGCACCGAACGTATCGAAGCCGCGCACGCCGCCCATGTCGATCGACATGCTTCGGACTTTCGGCGCCTCGCGTGCGACGCCGTCGACCAGCGCTTCCAGCTCTCCGGCATTCGCCGCGGTCCAGGACCCGGCCGCCGAAAGCTTCAGTTGCTCGCCTTCGAACTCAGCTGTCAGTAAGGGTGCACTGCCCATCATAGGCTCCTCCGGCCATTCGCCATCGTAAGCCTAGCCATAGAGGTCTAAGGCCGTGAAAGGCAATCCTCGGGATGGGGCTTACGTCAACAGGGCCGCCAGCGCCTTCGGGATCAGCTTCGGTTCAGCGTAATGTTAACCGAGCGAAGCGCGATATTTGTGGTCGCGATCGAGACCGATTGCGACTTGGCCGAATAGGACACGGACATGTTCCCCGCTACCGCACCGGTAATCTGCAGCGTGATCCGATCAGCCGTCGCCGTGCCGCTGGCGTCACCCTCGGCATTGTAGGTGCGCTCCTCCCAATGACCCGTGATCCGGCCGCCGCTGTTATTCAGCTTGCTCCTGATCTCGATCTTGTTGTTGTCGCTGGAACAACGAATGGCCATGCCGAGCTGCGACCCGCCGCCTGTATAATAGGCATTGCATTTGATGCGCTCGCGGGTGCCGTCGGCGAGGCTGTACTCGCCGGTACCACCCCAGGAGCCAAGCAACGTGTTGAACGGCCCGGGGTCCGAGAACGCCGGTTGGGCCGCGGGGAAAGCGAAGAGCGAAAGCGCCAAGACTGCGGCAAGGGCCATAAGCCGTTGGAAATTTGATCGCATTATTACCACCAAGTCCTCCAATTCTCGCCCCACGACCCTCTATTCAAACGAATCGCCATTACAGGACGGCGACGATCTCCCTTTTGCCGGTCCAAATCGTGGCTTGCAAGCGTCTCTGTGGCGCCCGGGCAACACGAGGCCTCACGTAACCCCGGCGGATATGGTAGGATATAGCTCGGTCCACAAGTGGCTTTGGTGGACATCCGCACCGTCGTAACTATGATCCTCGCCACTCGTTCTTCGCGGGGGATCCACCGCCATGTTTCCATTGGGCGACGACAATTCTCAGCGCCGGACCGTGCCGGTCGTCACGTTCGTCCTCATTGCGCTCAACGTGATCGTGTTCTTGATGGAGCTCTCCGCGGGCGACGGGTTCATCGAGCAATTTGCCTTCATCGCGTCTCGCTTCTCCGATGCGCCGGCAACTTACGCCTATACCATCCTCACCGCGATGTTCCTGCACGGCGGCTGGATGCATCTGTTCGGCAACATGCTGTTCCTGTGGATCTTCGGCGACAATGTCGAGGATCGTTTCGGCCGGCTCCAGTTCCTGTTCTTCTATCTAGCGACAGGTGTCGCAGCGACCTTGGCGCAATACGCCATCGCACCACACTCCCCGGTTCCCAATGTGGGCGCGTCCGGTGCAATTGCCGGCGTGCTCGGTTCCTACATCCTGATGTTCCCGCAATCGCGTGTGAATGTTCTGGT
>DATBSU010000039.1:0-4087 GCA_036559585.1 Methyloceanibacter sp.
CCGCGAAGATTGGGCAAATCGTCTTTGGCGGTGAGGCCACGACAATCGATGACGAGGTCGGCGTCGCGAGGGGCCTCGCCTTGACCGAAGCGAAGCTCGACGCCTTTTGCTTTCACTTGATTGAGCAAGAAGTGTAGGGCCGGCTCCGGCGCGAGGTGGCCCTCATTTGGAAAAAAGAGGCCGGTCTGGAATCGGCCAGTGAGCGCGGGCTCAAACGCCTCGACGCGTTCCTGGCCCAGGCGGACGTGGCCGATCGTCATCCTCTCAAAGCGATCGAGCTCGGCGCGGTCGCGGGGAAGTGCGAGCACGAGCGTGCCGTTGGCGACCGTGCCCGGATAATGCTCGCGCCAGAGCGCGAGCCCGCGCTGCCCGAGTTTACGAATGGTGGCCTCAGCGCTTTCCTCTTCGCAGTTCGGCGCGAGCATGGCGCCGGCAAAGAGAGAGCACGCGAAAGTAAAGGGCTCGGGCGAGCGCTCAAGAAGCGTCACTTTGTATCCACGCTGGTCGAGCATATAGGCTTGCCAGAGTCCGACGACACCGGCGCCACGGATCGCTATCGATTTTGGCTTTGCTGCCATCGCGGCATCAATCTCCGACCGCGCGGCCTTCACGTCTGTTGTCGGCGCCGCCTTCAAGGCCGTGATCGGTCACGGCGATGATATGGAGGCCGCTCGTGAGCGCCGTGCGCTTGACCTGATGTCCGAGCTTACTCATGTCGGCGGCAAGCCCATCTAAGCCGGGATCGGGTTCGAGAATGAACTCATCGCCGGTCGAGCCGAAATTGATCAGGTCCGCCGCGGCCTGCGGATCGAGGTGCCAGTCGATGAGGCCGATCAGACCCTTGAGGACATAGAGGATGATGGCCGAACCTCCGGGGGAGCCAAGCACGAAGCGAACCTGCCTGTCGTTGGCAAAGACGATGGTCGGATCGAGCGAGCTCCGCGGCCGCTTCCCCGGCTCGACGCGATTGGCGGCGGGACGGCCCTCTTCATCGGTGGGAAGAAACGAGAAATCGGTGAGCTGATTGTTGAGCAGGAAGCCGCGCACCATCAGCCGCGAGCCAAAGGACTGCTCGATGGTCGTGGTCATGGACAGCGCGTTTCCCGCATCATCAACAATGGAGATTTGGCTGGTGCCGACGCTCTCTTGCGTTCGGTCGAGGCCGAAGGCGCCTTGGCGCGCGTTGGGAGGTTCGCCGGCAGTGACATGCGGCGCGACGCGATCGGGAGCGATCAGCGCGCGGCGCTGATTGAGATAGGCAGGATCTAGCAGGCCCTTGACCGGAACAGCGACGAAGTCAGGGTCGCCGAGGTAACGCGCGCGATCGGCAAAGGCGAGACGCTCGGCTTCCGTGATCAGATGAGTTGGCTCAGGCTCGAGCGGACGGTTGCCAAGATCGAAGGGCGCAATCAGCGCCAGCACTTGCGAGATCGCGACCGCGCCGGAGGAGGGCGGGCTTGGTCCACAGATCTCATAAGTGCGATAGGGAACGCAGAGCGGCTCGCGCTCCTTGGCGCGATAATTAGCGAGATCTTCCGCCGAGAGCTTGCCAGGGCCGCGAGGGTCATGCTGCACGGCATTGGCGATCTCCTTGGCGAGATCGCCTTGGTAAAAGGCTTTAGGGCCTTGCCGCGCGATCAGCTCAAACGTATCCGCGAGAGCAGGATTGGTGAGCCTATATCCCGATGGCCAGGGGCGTCCTTGCGCGTCGAAGAAAAAAGCGCGCGCCTCCGGCGCAAAACTTTCAGGCTTCTCCTCGGCCAGCACGGTGGCGAGCCGGGGCGAAATCGGAAATCCGTCGCGCGACAATTTAATGGCCGGCCGAAACAGATCGGCCCAAGGCAGCTTGCCGTATTTCCCGTGAACCAGGGCGAGCGCGGCAAGAACACCGGGCGCGCCGATTGATAACCCGCTCTCCATGGCCTGCTCGCGTGGTAGCGGCTTGCCGTCTTTGTCGAGGAAGAGGGCCGGGGTCGCGGCTAGCGGCGCGGTCTCGCGGCCGTCGATGCTGGTCAGCTTCTTGTCGGCCTTATCCCAATAAAGCAGAAAGGCGCCGCCGCCGATGCCGGAGGATTGCGGTTCGACCAGATTGAGCACCATCTGGGTGGCGATGGCCGCATCGATCGCCGAGCCGCCTTTGCGCAACATTTCGAGCCCGGCCTCCGCCGCAAGCGGATTGGCGGCGACGACCATATGCTTTTTCGCTGTGACCAGAGGCCGCGAAGCAATGCCGGAGGGGCCTTCCGGCTGCTCGAAGGCGCGCAGAGTTGCGCCCGCGCCAAAGATGAGCAGGGCGAGGAAACTGGCGAATATTAGACGGGCCGGTCGCATGGCGCGCAGCATAGACGGTTTCGGCGAATGGGAAAGTCAGTGGAAATCGCGGGATTTCGGCACGATGCGCTCGGCGCGAGGGTGGCGGCGCGGATGCCAACGAGGGTGTGAGCGCTCCTGGGCGGGCAAGGGCTTCTTGACGTGGTCGGCGGGTGCGAGCGGAAGAGCGGCATCCGCATCAGAAGAGCGCCAGGAGCCCGGGTCCGGCTGCTTCACCTCGTCGGCATTGGCTATCGGAACGTTGATGTCCGCGTCGTCATTGGTGAGGAGATGCAGCCAGTCGCTGCGGTCTTCCAACCGCTCGGCAACGACATGGATGATATCCTCGTGGCGTTGCACGCGGCCATGCACCACGACGAGGCGCGCGCCCATGACGACGATGCGCTCCCGCTCCAGCACTTTGGGCCAGATCACGGAATTGGCGACGCCGGTCTCGTCCTCGATGGTCATGAACACGACGCCTGCCGCGGAGCCCGGACGTTGGCGCACCAGCACGACGCCGGCAACGCTGACACGGGATCCGTCGCGGATGGTTTTGAGATCGGCGCAAGACAGGATGCGTCTTGCCTTCGCCCGCTCGCGGAGGAAGGACATCGGGTGCGCTTTCAGTGAAAGGCGAAGCGTGCGGTAATCGTTCACCACATGCTCGGGCAAGGGCATGATGGGAAGCGCCACGGGTTGCTCGTCGCCGATTTCCGCCGCATCGGCATGCTCGAACAGCGGCAGCGGAATTTCTTTCGGCAGGCCGCGCACCTCCCATAGCGCTTGGCGTCGATCGAGGCCTAAGGAGCGGAACGCATCCGCTGCGGCTAAGCGTTCGAGGCAGGCGCGGGAGACTCCGCTCCGCCGCCAAAGCTCGCGGAAGTCTTGAAATTGTCTATCGGTGCCGCGCATCGCGACGATGCGGTTGGCATCCTCTTCGCGCAGTCCGTCGATCTGACGCATGCCGAGACGCAAAGCGAACTTTCCTGGCTCTATCGCGGACTCCAGCGTGCAGTCCCATAGGCTGTGATTGACGTCGACCTCGCGCGCCTCGACGCCATGATCGACGGCGCAACGCACGATCTGCGCCGGCGCATAGAAGCCCATGGGCTGGGCGTTGAGCAGCGCCGCGGCAAACGCAGCCGGGTAATGGCATTTGATCCAGGCAGAGACATAGACGAGATGGGCGAAGCTCGCGGCGTGGCTCTCGGGGAAGCCGTATTCGCCGAAGCCCTTGATCTGGTTGAAGCAGCGCTCGGCGAACTCAGCCGGATAACCGCGCGCGGTCATGCGGCTCACCATCTTCTCATGCAGCCGGTCGATGGTGCCGCGCCGGCGGAAGGTGGCCATGGCGCGGCGAAGCTCGTTCGCCTCGGGTCCTGAGAATTTCGCCGCAACCATGGCAAGGCGCATGGCCTGCTCCTGGAACAGCGGCACGCCGAGCGTTTTGCCTAGCACCTGCTTCAACTCGTCTTCCGGTCCGTGGTCGGGATGGGGCGAGGGAAACTGGACCGGCTCGTCGCCGCAGCGGCGGCGAAGATAAGGGTGCACCATGTCGCCTTGGATGGGGCCGGGACGGACGATGGCGACCTCGATGACGAGGTCGTAGAAGCAGCGCGGCTTGAGCCTGGGCAGCATGTTCATCTGCGCCCGGCTCTCGACCTGGAACGCGCCGATCGAATCCGCCTTGCACAGCATGTCGTAGACGTCGGGATCGTCGGGCGGCACGGTGCCGAGCGAGAGGTCGCGGCCGTAATGCTCCTTGATCAGCGCA
>DATBSU010000040.1:0-3804 GCA_036559585.1 Methyloceanibacter sp.
GCCATGGCGTAAGGATCCTGCCCGGTCGAACTCGGCTCGATCTGGGCATAGATGCGCCTGAGCAGCGGCCGGACGTCGAGATTGAGCAAGAGGCCGTAGGAATTGACCACCCGGCTCGTCTCCGGCCACGGCGGCAGCGCATAGAGCGCGCCCTGCTCGAGCGCCTGCACCACCTCGGTGCGGGTCGCTAATGTTGCAGCCAAATCTGCTTCGGACAAATTGCTCGCGGCACGCAAGTCCCGAAACAGCTCCGCCACCTCAGCATCATAGCCGGCTGGCATCTCTTTGATCCCGTGAATGTGCAGGCGCCGTCCATCGGAGGCCTCCGGAGGATTGACCGGCGCTCGGGTGGGTTCGGTCGGCATGGCTAAGCCGACCCCATTTCCTTCGAATCTCGTTCAACACAAGCCCATCAACCGCCGCTTTGCAAGCCTCCCGGCGCCTCATGACCGGTTCTATCCTATACTTGCACGCCTTTCTCGGCTGCATAAAGCTTCAAATCGTCTCGAAGCGACGTGGCCCTGCTTGCCAACAGATCGCTCAATTTGCGCCGCAAATCGCCCGCATCGAGTGACAGCACCATGGCCTTGACCGGGCCGATCGAGGCCGGAGCCATCGAGATCGCGCGGTATCCAAGCCCGATCAGGGCCATGGCTTCAAGCGGCTTGCCCGCCATCTCGCCGCAGAGGTTGAGCGGCACATGGTGCCGTGTCGCGGCCTCGACAATCATCGCCAACGGCTTCAAATTTGCCGGGTTGAGGGTATCGAAACGATGCGCCACGAGCTCATTGCCGCGATCAACCGCGAACAAAAACTGCATCAGATCGTTCGAGCCAACCGAGGCGAAATCGACGAGTGGCAACAATCGGTCGAGCTGCCAGAGCAGCGCCGGCACCTCCACCATGGCGCCGATCATTAACCGCTTCGGCTCTTGATAGGAGTGCCGCTTCAGGATCGTCACTTCGTGGTCGATCAGAGCTTTCGCCGCTTGAAACTCCGACACGTCGGCGATCATCGGCAACATGACGCGAAGCTCGCGGCCTTGCGCGGCGCGAAGCAGTGCGCGGATTTGCGTGCGGAACAGAGCGGGCCTATCGAGCGCCATTCTGATGGCGCGCCAGCCGAGCGCCGGATTTTCTTCCTTGTTGGTGCGGAAGAACGGCAGCACCTTGTCGCCACCGACATCGAGCGAGCGGAACGTCACCGGGCGGTCGCCGGAGGCATCGAGGATTGCCCTATAGATGCGTGTCTGCTGCTCGAGCCGCGGAAACGTGGACGCGATCATGAATTGCAGCTCGGTGCGGAACAGGCCAATGCCGTCGGCGCCAGACTGGTCGAGATGCGGCAGGTCGTAGACCAGGCCCGCGTTGATGTTGAGCGACACGTGCTGTCCGTCGAGCGTAACCGGTGGCACGGTGCGGAGCGCCGCATATTGCGCCTGGCGCCTGGCGCGGAACCGCACCTTGTCGGAATAGGCGGAGACGACTTCCGGCGTCGGCCGGAGATGAAGCTCTCCCGACTCGGCATCGAGAATCGCGGGGTCGCCGGGATCGACGCTGTCGAGCACACCCTTGGCTTGCGTGATGGCAACGAGCCCGAGCGCGCGCGCAACGATGGCGACATGGCTCGTCGTGCCGCCCTCCTCCAACACCAGCGCCCGCACGCGCTGCCGGTCGTAATCAAGCAGCTCGGCCGGCCCCATATTGCGCGCGATCAGAATGGCATCTTGCGGCAGCGCGCCAGACGCCGCTGTCATCGCCACACCGCCCGCCAGCAGCCGCAACAACCGATTGGAGAGATCGTCGATATCGTGCAGGCGTTCGCGCAATTGCGGGTCGGTCTCACGCAGCATGCGGGCTCGCGTGTCGTTGCGCACGCGCTGCACGGCGGCATCCGCGGTTAAGCCCGTCTGCAAGGCCTCGTCCAGCCGCCGCTGCCAGCCGCGGTCATGGGCGAACATGCGGAACGCCTCCAGCACCTCGCGATGCTCGCCGGCGCGGGCCAGGTCGCCGCGCTCCAGCATCGCGTCAATATTGCCGGTGAGCTCGTCGATCGCCTGTTTCAACCGGCGCCGCTCCAGTTCGAGGTCTTCGGCGATCAGCTTGGTGACGACGATCCGCGGCTCGTGCAGCACCACATGGCCGAGCGCCACGCCTTCGGAAATCACCACGCCCTTGAAGACGACATTCTGCTCACGCTTAGTCTCGGTGGAACCTTCACCATCGACCGTCAGCCCGGCAGAGGCGATCATCTCTGCGAGCACCATGGCCGTGGTCTGCAGCGCTTCGACTTCCTCGTCGCTATAGGTGCGGTGAGTGCGGTTCTGCACCGTCAGCACGCCGATGGCGTTGCCGCCGCGCAAGATCGGGACGCCGAGGAAGGAGTGATAGACCTCCTCACCGGTCTCGGGCCGGAACGAGAAGGCGGGATGCGCCTGCGCATCCGGATATTGCTTGGCCTCTGCCTGCTCGGCGATTAGGCCAACCAGACCTTCGCCGGGCTTCAAATGCGTGTTGTGCACCGCCTCGCGGTTCAAGCCTTCGGTCGCGAACAATTCGAGCGAGCCGTCACGCCTGAGCAGATAGAGCGACGACACCTCGGCCACCATGTTGCCGGCGATCAGCGTCACCACCTTGTCGAGACGTTCCTGCACGCTCTCGCGCGCGGCCATCACCTCGCGCAAGCGGCGGAGCAATTGTCTCGGGGCGCCGAGCGTGCTGGCCATGGCCGTCCTAAGTCCTCGCCTGAAGCGGCGGGCCTGAGCTCGAATAGCCTTGGCTTAGCCGCTAAAAAATCCCTACTGCCCGTCCAGGCCAAAAAGGCTGTGCAAGGTTCGCACCGCAAGTTCGGCATAGGCCGCATCGATCAATACGCTGATTTTGATCTCCGATGTCGAGATCGCCTCGATATTGATGCCTTTTTCGGCAAGCGCGCTGAACATTTGCGCGGCGACGCCGGCATGGCTCCGCATGCCCACCCCGATCGCCGAAACCTTGGCAATGTCGGTCGAGCCTTGCAAATCTTGATAGCCGATCTTGCCTTTGACCTTCCTCAGCACCTCGAGCGCTCGGTCGTAGTCGGCGCTCTGCACCGTGAAGGTGAGGTCGGTGAAACCCGCCTCCGACACGTTCTGCACGATCATGTCGACATTAATATTGGCTTCGGCGAGCGGCCCGAACACGGCGGCGGCGATGCCGGGCTTGTCCGCGATTTTCATCAGCGTGACTTTGGCCTCGTCCCGCGCATAGGCAATGCCGCTTACAACGTTCTGTTCCACGATCTCATCCTCATGGCAGACCAGAGTACCAAGTTCGACACTATCATCCTTGCCGCCTTTACCGCCGAGGTCGGGAGCATCGAAGCTCGAGCGCACCAGCACCCTCACCCCCTTCTGCATAGCGAGCTCGACCGAGCGCGTCTGCAGCACCTTGGCGCCTTGCGAGGCCATCTCCAACATCTCTTCATAGGAGATCCTGTCAAGCCGATGAGCCTTCGGCACCACGCGGGGATCGGTGGTATAGACACCGTCGACGTCCGTATAGACGTCGCAGCGGTCAGCGGTCAGCGCAGCCGCAAGCGCAACCGCGCTCGTATCCGAGCCGCCGCGGCCTAACGTCGAGATGCGGTTCCCGGGCCCAACGCCCTGGAAGCCGGCGACCACCGCAACCTCGCCCGAGAGAGCGCGAGCCTTCAGCTCATCGATCGCCACGCCCTTGATCCTCGCGGCGCGGTGCGCATCGTCGGTCATCAGTGGAATTTGCCAACCCTGCCAGGACCGCGCCCTCACCCCCATCGACTGCAACA
>DATBSU010000041.1:0-35447 GCA_036559585.1 Methyloceanibacter sp.
TTCTTGGCCCGTCTTTGGGTTCCTACCGATGCGTTGTCCCTTGTCGCGGATTCCAAACGAACCGAAGGACGACAACTTGACCGTCTCCCCGCGCTCAAGGCTGGCCACGATTTCGCGCAGCACAAGCTCGACGAGCTCCGCAGATTCATTCCGCGGCAAACCCACCTTTTGAAACACCGCTTCCGCGAGGTCCGCGCGTGTCAGCGTCTTCCCGCTCATATCACCGAAACTCCCCCAGTCGCGGGACTGATCCGATGCTAATCGAGCCGCAATGTACCGGTCAATCACCGCCGCCATCAAATTCCTGATATTACATCATTTTCCAGAAGAGTGTGACATTCGCGCGGCACTACCACCGAATGAGAATTGCTCCCCAGGTGAAGCCACCACCCATAGCCTCGATCAGCACCAAATCTCCCGGTTTGATGCGGCCATCCTCGCAACCGGTACTTAACGCTAACGGAATTGAAGCCGCCGAGGTATTGGCGTGCTTGTCGACTGTCACAATGATGCGTTCCGGCGCCAGGCCGAGTTTCCGCGCTGCTCCATCCAAAATCCGCTTATTGGCCTGATGGGGCACGAACCAATCGACATCGGAGGCCTTGTATCCAGCCGCTTTCAAAGTGTCGTCGACGATTGCGCTGATATTGGTCACGGCATGGCGGAACACTTCGGGACCATCCATACGCACATGGCCGACCGTGCCGGTCGAGGACGGCCCTCCATCCACATATAGCTTGTCGCGATACCGGCCATCGGAGCGCAAGCAACTGGCAATGACGCCACGATCGGTGGCAGCGCGGTTCAGGTGCTGAGCCTCAACGACTACGGCCCCAGCACCGTCGCCGAACAGCACACAGGTGGAGCGATCGTCCCAGTCGAGGATGCGGGAGAAGGCTTCCGCCCCGATCACGAGAGCACGCTTGAACTGACCGCCTTTGAGATAATTGTCGGCGGTTGCGAGCGCGAAGACGAACCCGGAACAGACCGCTTGGACGTCGAAGGCGGCACCGTGGTTGATACCGAGATCGGCTTGGATGGTGACGGCAGTCGCAGGAAAGGTCTGGTCCGGCGTCGAGGTTGCCAGGATGATCAGGTCAATATCTTCTGGTTTCAGGCCGGCGTGATCAAGCGCTCGCCGCGCCGCCATGGTTCCCATGCTCGAAGTCAGCTCGCCATCGGCAGCGATGTGACGCTGTTTAATGCCGGTGCGCGTCTGGATCCAATCGTCGGAAGTGTCGACGACCTGCGCCAGATCCCGGTTGGACAGGATCCGCTTCGGCAGGTACCCGCCGCAGCCTTTGATGACGCTCCGCAGCACGGTCACGCCGTCAAACTCCCAAGGCTCGACCGCTCACCTTGCAAATCGAGCGCGGCGTGGAAGTGTGTGATGTCGTCGGCAAGACGGTTGACGACGCCGCCTGACGCCATCTCGTAAGCGAGATCGATGGCGCTGGCGAAGCCAGTGGCGTCGGTGCCACCGTGGCTCTTCACGACAATTCCATTCAAGCCAAGAAAGATGCCGCCGTTCAGTTGACGCGGATCCATCTTCTCTTTCAGGGCGCGGAAGGCGCCTTGCGCCAGAATCGCGCCTGCGCGCGCGAGCCGCGATCGCTTCATGGCGGCACGCAGATACTCGCCAATTTGCTTGGCGGTTCCCTCCGCGGTCTTCAAGGCTATGTTGCCGGTGTAGCCGTCGGTCACAATGACATCGGCCGCATCGTGGCCGATATCGTCGCCCTCGACGAAGCCGCGAAAATTGATGGGTAGCTGCGCTTCCCTCAAGATCGAGGCGGCCTGCTTGATGTTATCGAGGCCCTTGACCTCCTCAACCCCGATATTCAGCAGACCGACCGAGGGGCGTTCGAAACCGAACAAGGCACGCGCCAGTGCGGCGCCCATCAATGCGAATTCCACGAGCTGGCGCGAGTCCGCGCCGACATTAGCGCCAACATCGAGCACGATGCATTCGCTCTCCACGGTGGGCCAAATGGCGGCGATGGCGGGACGGTCGACGCCGGCCATGGTCTTCAGGCAGAATTTCGCCATGACCATCAGCGCGCCGGTATTGCCGGCGGAGACGGCAGCGCCGGCATGGCCGTCGCGCACGGCCTCGAGGCTGAGCCACATGCTCGAATGGTAGCGGCCTTTGCGTAACGCTTGACTGGGCTTGGCATCCATGGCGATGGCGACTTCGGTGTGAACAACTGTCGATTTGGCGGCGAGTGCCGGATAATTGTTCAATTCAGGATCGATCTGGGCGCGGTCACCGACGAACAGGAAGCGCGCATCAGGGTGCCGCTCGAGCGTGATCGCGGCTCCCGGCACCACGACACTCGGGCCGTGGTCGCCGCCCATGGCGTCGAGCGCTATGGTCACTGGCGCACCCATGTTCCCCCACAAACCATTCCGGAAGAGTTTAACCCGGCGGCAACGCCGCTTGAGCCCTTACAAGGGCCCCTCCGAATAGACGGAAATTGGCGTCCAAGACAACCGCATTCTGGCGCAAGGCCAAGCTTCCCTTGGCAATTTTGGCTCAAGTCCAAAAGCTCTAGGGCTGCTTTAGTTGCTTCAGCGCGGCAAATGGTCCGATGGCGGGAGCTTCCTCGCCGGCGCTTGCCGGATCGATCCAGGCGAACTCAACGCCTTTCGCGCGAGGATAAGGCTCCAGGGCCGTGGCCAGACCTTCGTAAAGCACCGGCCCGAGATCGATCTTGCCGTCGATAATCGACTCCGGCCAATCGAGAATGCCTTGGCTGACAGGGTCCTCGGCGGCGGCTTTCTCCATGTCGCGGATTTGCGAGGGCGGCCAAAACGCGACCTCCACCGGAACATCAAGCTCTTGGGGCAGCGGCTCGAGCGAAACCACGCAAGTCTGAGTGAGCTTCGCGGTGAGGCGCCCCTTCAAACCGAGGCGTCCCTGGCCGAGGCGATGCAGGCTGTAGGTCAAGGCAAGCCTGCTCAGGTCGCTCAGATCAAGGAGCTCGGCGACGGCCGCGCGCTCCGGTGCGGCTGCCTCGATAGACCCCTCGTCGCCCTCCCGGATCTCGTCGATCCGGAGCGTATGGGGAGAAATCCCGGGAATGACTTCCATGTCCTTGGTCTTCATCGCCCTTAGATAGGATGCGAGTCCCCGGCCACAAAGGCCCAAAGCCGTGCCAAGGCCATAATCGCGCCATAGAAATTGGCAGGTTTCGGGTCACCCAAATCGGGGGAATTTGGCTCGTGTCGAGGGTTCAACGGGGAGCCCATTTGCTCTACCCTCTGACCAGGTCGCGCATTCAGACGTTAGCGGGGACATAATCTTGACGGGGACTAAGCCGGCGAATTGGCGAGTGAGCGCCTCGAGGCTGTTTGGCCTCGCGGGCCTCATTCTGCTTGCGCCGCTCGGCGGCTGTGGCGCGCAAATCGATCATCACGGCCACGTCTTTATGGATGTGGACATGCAGCAGGTTCATGCCGGCATGACGAAAGAGCAGGTGCAGCAGGCGTTCGGCTCGCCGGATACGACGAGCACGATCGGCGGCGACGCCTTCTACTACATTTCGACGACGCAGAAGACTTACGCGTTCTTCAAGCCTTGGGAGATCGATCGCCAGGTGGTCGCGGTCTATTTCGACCAGAAGGCTTCCGTACAGCAAGTTGCGCATTACGGCATGAAGGATGGCATCGTGGTCAATTACGCCAAGGACGAGACGCCTGCACGCGGCAAGGACATGGGTTTGGTCGAGCAGATCATGGGTAACGTCTCTCAGCGTAAGCTGTTCAAAGACCAGACCCAGAGCGGTGTGCCCGGGCCTGGTCTCTGACGTAGTTTAGTGCGCGAGCACCGCTAGCAATAGCAGCGCGACAATATTCGTAATCTTGATCATCGGGTTTACGGCAGGGCCGGCGGTGTCCTTATAGGGGTCACCGACGGTGTCCCCGGTCACGGCGGCCTTATGCGCCTCCGAGCCTTTGCCGCCGTAATGTCCGTCCTCGATGTATTTCTTGGCATTGTCCCAAGCGCCGCCTCCTGCCGTCATCGAGATGGCGACGAAGAGGCCGGTGACGATCACGCCGAGCAGCATGGCGCCAAGCGCGGAAAACGCCGCGCTCTTGCCGGCGATGGCATAGATGACGAAATAGAGCACAATCGGGCTCAATACCGGCAGCAATGACGGAACGATCATCTCCTTGATCGCCGCGCGGGTCAGGATATCGACGGCGCGACCATAATCAGGCCGTGCCGTGCCCTTCATGATGCCGGGCTTCTCCTTGAACTGGCGGCGCACCTCTTCAACGATCGAACTTGCCGCACGTCCCACGGCCGTCATGGCGATGCCGCCGAACAGATATGGGAGCAATCCGCCAAGGAAGAGGCCGACCACTACGTAGGGATCGGAGAGGCTGAAGCTCGGAGCGACGTCCTTGAAATAAGGAAACTTGTCGGCATTGGCGGCGAAATATTTCAGGTCTTCGGTATAGGCGGCGAACAGCACGAGCGCACCCAAGCCGGCCGAGCCGATGGCATAGCCCTTGGTCACCGCCTTGGTGGTGTTGCCCACGGCATCGAGCGCGTCGGTGGTCTTGCGGACACTCTTGGGCATGCCCGCCATCTCGGCGATGCCGCCTGCGTTGTCGGTGACTGGACCGAAGGCATCGAGCGCCACGATCAGACCTGCGAGCGCAAGCATCGTGGTCACCGCGATGGCGATGCCGAACAGGCCGGCCAGCCCATAGGTCACGAGAATGCCCGCAATGATCACGAGCGCAGGCAGTGCTGTGGATTCGAGCGAGACAGCAAGGCCCTGAATCACGTTAGTGCCGTGGCCAGTGACGGAAGCTTTCGCGATCGAATGAACCGGACGGTAATTGGTGCCGGTATAGTACTCGGTGATGACGACGATCAGCGCAGTGATGGCCAGGCCTACGACGCCGCAGAGGAACAAAGCTTTGCCGGTGAAGCTCACTGAGCCCACGGTCATGACGTTGTCCATACCGACGAGCCAGGAAGTCAGCGGCCACAGCCCGATCAACGAGAGAACGCCGGTGGCAATCACGCCCTTATAAAGGGCGCCCATGATCGACTTGTTGGCGCCGAGCCGCACGAAGAACGTGCCTATGATCGAGGTGATGACGCACATACCGCCAATGGCGAGCGGGTAGAGCATCATCGCCAGGACTTTGTCGCTGCCGGCGAAATAGATCGAGGCGAGCACCATGGTGGCGACGATGGTAACGGCATAGGTCTCGAACAAATCTGCCGCCATGCCGGCGCAGTCGCCGACATTGTCGCCAACGTTGTCGGCGATGGTGGCGGGGTTACGTGGGTCGTCCTCGGGGATGCCGGCCTCGACCTTGCCGACGAGATCGCCGCCGACATCGGCACCCTTGGTGAAGATGCCGCCGCCGAGGCGGGCGAAGATGGAAATCAGCGATGCGCCGAAGCCGAGCGACACCAGCGCGTCGATGACTTCGCGCGATGCCGGATCGTGCCCCAAAACATGAGTGAGGACGAAGAAATAGACGGAGACGCCGAGCAGCGCGAGACCGGCAACGAGGAGGCCGGTGATGGCGCCGGCGCGGAAGGCGAGGCTTAGGCCTGCGGCGAGGCTCTTGGTCGAGGCTTGCGCCGTGCGCACATTGGCACGGACCGAGACGTTCATGCCGATATAGCCGGCAGCCCCTGAGAGGATCGCGCCGATGGCGAAGCCGATCGCTTGCGGAAGTCCGAGTAGGAACAGGCCGATCACGAAGATCACGGCACCGACTGCCGCGACCGTGGTGTATTGACGGGCGAGATAGGCTTGCGCGCCTTCTTGGATGGCGGCGGCGATCTCTTGCATCTTCTTGGAGCCGGGACTGGCCTCAAGTACCTGACGCGCGGTCAGAACGCCGTAAACGATCGAAAGCGCCCCGCAGGCAATGATCAAATAAAGAACTGTAGTCATGACGGATAAGACCCCGTGCGTTCGGTTGAGAATGATCGGAAATGGATGGATGGGCGCCGGGAGATTTACTCCCGTAACGCGGCCCCGCCCCTAGCCTCGACTTCGCGCGGAAAATGCCAAAGTTAGGGCTAGTGCGCAACTGATTGGCGAGACTTATGAAACATTTGCCGCATTGGCCCGGTTTTAGGGCTCAAAAATGCGAGAAACCCTTGCGAGCAAGCGTAATGGATCGACCGTCGCGGTCCAAAACGGTCACTTCCCCCTCCCCGGACTTGATCACGCCGATGGCGGAAGCGTCGACGCCGGCCTTCGCTGCCTCAGCTTCGAACTTGGCGCTACGAGACGCCGGAACTGCTGCTGCGATCTCGTAATCGTCGCCGGCCACGATCATGGCTTCGAGGATATCCCGGCCTTTCGAGACCGCTTTTCGCCCAGGCGCAGAGAGCGGAACAAGGTCCAGCTCGATCTCAGCATTCACATGCGACACGTGGCAGAGCTTTTCGATATCTCCGACCAGCCCGTCTGAGACATCAATGGCGCTTTCGGCGCAATTCCTGATGACGGTCGTGAGCGCGCTGCGCGGCTCCGGCTTCCGATAGCGGCGGACGAGGAAGGCGACATCGTCCTTACTCAGCGCCCAGGCGTTAGCGAGGTCCGGTTGTTGCAGCAGGCGAAGTCCGAGGTAGGAATCGCCAATCGTTCCGGTCACATAGAGACGGTCGCTCGCGTTCGCGCCCCTCCTTGGCACGGACGTGCCCTGCGGCACGAGCCCAAGCACAGTGATGGTAAGACTTAATGGACCTGGGGTGCGGGTCGTGTCGCCGCCAACCAACATGATCCCGGCCTCTTCTTGGAGCGCACGAAGGCCGGAGGTGAAACTCTCGAGCCATGGCGCAGGGGGTTCGTTGGGTAGCGTCAGCGCCAACAGATAAGCGTAGGGACGAGCGCCTTTGGCGGCGAGGTCGGACAGGTTCACGGCGAGCGCTTTATAAGCTATGGTTTCCGGAGGATCGTCCTTCAGGAAATGCACACCCTGGACGATGGTATCGCAACTGACGACGAGCTCCTGCCCCGCGGGGAGCGCGATGACGGCGGCATCGTCACGAAGACCGAGAGCTTCGGGCTGGGTTGCCAGTGGCGCGAAATAGCGCGCGATCAGGGAGAACTCGTCGAGCCCTCCTTCCCGCTTCTTATCCTTAGCCATGGTCTCTAGCCTTTACCCGCGAATTCTTGCGGACGTTCCTCGCGCGCGAGCTTGTCGAGGATACCATTCACAACTTTCGGCTCCTCGCCCTCAAAAAACGCATGAGCGAGATCGAGATATTCGGTGATGACGACACGGGAGGGAACGTCAGGGCGCATCAGCACTTCGTAAGCGCCGGCGCGAAGAATGGCGCGAAGGATCGAATCCACGCGATTGAGCCGCCAGCCTTCGGCGAGATGCTGGTCGACCAAAGGATCAATGCGGCGCTGCTCGCGCACCACGCCTTGAACGAGGTCGCGGAAGAACTCTGCTTCCGCCTCACAGAGCTCCGAGCCTTCGATATCCTTGCCGAGGCGATGGGATTGAAACTCCTGGATCACTTCGTTGAGGTCGATGCCGGTCATGTCCATCTGGTAGAGCGCCTGCACGGCGGCGAGGCGCGCCGCGCTTCGCGACAAAGCGCGGTTGGCTCGTTTGGCGAGCTCCTTCATGGCGCGTTCAACGCCGGCTCGCGCTGGAAAAATGCCGCTCGAGATCCATCAGAGAGAGGCAGGCTTCCGCTGCATGCGCACCCTTGTTGCGGCCCTCGACGCTGGCGCGCGCCCAGGCCTGCTCGCGACTGTCGCAAGTGAGAATGCCGTTGCCGATGGGGACGGCGTGCTCGACGGCGAGTTGATGCAGGCCTGCCGCGGATTCCCTGGCCACAATCTCGTAATGGGTGGTCTCGCCGCGAATGACGCAGCCAAGAGCGACACAGCCGCGATGCCGACCCGCTTTACCGACGAAGCCATTGGCTAGTGCGAGGCTGAGCGCAAGCGGAATTTCTAGCGCGCCAGGAACCGAAAGCAGCTCGAAACTTACATTGCTTGCTTCCAGCGTGTTGATGGCGCCGCGAGCGAGCTCGTCCGAGATATCCTCGTAGAAACGCGCCTCAATGATCAGGACCGAGCGTGGACCTTTGCGGCTCATGGTCCCCTACTCCATGGTCCGGTGTCCGACGACGCTCAAGCCATAGCCTTCGAGGCCCACGATCTTGCGCGCCGGCGAATTGCTCAACAGCACCATCTCATGCACGCCGAGATCGAGCAGGATCTGCGCTCCGATGCCATATTCGATCAGGCGCTGCTGGCCGGCCTCCGGCGTTCCCTGGTCGCGGGCGAGCCGAGACGAGATAGCGTCGGGGCGCGACTCCCGGATCAGAACGATCACGCCGCGGCCCTCCTTGCCGATAATCTCCATCGCTTTATGGATGAGGGTCTCGCGACGCGGACTGGTGCCGAATACATCGTCGATCGTGTTCATGGCATGAACCCTGACAAGGACCGGTCCGCCGCTCGAGACATCGCCCTTCACCAGCGCCACATGCTCCGAAGGATCGACCGTGGTGGCATAGACTTTGACCTTGAAGTCGCCGCCAAACGGACTCTGGATTGCGGTCTCGGCCACGGTCTTCACCAGATGATCGTAGCGAAGCCGGTAGGCGATAAGATCGGCGATGGTCGCGATCTTTAGCCCATGGCGCTGTGCAAAGGCGACCAGATCCGGAAGCCGCGCCATGGTGCCATCGTCATTCATGATCTCGCAGATGACACCGGCCGGATAAAGCCCAGCGAGGCGCGCGAGATCGACGGCAGCTTCGGTGTGACCAGCGCGCACGAGCACGCCACCATCCTTGGCGACCAACGGAAACACGTGGCCCGGGGTGGTGATGTCGCGATAATCCTTGGTCGGATCGATGGCAACGGAGATGGTGTGGGCGCGGTCATGCGCCGAGATGCCGGTCGAGACCCCTTCCCGCGCCTCGATGGAAACGGTGAAGGCGGAGCTGTGGCGCGAGCGGTTGGAACGCGACATCAATTCGAGATGGAGCTGCTTGGCGCGATCGGGCGTCAGCGCGAGACAGACGAGCCCCCGGCCGTGCTTGGCCATGAAATTGATGGCGTCGGGGGTGGCCATTTGCGCCGGGATGACCAGGTCGCCCTCGTTCTCGCGCTCCTCGGCATCGACCAAAATGAACATGCGGCCGTTTCGCGCGTCCTCGACCACTTCCTCGATAGAGGAGAGCGCCTGAATGTGATGGGCCCGGTTCGGTAGACTCACGGCTCGTTCGCTTTCATTGCTGCAAGGCGCTCGACGTAGCGCGCCAGCATATCTACCTCAAGGTTTACCAGATCGCCCACCTTGCGGTCTCGCCATGTGGTGTGGGCCAAGGTGTAAGGAATAACATTTACGCCGAAACTGTTACCGTCCACCTCGTTAATCGTGAGCGACACGCCGTCGAGCGCGATCGCGCCCTTTGCCGCGATAAATCTGGCGAGGCTCGCCGGGCTTTCCAGCGTAAACCGGGCGCTGTCGCCATCCTGCGCCCGCCCGGTAATCTTGGCGAGCCCGTCAATGTGTCCTGTGACGAGATGTCCGCCGAGCTCGTCCCCGAGCGAGAGCGGACGTTCCAGATTGATGCGGCGCCCCACCTGCCAGCTGCCGAGCGCGGTGCGCGAGACGGTCTCGTTGGAGACATCGACCTCAAACACGGCACCGCTTTTCCCGGCTTTCGCGTCCACTATGGTAAGGCAACAGCCATCACAGGCCATCGAGGCTCCCGGCACCAGGCTCGAGGGCTCATAAGAGCAGGCGATGGAAAGCCGCGCCCCGTCATGGGCGACAAGCGTTCCTATTTCGCTGACGATGCCGGTGAACATGCTCGCTTCCGCCGCCATTTGGTCATTCGATCCGGGCCGAATTGCCGGGATTCTACCAGAGTGAAATGACCGCCTTCGCTCAAGCGATCAAGACCTTCGCTGACAAAGGGCAAAAGGCCGTCAATGCCCGCCGGTTTCGCGCCCTGATAGATGATCGCCTCGTCGACCAGATCGGCGGCAAGAAACACCCGCGCCACCGATGGGCCGCCCTCGACCAAGAGCCGCGTGATGCCCCGCATCGCCAGCTGCTCCAGGGCATCTTTGATCAATGGCAGGCCATCCGCGTCGATATCGACCGAAATGACTTCCGCGCCGCGCTCCTGAAACTCTTCTGCGTTTGGCAGCTCTTCGTCGCTTGCGCAGATGAACCAGACCGGCACCATCTCATCTTCGAACAGGCGAGCGTCGAGCGGCGTGCGCAAGCGCCGGTCCAGCACCACGCGCACCGGTGAGCGGCACTCCATGCCAGGCAGCCGGCAGGTCAGGCTCGGATTGTCGGCGACGATGGTTCCGCGCCCCACCAGGATCGCATCTGCGCGAGCGCGTAGCAGATGAGCATGCGCGCGGGCGCTCTCGCCTGTCACCCAAGTCGGCGCGCCGGCTTGTCCCCGCGGCACGAGCCCATCGCTGCCGAGCGCAAGCTTCAAGGTCACCGCTGGCCGCCCTTCAGTGACGCGAAGCACGTGGCCAAGATTGATGGCCAAAGCTTCGTCTTCGAGCACGCCTTCGATCACTTCGATGCCTGCGTCACGGAGCCGGGCGAAGCCATCGCCTGAGGTGCGTGGGTCGGGATCGCGCATGGCGGCGACGACCCGCGCAGGCTTTGCGTTTGCGATCGCGTCGGCACACGGAGCGCCGCGGCCGACATGAGCGCAAGGTTCGAGCGTGACGTAGAGCGTGGCGCCCTTGGTGCGCTTGCCAGCCTGCTCCAATGCAACGGCTTCGGCATGGGGACGTCCCCCTGGCGCCGTCTGACCTCGGCCGAGAATGTCGCCGCTAGTGTTCGCAATCACGGTGCCCACGGATGGATTAGGCCAGGTCTGGCCGAGGCCGCGCCGCGCCAGCATCAACGCTTGCGCCATATGATGGAGATCAGACGCGCTCATGCTTGCGTCCGCGCGCTGAGATCAGTCCTCAATTGAGGCCTCGGCGTCCTCGGTCGTATCTCCGCCCGCGAGTTCGCCGAGCAGGGCCTCGAAATCCTTGGCTTCTCGGAAGTTCTTATAGACCGACGCAAAACGGACATAGGCCACATCATCGAGCGCTTTCAGGGCTTCCATGACTAGCCGCCCGATGGTTTCCGATTTGATATCGTTCTCGCCCATATTTTCGAGTCGGCGGACGATGCCGCTCACCATGCGTTCGATCCGCTCGGGGTCAACGGGACGTTTACGCAGCGCGATCTGCACCGAGCGCATCAGCTTGTCGCGGTCGAACGGCATGCGGCGTCCGCTGCGTTTGACCACGGTCAATTCGCGGAGCTGCACACGCTCGAACGTAGTGTAGCGCCCGCCGCAATCGGCGCAGACACGCCTTCGTCGAATCGTGGTGTGGTCCTCGCTTGGGCGCGAGTCCTTTACTTGCGTGTTGGTGCTGCCGCAATAGGGGCACCGCATAGGCGACCGCTCCCCCGATTACGGGTAGATGGGATAACGCCGGCAAAGTTCGAGCGCGCGCTGCTTCACCTTGGCCTCGACGGCAGCATCGCCACCCTCACCCTTGGCCGCGACGCCATCGAGAACTTCGATGATCATGTTGCCGATCGCTTGAAACTCGGCAACGCCGAAGCCGCGCGTGGTGCCCGCAGGCGAGCCCAAGCGAATGCCGGACGTGATCATCGGCTTCTCGGGATCGAAGGGGACGCCGTTCTTGTTGCAGGTGATGTTGGCGCGCCCCAAGGCGATTTCAGCGACCTTGCCGGTGAGCTTCTTCGGCCGCAGATCGACCAGCATCACATGGGTGTCGGTGCCCCCGGAGACGAGGGCGAGGCCACCCTGCACCAGCGTCTCGCCGAGCGCCTTGGCGTTGTCGATGACGTTTTGGATGTAGATCTTATAGGACGGCTGCAGCGCTTCTCTGAAGGCAACGGCCTTGGCCGCGATGATGTGCATCAGCGGGCCGCCTTGCAGGCCTGGGAACACCGCCGAGTTGATCTTCTTACCGATCTCTTCGTCATTGGAGAGCACGAGGCCGGCCCGCGGACCGCGTAACGTCTTGTGCGTCGTCGTGGTGACGACATGAGCGTGCGGCAGCGGGCTCGGATGCAGCCCCGCCGCGACAAGGCCGGCGAAATGCGCCATATCGACCAAGAAATACGCGCCGACACTGTCGGCGATCTTGCGGAATCGCGCGAAGTCAATCTGGCGCGGATAGGCCGAGCCGCCGGTGATGATCAATGCAGGCTTGTGTTCCTTGGCGAGCCGCTCGACCTCGTCATAGTCGATGCGATGATCGTCGGGCTTCACGCCATATTGCACGGCGTTGAACCATTTGCCTGAAAGGTTCGGCGGCGCGCCATGCGTGAGATGGCCGCCAGAGGCAAGTCCAAGTCCCATGACGGTGTCGCCCGGCTTGACCAATGCGAGCATCACAGACTGGTTGGCTTGGCTGCCGGAATGCGGCTGTACGTTGGCGAAGGCGCAATTGAACAGACGCTTGGCGCGGTCGATGGCAAGCTGCTCGACGATGTCCACATATTGGCAGCCGCCGTAATAGCGCTTTCCCGGATAGCCTTCGGCATATTTGTTGGTGAGAAGCGTGCCGGCGGCGTCGAGCACGGCCTTGGAGACGATGTTCTCCGAGGCGATCAGTTCGATCTCGTCTTGCTGGCGCTCATGTTCTTGCTCGATCGCGGCATAAATTTCGGGATCGGCCTCAGAAAGCGGCTTGGTGAAAAAGCCAGAATCCTGCGCCGCAACGCGCCTCGCATCACTCATCGTCATCGCTAGAAATTCCTCAAGCTAGAGAAGGCCCTGCTCGGTCGTCTCGGCGAGGCCTCATGAGCCTGCCCCAGATTTGAGCATTTGGCTCGATTACCACATGTCGGGGCCATGCGCCAGCAAGACCCCAGCGCCTTGCGCTCAGGGGCTGCCAGGCAGCTCATTTAGCCATCCTGAGGAGATCAGTTGACCGATGCCGTCTCGGGCCCGCCGCCATCATGGTTATAGATATCGGGGCGGAAATTGACTGTACCGTCGGGGGTGGCCC
Source organism: Methyloceanibacter sp. (assembly GCA_036559585.1). Taxonomy (GTDB): domain Bacteria; phylum Pseudomonadota; class Alphaproteobacteria; order Rhizobiales; family Methyloligellaceae; genus Methyloceanibacter. The sequence goes on from DATBSU010000041.1 coordinate 13,044, forward strand.
AGGCGCTGATATAGGTGAAATAGACCGCGATCGGCTTGGTCGGCTTGACGTCGATCTGCTCGCCGCTTTGCTTCACTTGGGCGATGCGCTGCAAGTCCCAGCCAGTACCGGTCAAGATCCACGCGGCGAGCGCCTCGACATTGTTCACCCGCACGCAGCCTGAACTTTCAAAGCGAACGTTGCGTCCGAACAGAGTCTTCAGCGGCGTATCGTGCATGTACACCGCATCCTTGTTGGGGAAGTTGATCTTGATGAAGCCCAAAGAATTCTCGGCCCAGGGCAGCTGGCGGAAATTGTAATTATAGACTGCCGGGTCCGACCAGTTGATCGCCTGCCACGGCACCGGATTGCCGGCGGCGTCGAACGCCTCCATGTGATAGGCGGCCAGCATGTTCTGGCCGTTGCGGGCAAACGCCTGCGCCTTCGGCACCAGATCCTTGTAGATGATGCTCTTGGGCACATACCAATAGGGATTGAAATTCACCTCTTGGATTTTGCTGGAAAGCTCAGGCGTCGGGCGCTCCGGTTTGCCAACGACAGCGGCATGGCGAGAGACGACCTGGCCGCCGCTCACAACTTCAACCTGAGCGGACGGAATATTCACCGCGACATAGACATTGGCGGCTGACGGCGCGAGCGCCTGTAGGCGTGACAGATTGGCTTTCAGTTGAGTGAGCCTGACGGTCGCCGGGATATTCAGCGCCTCAAGGGTGACCCTGTTGTCGATGACTCCCGTCGGCGGTAATCCGTGCCGCGCCTGGAATTTCTTCACCGCGGCGACGACGGCGGCATCATATTCGTTGGGGATGCTCTGGCCGAGGAGATCGCCGCTGATCTCGAGGCGGCGATGCAACAACTCGATCTGCTGGCCGGTGGAGCCTGGCTTCATGGCGACCGATGGCAACATTGGCCAGCCGCCTTGCGCCACGATCTGCTCATAGCGCGCAATCGCGGCCTTGGTCGATTGGATGTTGTTGGTGGATAGCGTCGGCACGCCGAGCTCGGGATTGGTTATCCAGGCGCGGGTCGCCTCGGTCCCCTCTTCTGGCGGAAGCTCATCGCCATGGAAAGCGCGCGAGTAAGGTTGGTCGGGATTGCGTCGCGAGCCGCCAAACAGGCCGCCGTTAAATGGACCCGGCGCCGATTGCTGGTCCGGCTCATCGGGCGCCGCCATCCCATTGTTGTTATTCTTGCCGCCGCCGAAAATATTGTTCAGAAAACCCGCGCTTGCAGGCTCGACGGTCAGGGCGCCAAAAGCCAGCGCCAAGACGGCGCAGGCCATGCTTAAGCCGGTGAGGCGTTGCGATATTTTCATTAGCGCCGCTCCCATCACATTGCGGCATGCGCCCGACCCGATTTCCGGCGCTGCATTCTTAAGCTTCATTCGGAGGCGTGACGCATCCCGTCCTTGTGAACTCAAGCATACACGAAAGAGTTCAGATATTGAGGAAAAAACACCAACAACCGCCCTGCTGCCCGATCCCCAAGAGTTGTTGCGGTAACCCCGCTAGTTCAAGGTTTTAGGTCAAGATTCGGGCGAATTTTGGCGTGCCACCTGTTGGGCGGCCCATAGCAAATCGCCCTGCAAGGCTTCCCTGCAGGGCGAGCTTAATTGAGGAGGAAAGCCTCTTACAGCTGGTAGCGGATCTGGTCGGTCCAGAATCGCTCCAGGCGGATCAGCGACTTATTGAGCGCCTCGAGATCGTCCATGCCGACGCCGCCGACCTGCTGCAGCGACTTCAACTGCCGCTCGTAGAGCCCGCTCACCACCTTACAAATATCCTGGCCCTTTGGTGTCAGCCTGACACGAACCGAACGGCGGTCGGTGGTCGAACGCTGGTGATTGATATAACCGGCATCGACCAGCTTCTTCAGGTTGTAAGAGACGTTGGAGCCGAGATAATAACCGCGGCTCGTAAGCTCGCCGGCAGTCAATTCGGCATCACCGATATTGTAGAGCAACAGGGCCTGGACGCTATTCACGTCAGTGCGGCCCAGGCGCTCGAATTCGTCCTTGATTACGTCCAGCAACAAGCGGTGCAACCGCTCGACGAGCTTCAAGGAAACCAGATAACGGCCCTTGAGATCATCCGTCGTCTCGACGCCCGTCCGGGCTGTCATGTCCAAAGCTACATTCATCGCCTACCCTCGTTAGTGGTGTTACCCCATCTTTTAGGGCAATATAACGAAGGCAACCTAAGATACGCTTAAGCGGAACGCTTAAGATTGCATGAAATACAATGTTTAAGTATTTGTGATTTCAATGAAGCTTTGAGGCTATTCAACGGTTTCGACGTTTGCCTCAAGGTTAAGCTCTTCAGAGACTGGTAACGAGAACCAAGACTCTATTAGATCGTCATTCACCATATCCAATTTTGCCGGAGTCCAAACCGCCGGCCTGCCGTTGCCCGCAATTCTCGCCGCAATGCCCTCTCGGTAATCAGGGCTGGCAATCAAATTGGACATGAGGCGAAACTCGAGCCGCAACGCCTCGGCAAGGTCGAGCGAGCGGCCGATTTGCATCTGGCGGAAGGCAACTTTTAGCGAGGTCGGGGATTTCTTCCGCATCTCCGCTGCGATGTCGTGCGCCCATCCCATTTGCTCGCCGCGCTCGGCATCGAGGCCTTCGAGAATTCCGGCAACAGAGTCCGCGGCAAAGATGCGGTCAATGGTCGGGATCAGTTTTGCCAGTTCGCCTTCACCGGGATCTTTGTGCAATCCGTCGAGCAAGCGATCGATGGGATGGTTGTCGGCAATGGCATCTTTGATGACGGGGAAATGCGTAGCCGGAATGCAATGACTGACGAGCCTGCACCAATGCGCGTCGGCGCGGCCCATGCCGCGCCCGGTCAGGGCGAGATAGATTCCGATCCGGTTCGGGAGCCGCGACAGGAAACACGTGCCGCCGATATCCGGCAGGAAGCCGATGCCGACTTGCGGCATTGCCATGCGGAAATTCTCGCCGGCGATACAATGGGTGCCGTAAAGCGTGATACCGATGCCGCCGCCGAGAAGCAGACCGTCAATCAGCGGCACGTTTGGCCGGATGAATTTCTCGAGCACCCAGACATGGGAATAGGCAGCGCGGTAAAAGTCCCGGATCGAGTCGGTGGCGCCTTGCGCAATCCATTCGTTCAGCACTTTGAGATCGCCGCCGCTGCAAAAGACCGTAGGATGTGCCGATTGCATGACAACGCCATAGATATGCGGATTGGCGGCCCAGCTCCGGTAATGCTCGCTCAAGGCATCGAACATTTCACGCGTGAGCGCGTTCAGCCGCGAGGGCCGGTTGAGCGTGATCACGCCCGCGCGGTCTTTCTCTTCGAACACGATGCCGAGGTGGTCGCTCAAACGCCGAACCCTTTCTCCGGGGAAATCCATGAAATCAGGGGCCTGGGGCAGCTAGCATCCCATGGCCAAAACCACAAGTTTCGATCGCTTGCGGCATGTGCTTTCGCCCTTGTCTTACTTGCACTTTGCACGCCCGCATGGGCCGACGAGGCCCCACCACTGCCGGATCGGAACCCGATGCGCGTGCCCCAGCCCAAGGTTGAAAAGCCACCACTGCCAGGAGAGCTGCCGACCGTGCCCTGGACTACGGACGAGGTCGCGGCGGCCAAGGCCGCGTGCGAGACCGCGCTAAAGGGCCTCACGCTCGAATACGAGCCGCTCGAACCGATCAAGCAGGGCCTGTGCGGTGCGCCTGCACCGATCCTGCTCAAATCGATCGGCAGCGATCCGAAAGTCACGATCGATCCGGCGGCGACAGTGAGATGCTCGGTCGCGCGCGGACTTGCCGCTTGGCTGGAGAAATCGGTGCAGCCGGAAGCCGAAGCGAGGTTCGGTTCGCCGGTGGTTACGCTCCACGATGCCGCTTCCTATTCCTGCCGGAACCGGAATGGCGCCGCGGTCGGGTTATTGAGCGAGCACGCCCTCGCGAATGCCTTCGATGTTTCGGAATTTGTGTTTGAGTCCGGCTTGCGCATCACGGTCGCCGAGGCCTGGCCGAAGGTCGTGTCTCCCCCGCTTCCCACTCCGAAGCCACCGGAGAAGGACGCCAAAAACGAGACCGCTGCGACGTCCCCGACGTCGAAACCCTCAGGCTCGAATTCGAGCGAGGTGACCAAGGCCAAGGCTCCAGCCGCCGAGCCGCACCCTGCCCCACCGCCGGTGGCGGAAGAGCCCAAGCCCGACCCAACATCGAGCTTCGTGCACAAAGTGCATGATGATGCCTGCAAGACTTTCGGCACGATACTCGGCCCGGACGCCGACGCGGCGCACAAGACCCATTTTCATCTCGATATGAAGGAGAGGCGTCACTCTTCCTTCTGCCAATGAACGGGCAACCATGAGGCAATCACGCAATTGGCAGATGGGCAGGCAGAGTGATAGTTTGCCCTCGCAACCGGAAGCGTGAATAGAACCTCTATGGCCCCGACCAAAGACAAGACCATTGCGCTCAGAAAAGAGCGGATCAAGCGCGTTACCGCGAAAGAACCGGCCGTGCTCAGCCAGGGTTTTCCGGCCGTGCGGCCGCGACGAAACCGCAAGACGGATTGGTCGCGCCGGCTAGTGCGGGAGACCACGCTCACGGTCGACGACCTGATCTGGCCGATCTTCGTCGTCGAGGGAAGAAAGTCCAGTTCTTCCATTGCGGCGATGCCCGGTATCGAGCGGCTGTCGATCGATCTTGCAGTGAAGGCTGCCGCCGAGGCCGCCAATCTCGGCATTCCGGCGATCGCGCTGTTCCCCTACACCGATCCTTCGCTGCGGGACGAGATGGCGAGCGAGGCCCTGAACCCGGCCAATCTCGTTTGCCGCGCCGTGCGCGCCATCAAGTCGGATGTGCCCGAGATCGGCATCATCACCGATGTCGCGCTCGATCCCTATACCAGCCACGGACATGACGGGCTCAAGGTCGGCGACGAGATCGACAACGACCGGACTATCGACGTGCTGGTTGCGCAAGCGCTGATCCAGGCAGAAGCCGGCTCGGATATTCTCGCGCCGTCCGACATGATGGATGGCAGGATCGGCGCGATCCGCGCGGCGCTCGAGACCAATGGCTTCATCAAGACGCAATTGCTGAGCTATGCCGCGAAATATGCGTCCGCCTTCTACGGGCCGTTCCGCGATGCGGTCGGCAGCTCCGCCACGCTCAAAGGCGACAAGCGCTCCTATCAGATGGATCCAGCCAATGCCGACGAGGCGTTGCGCGAAGTCGCGCTCGATATCGCAGAGGGCGCCGACATGGTGATGGTGAAGCCGGGGCTCGCTTATCTCGACATCGTGCGCAAAGTGAAAGACGCGTTCGGCGTGCCGACTTTCGTCTACCAGACCTCGGGCGAATATTCGATGATCATGGCAGCGGCGGAGCGAGGCTGGATCGATCGCGAACGATTGACCATCGAGAGCTTGATCGCGTGCAAGCGCGCCGGAGCCGACGCCATCCTCACCTATTTCGCTCTCGAGACGGCGCGGGCGCTGAAGGACTAGTCAGGCCTAATTCGTCACCTTGACGCTCTTGAAGACCAGCCGAGTCTCTTTTTCCTTGTCGAAATTGTCGCCGGAAAGCCCAAAGCGCCATCCGGACTTGGGCGGCTGGCCGCGAAGATCTCTGACCTTGGTGCCGTTGATATAGAATGACGCGGTGTTACCGCTCGCTTTGACGCGAAGCGTATTGGTGCCGCCCGGGGCGGTATTGATCGCCGAGGAATCGATGTTCTCGACGATGGTCTGCCATTTGCCGTCCAGTTTCCGCGCGATCCAATATTTGCCACTGTCGAGAATCCCGAATTGGAAATAGTTCTTGTTGTCCAAGCCCCAGAACAGAAGGCCGGCGCCGAGCGTGACCGGATCGCCCTCGGGCCAGACCACTTCGGAACAAATATCGGCGTTCTCGACCGTGAACGTCACATTGAGGTTGGTTTCGAGGTCGTCGGGCGCAAGTTTCAGCGCGAAGCTCCCGTCTTTGACCTCGACGGCATTGTTGAGCGCCCAACCGCCGGCGTCGTCGGTAAACTTGTCCTCGAAAATGACCTCGCTACCTTCGTTACCTTCGCAAGCGAGCGCGCGAACAGGCATCGCGGCGAGCACGATGAGCGCGCACGCGACAAGACACAATTGTCTGAACATGGATGGCTCCCCCATCAGCCGGCCCCAAAACGCATCCTCTCCCCATCCTTAACGCCAACGAGGAATGTCGGCAACCTTGGCTTGTGACGCAGGATCCGAAGACGCTTGTATCCGATCAGAAAAGCACCATGTGTTGCATCCGTGAGAGTTGATCACCGACAGAGTGAAAGATGAGCCAACAGCAGACCCTTCCGCCGCGTTCCGGCTATGCCGACATGCCTCACGCCTACGATCCGGTCGCCCAGCGACGGCTATTCGACGGTGTGCTCGGTAAGCGCTTCATGGCCTTTTTGGTGGACGCCGTGATCATCAGCCTGCTTTGGGTGGTGGCCGGAATTGCCGTGTTCGTCCTCGGCGTGCTGACGCTCGGACTGGCGTGGCTCCTGTTTGGCGCCATCTTCGCCATTGTGGGGCTCGGCTACAATGCAGTTACCATCGGCGGTCCCAATTCCGCGACCATCGGCCAGCGCCTCATGGGGCTCGAAGTCCGAATGTGGTTCGGCGGCAAGGTTACGCCCATCGTCGCGGCCTTCCATGCGCTGCTCTTCTGGCTGTCGCTGACCATCTTCTTCCCCATCCTGCTCTGGCCCCTGTTCGATTCGCGGAAACGCTGCCTGCACGACATTTTGGCCGGCGTGGTTGTGATCAACCGCGTTTAATGTGGGCTCTCAGCCTGCCGCTACGACTTGGCGCTTGATTTTTGCAGGCTTGCTCTGATCCAATAGGCTTCTTGGGCAAGCGGGATCGATTCCGGGCAAAGGCATGAGCGAGCATAAGAGCAATTTTCCGGAATTCTATATTACCGCCCCGCAGCCCTGCCCCTACATTCCAGGCAAGCTCGAACGGAAGCTGTTCACCCACCTCACCAAGGACAAGTCGAATTTCCTGATCGACAACTTGCTGAAAGGCGGCTTCCGCCGCAGCCAGAACATCGCCTATATGCCCTATTGCGATGCCTGCTCGGCTTGTGTGCCGGTCAGGATCGTGGTGGGCGAGTTCGAGCCGAAGCGCTCGCTAAAACGAATCGCCCGCGCCAACTATGATCTTGTGGCGACACGGACGCGCCCCTCGCCGAGCTCCGAGCAATATTCGCTGTTCCGCTGCTATATCGATGCGCGCCATGGCGACGGCGGCATGGCGGAGATGAGCGTGCTCGATTACTCGCTGATGGTCGAGGACAGCGTGGTCGAGACCTGCGTCACCGAATATCGCCTCAAGCCGAATCAGAATGGAGAGGCGCCGCTGATGGCGGTCTCGCTCAGCGACCGGCTCAGCGACGGCATCTCGATGGTGTACAGCTTCTACAATCCGGACGTGCCCGCGCGCAGTCTCGGCACCTATATGATCCTCGAGCAGGTCGAATACGCCCGGAAGCACGGCATCCCTTACGTCTATCTCGGCTATTGGATCGAGGGATCGCGGAAGATGCGCTACAAGAACCGCTTCCAGCCGCAGGAGCAGCTCACCTCGAAGGGCTGGGTGCGGACCCCCTCCGAACATACAGACAAGTAAGCTCAGAACTTGGCGCCGAAGGATCCCGATTTGGGGAACCCCTTGGGCGGCAGCCTGCCGGCCTGGGCGCGTTGACCCCACCAATCGCGAAGGTCGGTCAGAACGAAGCTGCGGGCGGCGGAATCGATATAGGAGAGCCCTTCCTTCTTTTTGAAGGTCTTGGCATCGGCAAGGCCGCCGTCCTTGTAACGTTGCAGGCGCACACCCTTGCCGCGGGTCATCTCGGGCAGCTCACTCAGCGGGAACAGCAACAGCTTTCTGTTGTCGCCGATTACCGCGATGCTATCGCCATCGACCGGTGCGACGACAATCGCTTCGTCTCCGGCACCGACATTCAGCACCTGCTTGCCTTTGCGCGTCATGGCGACGACCTCGTCCTCAGGCACGATGAAGCCGTGGCCGCTGCTTGAAGCCACAAGAAGCTTGCGGCCAGGCTCGTGCACCATCAATTCGACAGCGTCGGTGTTTTCCTCGATGTCGACCATGAGGCGGAAAGGCTCGCCATGCCCCCTGCCGCCGGGAAGCTTGTCCGCAGACAGCGAATAGAAGCGGCCATTCGTGGCGAACAGCAGCAGCGTGTCGGTGGTCTGCGCATACACGGCGCGCTTCAGCCTGTCACCTTCCTTGAAGGCAAGACTGCCGAGTTCGGCTTGATGGCCCTTGATCGCTCTGAGCCAGCCCTTGTCGCTGAGCACGACGGTCACCGGCTCCTTCTCGATCATGGCCTCGGCGAGCTCGGCTTCAGCCCCTTCGGGCGCCTCGCCGAAGGTGGTGCGGCGGCGGCCAAGCGTGGTCTTCTGTCCGAATTCGTCCTTGATCGATTTGATCTCGTCGCCGATCCGCTTCCATTGCTTGTCCGCTGAGGCAAGCAACGCCTTTAGCTCTTTCCGCTCCTTGGTCAGGCTATCGTGCTCGCGTCTGATTTCCATCTCTTCCAGCTTCCGCAACGAGCGGAGCCGCATATTGAGGATGGCTTCGGCTTGCACGTCAATGAGCCCGAAGGCCTTCATCAGGGCCGGCTTCGGCTCCTCCTTCTCGCGGATAATTTTGATCACTTTGTCGATGTTGAGATAGACGATCAGATAGCCGTCGAGCACTTCGAGGCGATGGTCGATCTTGGCGAGGCGAAATTTCGAGCGGCGGACCAGCACGATTTTGCGGTGATCGAGCCATTCGCGCAGAGCCTGACGCAAACTCACGACATTCGGCACGAGGCCACGGCTCAACACGTTCATGTTGAGCTGCACTCTGGTCTCGAGCTCGGTGAGCTTGAACAACGACTCCATCAGAAGAATGGGATCGATGCTGCGGCTGCGGGGCTCGAGCACGAGGCGGACATCCTCTGCGGATTCGTCGCGAACGTCAGCGAGGAGCGGCAGCTTCTTCTGCAACAGAAGCTCGGCGATGCGAGCGACGAGCCGCGCTTTCGGGATCTGGTACGGAATTTCGGTGACGATGTTCTGATAGGTGCCGCGTCCGGTATCCTCGACGCTCCAACGCGCGCGTAAACGGAAGCTGCCGCGTCCGGTCTTGTAAGCCTCCAAGATCGACCCAGGGGCCTCGACGATAACGCCCCCGGTCGGGAGATCAGGACCAGGCACGAACTCCATGAGCTTCGCGCCCGTGGCGTTGGGGAATTTGATCAGATGCAGTGCTGCGTCGCACAGTTCGCCGACATTGTGCGGCGGGATGTTGGTCGCCATGCCGACCGCGATGCCAGAGGCGCCATTGGCGAGGAGATTGGGGAAATTGGCAGGAAGCACCGAAGGCTCCTGCTCGCGGCCATCGTAGTTCGGGCGGAAATCGACGGTGTCCTCGTCGATACCCTCGAGCAGACGCGCGGCAACTTCCGTCAGCCGCGCTTCGGTGTAGCGTTCGGCGGCAGGATTATCGCCGTCGATATTCCCGAAATTGCCTTGGCCGTCGATGAGCGGGTAGCGGACGGAGAAGTCCTGAGCGAGACGCGCCAGCGCATCGTAGATCGCCTGATTGCCGTGGGGATGGAAATTGCCCATCGTGTCGCCGACGATCTTGGCGCTCTTGCGGAACTCACCTTGAGGGGCGAGCCTGAGCTGCTGCATGGCATAAAGGATGCGCCGGTGCACGGGCTTCAGGCCATCGCGCACGTCGGGAAGTGCGCGATGCATGATGGTCGAGAGGGCGTAGGCGAGATAGCGCTGTTCCAGCGCCTCGCGCAGATTGACTGGCTCGATCGGCCCTTGCGAATCAGGGGGTGCTGCCCGTTTTCCCATAGGGTATGCGCTTATCGCATCGGCAAGGCCCGCTCAAGGCGTCTGCGTCCTCTCAGGATTGCGATCCGGGATGGGAGGGGCGTTTGCGACGGCCTCCCCGCCCTTCAGGCAGGCATTATCGATGAAGATCTGGATCTCGTGGTAGTACCACTGATCGCCGTGCTTCCAGCCAGCAACGCCGACACCGATATCCGTTGATGCCGACCGCAGCGCTCGCTCGTGGCCTGGAGATTTCTTCCAGAAGCGCATGGCTGAGACCATCGCCGTGTCGGGAGAGGCCTTGCCGCGCCTCGTCCAGGACTCGTGCCAATTCTCGCCCCGGAATTTGCAGAATTTGACGTTTGCCGCGTGGAGCCGCTGCACCGGGTCTCGGCCATCCGCGCCGTGGCCGGTCTTGTTGGCCTCAGCCAAATAGTGCGCATAGGCTTCCGCAACGCGGCTTGCGCTTTCACTCTCGCGCAGAGGCGGGAGGCCCTTGGTTTTTCGGTACGCATTGGTTGCGTCGATGATCTCTGCTTTGGCGCTCGCCGGCACGACGAATTGTTGCGCCACCGCACTGGAAGGCACCTGCAGGGCGCTGGCGACGCCGAGCATCAGCGTGAGCAGATTTCTATTCATGCTAGGCGCGCTGACTTTGCTGGTCGGGCTAGAAGACCGATCAGCCGCTCTCTCGATTGCGGCATGGTGAGATCGTGCGGCAGAAGCACGTAACGTTCGAGGAAATAACCGGTCAGCGCGAAGCCTGCGAGGATGTCGGCGGGCTCGGTTGGCGCATTATCGTCGAGCAGGAAGCGCGGTAGCACCAGAAGCTTGGTGCCGTAGGGCTCGCCTGCCACGCGCGAAACGGCGCGGCCCGAGCGCGGACTGACATAGATGAGATCGGCATCACTGCCGGTTGCCGCGCATTCGGACAGATCGAGGCCGAAACCGAGATCTTGCAACAGCAGCAGTTCCCAATGCACGAGCAGCGCCGGCCACCTCGCCGCATCGCCCAACGCCGCCAGCACGCCGAGCGCACGGCCATAAAGCTCGGTGTGCGCATCGCGCTCTGGCAAGAGTTTAGAGAGGCTCGCCATGGAACTGATCGCGGCAAGGGCGGCTTGGTCGTCGAGCGCGCGGGCGGCACAAGGATCAATCATTTCGACATTAAAGGCGCCGAGATGATCTTCGAGCCTGGCACGCCAGGTCAGCGACAGGACGTTCCCCGGCTGCAGCAGCGGCCGCAAGCGGCGCGAGCGCCCTCCCCGCACAAGTCCTAGATGGCGTCCATGATCTCGCGTCAGAAATTCGGCAATCGCGTTCGTCTCGCCGAGGGGGCGCGCCGAAATCAAAATGCCTTCGTCGGTGAAATCCATGCTCCGGCTTACCCCTCATTCGTTGGGGTAGTCGAGCCCCATCTCGCGGTAACGCTCGGGATCCTCGCCCCAGCGCTCGCGGACTTTGACGAAAAGAAAGAGATGCACCGGTACGCCGGCGACGCCTGCGATGTCCTCTCGCGCCTCCATGGAGATGCGCTTGATGGTCTCGCCATGAGCACCGATCACGATCTTCTTCTGGCTGTCGCGCTGGACATAGATGGTCTGCTCGACGCGGATGCTGCCGTCACTCAACTCCTTCCATTGCGTGGTCTCGACGGTCAGGCTGTAAGGAAGCTCGTCGTGCAGCCTCATGAACAGCTTTTCGCGCGTGATCTCCGCCGCCGTCTGACGAAGCGAAGCGTCGGTAAGCTGATCCTCGGGATAGAGCCAAGGCCCGGGCGGCACGGCTTGCGCAAGATAAGTCTTGAGATCGGCGACGCCATCGCCGGTCAGCGCCGAGATCATGAACACCTGGTCGAAATGCTTGCCTGCGGAGAGTTCCGACACAAGACGCAGCAGGTCCGGCTTGGCGACAATATCGATCTTGTTGAGCACGGCGATCTTGGGACGTTTGACCTCGGGCAGGCGCGAAAGAATAGAGGCGAGGCCATCGTCGATCCCGCGCTTCGCGTCGATTACCAGCGCCACGATGTCGGCGTCGCCGGCCCGCTCCCACGCGGTTGCGAACATGGCGCGGTCGAGACGCCGCTTCGGCTGAAAGATTCCCGGCGTGTCGACCAGGATCACCTGACTTTGCCCGTCGAGCATAATGCCGCGGACCGGCCCGCGCGTGGTTTGTGCCTTGTGGGTGACGATGGTGACTTTTGTGCCAACAAGGGCATTGGTGAGCGTGGACTTGCCGCTATTGGGCGCGCCGATCAAGGCGACAAAGCCGCAGCGTGTGTCCGATTGTGCCTTCTGATCAGGCATTGTCGGTTTCCGTCCATACACCTTCGCGCAGCAACATGCGGCAGGCCGCAGCCTGCTCGGCGGCGCGCTTGTTCGCCCCCTGCCCGCGCTCCGGCTCGATACCTTCGATCTGCACCTCGGAGGTGAAACGCGGGGCGTGGTCGGGACCCTCGCGGGCGATTTCGAGGTAACGCGGCAGAGCAAGCTTCCGACCTTGCGCCCATTCCTGCAGCACGGATTTGGCGTCTGGCGCCGCGATCTCCAGCTCGCCCAACAGGCGCTCCCAGAAGCGATGCACGACATCGCGCGCCGCCTCGTAGCCGTGATCGGTGAAGATGGCCCCGAGCACCGCCTCGCAGGCATTGGCGAGGATGGTCTTCTTGTAGCGGCCGCCACTGTCGGCCTCGCCGCCGCTCATCATCAAGTAGCGGCCGAGATCCCAATCTTGCGCAATCACGGCGCAGGTCTCTGCGCGCACGAGGTGATTGTACCAGCGGGCAAGCTCGCCCTCATGCGCATCGGGGAAGCGGCCGATCAGGAGCTCGGCCACGGCGAGCCCCAATACGCGGTCGCCGAGAAATTCCAGAAGCTCGTTATCCTCGCCGGCCTTGGTGCCGGTGCGGGCGCTCGAATGGATGAGCGCGACCTTCAGCAAGACCTCGTTCTTGAAGGCGTAACCGAGTCGTTCGGAAAGTTGCGCGAAATCGCTTTTCGGCCTCTTGGCCAAGGCTCAGTGCACCACTTGCAACATCCGCGACCAGCGCACACTGCCAGGCCAACGCCAGATTTCCCAGAAACTGGAGTCCTCGCGGATCGAGAAGAAGATGATTTCGGCGCGGCCGACGAGATTCTCGAACGGCACGTAGCCGACCTCTGACAGGAAGCGACTATCGGTTGAATTGTCCCGGTTGTCGCCCATCATGAAAAAATGATTCTCCGGAACTTTATAGACTTCAGTGTTGTCACCGATGCCTTCTTGGATCAGATCGAGCACGGGATAGGTCACCCCGTTCGGTAAAGTCTCGCGATAGCGCGCCACGGTCCGCGTGTGACCGGACGGGTCATCGAGCGTGACGTCCTCGATCTTCTCTTTCTTGATCGGCTCGCCGTTGATGTGCAGCACGCCGTGGATCATCTGGATTTCATCGCCAGGCAGACCGATCACGCGCTTGATATAGTCGGTCTCGTTGTCGCGCGGGAGCTTGAAGACGACGACGTCGCCACGCTTCGGCTCCGCGGCCCAGACGCGGCCCGAGAAGAGATTGGGACCGAAGGGAAGCGAGTAGCGGCTATAGCCGTAGGCGTATTTGGAGACGAACAAATAATCACCGACGAGCAGCGTCGGGATCATCGAGCCGGAAGGAATGTTGAAGGGTTGAAAGAGGAACACCCGCACGAAGAAAGCCAGCACCAGCGCCTGGATGACAACCTTGACGATATCCTTGATCGACTCTTTTAGGCTGCCTTCGGCGTCAGCGTCCTTGGTCTCCACACTCATGCGGCTCATCTCCTGAGATTTCCGGCTTCGGCCCGGAACCCGCCCCTATAGCCTCTCCCTTGGAGAGAGGCAAATGCCCTCAATCCCGCACCGGCACGCGAAAGGCCGATATGATCACGATAGCCTGTGCCATGGGAAAATCATCAGTAATGGTGAGATCGATCCGAACCTCGTGCCCGTCGGGCGTGAGGCGCTCCAGGGCTAGCGCAGCTCCTCCCGTAAGCGCCAAAGTTGGCCGGCCTGAGGCAAGGTTCACCACCCCCATGTCGCGCCAGAATACGCCCTGCCGGAATCCGGTGCCGAGCGCCTTGGCGCAAGCCTCCTTGGCAGCAAACCGCTTGGCATAAGAAGCCGCTCTGGCCGCCCTGCCATCGGATTTCCGCCGTTCAATGTCGGTGAAAACGCGCTCCAGAAAGCGATCGCCATAACGCTCGATGGTCTGCTCGATCCGCCTGATATCGATGATGTCGTTGCCGAGACCGAGGATCATTGCGCGCGCGCCGCCTTGGGACCGGTCAAGGCCAATCGCGCCCGATCGATCGTCTCGCGCATGCGTTTGACGCTGTCGTAGAGACCGACAAAGATCGCCTCGCCCACGAGGTGGTGCCCGATATTGAGCTCGACGATTTCGGGGATCGCGGCGACGGGACCGACATTCTCATAATTGAGACCGTGGCCGGCATGAACGTCCAGCCCCTCAATTGCCGCCTGTCTCGCGCCCTCGACCAAGCGGTCGAGCTCGCGTTCGGCCCGAGCACGATCGCCGTCGAGAAAAGCGCGGCAATAGGAACCGGTGTGGAACTCGATGGCCTTGGCCTCTGTTCTTGCCGCGGCTTCGATCTGGATGGGATCTGGATCGATGAACAGCGAGACCTGGATGTCGTTGCTTTGGAGCTCGGCAACGAAGGGCTTCAGCGAATTCACTTGCGACGTTGCATCGAGCCCGCCTTCGGTGGTGATCTCCTGACGGCGTTCAGGCACGAGGCAACAGGCATGTGGGCGCAAGCGAAGCGCGATCTTCAGCATTTCGGGCGTCACCGCCATCTCCATGTTGAGCGGAACCGTGAGGCTCGATGCGAGCCGCTCCATATCGCCGTCGCGAATATGCCGGCGATCCTCGCGAAGATGCGCCGTGATGTTGTCGGCGCCAGCCTCGATGGCGATGACTGCGGCGCGCAACGGATCGGGATGGAATTCGCCGCGCGCGTTCCTGAGCGTCGCAACATGGTCGATGTTGATGCCGAGTCTGATGGGCGATGCCGCCGTCTTCGCGCTTCTCGTCACGACAGGTCCCTCAAGCGCCAACCGTCTCGCGGTTCTGTCTCAGACCCAACTCCCTGCGACGCCGGTGCTGATAGGCACTGACCGCGGGTTTGACGAGGACGTAACTGAGAGCGGCGATCGCCAGCCCGACCGGGATGCAGCCGAGCGACATCGGCTTCAGGATCGGCCAAAGGTGATCGAGCGAGGAGCGGAAGATGCCTTCGGAGAGATCGATGTTCTTGGGGTGCCCTTTGTGCCCCAGCATCGCATTGCCGACCACATAGGTGGAGTACCACAGCACGGGATAGGTCAGCGGGTTGCCGAGAAAGGTCCCGAGCACGGCGGCGACGAGACTGCCACCGATAATCCAGGCGATCGCGATGGCCATCACAATATGGGTGCCGAGGAACGGGGTGATGGCCGAGAAGGCGCCGGCGGCGAAACCAAGCGCCACAGCGTGCGGCGTGGCACTCAAGCGGCGCACACGATAAACGACATAGCGGCTGGAACGGCTCCAGCTGGTGCGCGGCCAGGCATGTACCCGCAGCCGCGTCCAGAAGCTCTCCGTGTTCCTACGCCTAAACAGCATTACGCCCTCTTGAGACCAGAACGCCTGCATCGCCAGTGAAGATTGCGTGACGGCATGATCGCATATTGGGGTTAATTTCCCGCCGACGGAAGGGCGAAGAGCCCCTGAAATCAGCCGCTTACCCTAGAGGCCCCGCTCACCGCGGCCTTGGCTTTCAGGCCGGCCAGGATGTCGTTCAGATGCTTGAGGTCCCAAACCTCGAGATCGATCAGCATCTCGGTATAGTCGGCCCCACGGTTCGTCATCTTGACGTTTTCGATATTGCCGTCCGCCTCACCGATCACTGTTGCGATCTGGGCGAGACTGCCAGGCTCATTGATGCAGGTGACGGCGATCCTCGCCGGAAAGCGCTGAGCATTGTCCTCGTCGATGTCCCAGGTCACGTCGATCCAGCGCTCGGGCTGCTCGTCGAATTCCTTCAAAGCCTCGGCATGGATCGGATAGACGGTGATGCCCTGGCCCGGATTGAGAATGCCGACGATGCGATCGCCGGGAACAGCGCCGCCATCGGCGTAATTCACGGGAAGGTCGCCGCCCAACCCTCGTATCGGAATAGAGCTCGCACCACTATCGCGGGTCTTGCCGCTGGCACCCGGCCAGCGGAACTTGAGGCCCATCTTGCCGAGACCGAACCAGCCTTCATCGGTGCGTTTCACTTTGCGGCGACGCTTCGGTGCGTCGCTATCGTCGCCGGGAAACACGGCACGAAACACATCGCCTGAAGCGAGCTCGCCGCGGCCGACCGCTGCCACGACATCCTCCGTCGTCTTCTGCGAGAGACGTTTTAGCGCCAGCCCAATCGCCTCATCGCTATAGGTCTTGCCGCGGCGCTGGAAGGCGCGTTCCAGGATCTCGCGGCCGAGCTTGCCATATTGGGCGCGAGCGGCGACGCGCGTGGCGCGACGGATGGCTGAGCGGGCTTTGCCGGTGACGGCGAGGCTCTGCCAGGCCGAAGGCGGCGCCTTCACCTCGGAACAGACGATCTCAACTTCGTCGCCGTTCCTGAGCTCGGTCACGAGCGGCATCGAGCGGCCGTTGATCTTGCAGCCGACGCAAGTGTTGCCGACATCGGTATGCACGGCATAGGCGAAGTCGATCGAA
Source organism: Methyloceanibacter sp. (assembly GCA_036559585.1). GTDB lineage: Bacteria > Pseudomonadota > Alphaproteobacteria > Rhizobiales > Methyloligellaceae > Methyloceanibacter. Next base: position 29,661 of record DATBSU010000041.1, read on the forward strand.
TTGGCGCCACGCGGTAGGGCGATTAACCTGCCCTTTGGCGTGAAGCAGAACACCTGATCCTGGAACAGCTCGAGCTTGGTGTGCTCGAGGAACTCTTCCGGGTTGTCGCCGTCGAGCAGCATGCCGACGAGTTGGCGGAGCCAGCGATAGGCATTGCTGTCTTGCGACGGCACGAGTCCGATCGGAACGCTGACGCCATTGGCATCCTTGTACAGAGCATGCGCGGCAACGCCATATTCGGCCACGGAGTGCATGCGCTGGGTTCTGATTTGCAGTTCGGCGCGTTGATGGCGCGGACCGACGATGGTGGTGTGGATCGACTGATAGTCATTCTGTTTCGGACTGGAGATATAGTCCTTGAAGCGCCCGGGCACGGCCTGCCAGGTCGTATGCACGACGCCGAGCGCGCGGTAGCAATCCTCGAGCCGCTCGACGATGATGCGGAACGCATAGATATCGGAAAGCTGCTCGAGCGAGATCTGCTTACGCTCCATCTTGCTCCAGATGGCGTAAGGCTTCTTCTCCCGGTTGGCGACGAGCGCGTCGACCTCGGCCTCTTCGAGTTTGGTGGTGAGCGCGGCTTCGATCTCGCCGATCAAGCCTTGGTTCCGATCGCGTATCGTGGTGAGCCGCTCCACCACCGCGGCATAGGCTTCGGGGTTGAGCCAGCGAAAGGCATGGTCCTCCAGTTCCTCGCGCAGCCATTGCATGCCCATGCGGCCGGCGAGCGGCGCATAGATGTCCATGGTCTCCTCGGCGATCACGCGCCGCTTGGCGGGCTTGACATGGCCGAGGGTGCGCATGTTGTGCAGCCGGTCGGCGAGCTTGACCAGGAGCACGCGGATGTCGCTGGAAATGGCGACCAGGAGTTTCCTGAAATTCTCGGCCTGCTCCGCCTTCTTGGTGACGAGGTCGAGCTTCTTGATCTTGGTGAGGCCATCAACCAGCGAGCCGATCTCGGGCCCGAACATCGCATCGATCTCGCTCCGCGTGGCGCCGGTGTCCTCGATGGTGTCGTGGAGCAGCGCGGTCGCGATGGTCGCGTCGTCGAGACGCATCTCGGCGAGGATGGCGGCGACTTCTACAGGATGAGAGAAGAACGGCGCGCCGGACGCACGTTTCTGCTGGCCGTGCGCCTTCATGGCGTAGACATAGGCGCGGTTCAGCAGCGCCTCATCGACATGGGGGTCGTAGCTTCTGACACGCTCGACCAGCTCGTATTGCCTGGTCATGGGTCGAGCCTACTCGCGCCGAGATAAATTGTCAGCGCATAGCCGTTGCTGCCGATGCGGCAGGTTAGGATCGAAGCTATCTCAGCGCGCGCGGGGTCCCGCATTGGAGCCATCTGACGGCGCTTGCGTCGCCATCCTACGCAACAGCTCCTCCTCGGTCATCTTGTCGATCTGGGAATCGCTCGACTGATCGTCCTGGCCAAGGATCGGCATTCTGGTGTCCGCCGAGAGCATCGGCACTGCCTCCGCCTCGGGCTCATCAACTTCCACATATTTCTGCATGGAATGGATGAAGTCTTCCCTAAGGTCATCGGCGATGATCTTCTTGTCGGCGATCTCGCGCAAAGCCACGACCGGGTTCTTGTCATTGTCGCGCTCGACCACGATCTGGGCGCCGGCGGCAATGGTGCGAGCACGATGAGCCGAGAGCAGAACGAGCTCGAAGCGATTGGGAACCTTATCGATGCAATCCTCGACGGTAACGCGAGCCATCTTGTTAGAATCCTTGTTGGGAAGAAGGAGGTTGATCTCTATTTAGGCGGTTCGGTCTAGCCTGGCAAGGTAAAGCAACCGAAAAGCTTCGCGACTTATTGGCAGGACAGGCGTTTTAACACCCGTCCTTCTTTACGATTGGCGAGTTGGCCCCAGAGAGCCTTGGCCTTGACTTTCAGGCCCGGATGGCGCCAGTTCGGGGCCACGTCCAGAAGCGGCCTGAGCACGAAGGGCCGCTCCTGTAGGGAGGCATGAGGCAGCACTAGAGACCCAGGAATTGCCCTTCCACGCCGTTGCCCTTTCGGCCAGTTCACCATAAGGCCCTTATAGTCGAGGATATCGAGATCGAGCGTGCGCGCGCCCCATGGGCGCCCACCGCGCCGGCCGGCTTCGCGCTCGATCTGCTTCAAGCGCCGCAACAGAGCAGGCGCTGGCAGGCTCGTGTCGACCAACGCGACGGCATTGCGATAAGCCGGCTGTCGGGTCTGGCCGATCGCTTGTGTTTTATAAAATTCTGAGATCGCAACGACAGAAACATTTCCGCCGTCGAGTTCCTTCAGCGCGTGCTTCAGCGTTTTCCGCGGCTTCCCCCACGGACCGGGAAAATTGGAACCAAGGCCGATGAGAACGTTGCCTCTTCCTGGCAATTGCGTACCACCCTTCCCATACCTATCTTCGTAAAGCGGCCATCTTCAGTTTTGAAGGGCTGCTGTTTGATCAGATACTCATATTCGTTTCATAGGTGCGCAAATGGATTTCTATCCGAATGAGCGCGTCGCGCTCTTTATTGACGGCGCCAATCTTTATGCAACGACGAAGGCTCTTGGTTTCGACATCGACTATAAGCGACTGCTGGTGCATTTCCGTCGTCACGGACAGCTGGTGCGGGCGCTGTACTATACGGCGCTGGTGGAAGATCAAGAATATTCCTCGATCCGACCGTTGATCGATTGGCTCGACTATAACGGCTACACCATGGTGACAAAGCCCACCAAGGAATTCACCGACGCCACCGGCCGGCGCAAGCTCAAAGGCAATATGGACATCGAGCTTGCCGTCGATGCCATGGAGCTGTCCGAACATCTCGACCACATCGTGCTGTTCTCCGGCGACGGCGATTTCCGCTCGCTGGTCGAAGCGCTGCAGCATAAGGGAAAGCGCGTGAGCGTGGTCTCAACGCTGACGACGACGCCGCCGATGGTGGCGGATGAGCTTAGGCGGCAAGCCGATCAGTTCATCGACCTCGCATTCTTGCAAGAGGAGATCGGGCGCGATCCGGTCGATCGCGCGCAACGCGAACCGCGACGGCGCCAGGAGCCCGATGCGCTCGACGAGTTCGAACCTGGGGACAGTGTCGAGACTTGAGTTTGGGGTGAAGCGAATTTCGGTCTAGTCATGCGCCATGGCGCATGTGCACCCAGCCGAGCCTCCTTCAGACTGTCCGCTCTGCCCGCGGCTGGTCGCCTTCCGTACCGAGAACAGACGCGCGCATCCCGATTGGTTCAATGGCGCCGTGCCGTCGTTCGGTTCCAAGGACGCGCGGCTCCTAATCGTGGGCCTCGCGCCGGGTCTCAAAGGCGCCAATCGCACCGGGCGTCCGTTTCTCGGCGACTATGCCGGGGAGCTGCTCTATCGCACGCTGTTGAAAGTCGGTCTGGCGCGAGGCCAGCATGACGTCGCCTCACCCGAGGCGCTCGAACTCGTCGATTGCATGATCACCAACACGGCGCGCTGCGTGCCGCCAGCGAACAAGCCCATCGCCAGTGAAATTGCCAATTGCCGGCAGTTTCTGATCGGGCGCATGGCGGCACTGCCAAAGCTGAAATCGTTGCTCGCGATCGGCCGCGTCGCGCATGAAGGCATCCTCGACGCCATCAAGGTGAAGCGGTCGGCGTTTCCCTTTGTCCATGGCGCTCGGCACGACCTGCCCTCGGGGCTCGTCCTGTTCGACAGCTATCATTGCTCGCGTCAGAACACCAACACGCGACGCCTCACAACCCCCATGTTCGAAGCCGTCGTGAGAGAGGCTGCGGCAAGTTTGCATGACAGTGCGCACAAGCGCTGAGCCGACTTGAAGCCGGCAATCAAGTCGGGCATGCTTTGGCCTTATCCTTCGATCGGAGCGTCGGTGTTCCATGGCCTCCTTAGATATCTCACCCGAGAAAGTCGGGCATGTGATCATCAAGGCGCGCGAATATGACGCCAAGGTCGGCGCCTGGGACGACGGTGATACTTCCGACCATGATTCCGATTCCATCCTCGAGGATTTTGGCGACGACCCCACGCGGGCCGAGCTCAAGGGTTTTATCTCGACGCTCAACGTGGACGAGCAGGTGAGCCTGGTGGCGCTGGTGTGGATCGGCCGGGGCTCCTACGGAGCGGACGAGCTCGATGAGGTACTGGAAACCGCACGCGCCGAGCGGGTTAATCCGACAGCGGACTATCTCCTCGGCATTCCCATGCTCGGCGACTATCTCGAAGAGGGTTTGGAAAAGCTCGGCTACTCGGTCGAGGACGCCGAAGAGGATCTGCTCTAGCTCCGCGCCCGAAGCCAGGACAGCACGTCCTCAGCATGACGCGCCGGGTCCGGTACGAGATAGAACACATGCGCGATACGCCCCCCTGCAACAAGCAGCGTAAGACGCTCTAGATAGTTCTCGCCGCCAGTAGCAAAGCTCGGCAGCCGAAGCGAGTGCGAGAAGCCCCACGCAAAATCGCTCAAGACCGGAAAGGTGAGCCGCAAACGCTGCGCCATCTCGCGCTGGTAGTCTGTCGTTTGCGTGCTCAGCGCGTAAAGCGCGACGCCAAGCTCGGCGAAGTCTCCTGCAAGATCGCGGAAGCGCTCAAGCTCGGGTGTGGAGCCATGCGCGCCTGAAATTTCATCCCAGTTTGGCGGATTGGGCTCACCCGGACGTCCCGTCCAGGGATAGACAATGACAAGGCTTCGGCCTGGAAGCCTAGCGAGGGAGATCTCAGTCCCTTCCGTTGCCGGCAAGCTCACGCTCGGAAGGGATAAACCTGGCCGCAGATGATCAAGACTGTCGGTCATGATGACGCCGTGACGCCGACGCTTACCCCTTCTCGCGCATCAGGCGGCCTTTTTGCCGGTCCCAATCGCGGCGCTTCTCGGTGTCGCGCTTGTCGTGGAGCTTTTTGCCCTTGGCCAAGCCCAACAGAACTTTGGCGATGCCACGCTGATTGAAATAAAGCTTCAGCGGCACGACGGTCATGCCCTCGCGCTGAATGGCGCCGGCAAGCTTGCCGATCTCCTTCCGATGCAGCAGCAATTTGCGCGGCCGGGTCGGCGCGTGATTGGTCCGGCCGGCTTGTGTGTATTCGGCGATGTGGGCGTTGATCAGATAAAGCTCGCCGCCATCGTCCGTGGCGTAAGAGTCGGCGATATTGGCCCTGCCCGAGCGCAGCGACTTCACTTCGGAGCCAGTCAACGCGATGCCGGCTTCGAGCGTATCGCCGATCTCGTAGTTGAAGCGGGCTTTCCGATTCTCGGCGACGAGCTTGCCCCGGTCTGGCTTGGTCGCCATAGCTCTTGCCTTATGAGTTAGACGAGAAACAAGCCGACTTTGGCCAGTGCGTCATCGACCTTGGCTTTCGAATTCGGCGTGAGCGGCGCCAGGGGCAACCTCGTCTCGCTGGAGCAGAGTCCGAGTTTCTCGGCAGCGTATTTCACCGGGCCGGGATTGGACTCGACGAACAGCGCATCGTGCAGCGGCATCAACTGATCCTGTAGCTCGAGCGCGCGCTTGAAATTGCCTCCGAGGCACGCGAGCTGGAACTCCGAGCAGAGCGCCGGCGCGACATTGGCGGTCACCGAGATGCAGCCCTGGCCGCCATGCGCCATGAAGCCGAGGGCCGTCGCGTCCTCACCCGAAAGCTGGATGAAATCGGAGCCGATGGCGGCGCGCTGCTGGCTCACGCGCGCCATGTTTGCGGTCGCGTCCTTGACGCCGACAATGTTGGAGAGCTTCGCCAGCCGCGCCATGGTCTCGACCGACATGTCGACGACGCTGCGGCCGGGGATGTTGTAGATGAGGATCGGAATATC
>DATBSU010000042.1:0-3384 GCA_036559585.1 Methyloceanibacter sp.
CCGCTCGGTCGTCAGCAGATGCGCAATCTTCGCGTCTATGCCGGGCCGGAACATCCCCATGAGGCGCAGGAGCCGACGAAGCTCGATGTCGCCGCGCTGAATACCAAGAATGCGAGGAGCGCCTAATGTCGAACACTGAGATCAGGTCGCTCGAGGATCTTGGCGCAGCAAGCGGCGAGAGCGTGAGCGTGGCTCAACCCGTCCGCGTTTACGAGAAGAAGGTCGACGCCCAAGGACGCTCCTATGCGACCGGCAAGCGCAAAGACGCCGTCGCCCGTGTTTGGGTGAAGCAGGGCCCCGGTAAGATCACCGTCAACGGCAAGGACCACGTCGCCTATTTCGCGCGTCCGGTTCTGCAGATGATCGTGAAGCAGCCGCTGGTGAGCTCGAAGCGCGAGGGCCAGTTCGACGTGATTTGCACGGTGAGAGGCGGCGGCCTTTCGGGCCAGGCCGGCGCGGTGCGTCACGGTCTTGCACTGGCGTTGACCCGCTTCGAACCGGAGCTTCGTTCCGTCTTGAAGAAGGGCGGCTTCCTGACCCGCGACGCGCGAACCGTTGAGCGCAAGAAGTACGGCCGCGCCAAGGCCCGAAAGAGCTTCCAGTTCTCCAAGCGCTAGTCTCCGTCATTCCGGCGAAAGCCGGAATCCAGCGCAAGAACCGCCGAGTCTCCTCTTGTGAGCGCTTTATTTATTTATTCGCTGGATACCGGCTTTCGCCGGTATGACGGCGTGTGGCAGTGAAGACCATGACGAAACAAATCATCAGAACGGCCGTTCTTGGCGCCTCGGGCTATACCGGCGGCGATATGATCAGGCTTGCCGCGAGGCATCCCAATATCAAGATCACTACGCTGATTGCCAAAGGCCATGCGGGCCAGCCGCTCGGGCAGGTGTTTCCCCATCTTGCGAGACTCAATCTGCCGAACCTCGTTACCTCTGACGAGGTAGATTGGAGCACGATCGACCTCGTCTTTTGCGGGCTGCCTCACGGCACCGCGCATCAAGAAATCGCCAAGCTGCCTCGGCGGATCAAAATTATCGACATGTCGGCGGATTTCCGCCTCAACGATCTCGAGACTTACGCCGAATGGTATAGCGGCAAGCACGGGGCGCCGGAGCTCGCGAAGGAAGCCGTCTACGGGCTGACGGAGCATAATGGAGAGAAGCTCAAAGGAGCACGGCTCGTTGCCTGCCCAGGCTGCTATCCGACTGCCGTGTTGCTCGCGCTTCTGCCGCTCGTGAAGCAGAAGCTGATCTCCATCGACGACATCATCATCGATGCCAAGTCCGGGGTCTCCGGAGCCGGACGCACGCTGAAGCAGAATATTCTCTTCTCGGAAGCGGGCGAAGGGGTGTCTCCCTACGGCATCGGCAGTCACCGTCATGTGCCGGAGATCGAGCAGGAGCTGGCCTTCGCAGCAAAGGCGCCGGTCGCCGTCAACTTCACCCCACATCTCGTGCCGATGTCGCGCGGCGAGCTCTGCACCTGCTATGTCAGGCTTGCGGGCAAGACGACCGCGAACGAGGTTCGCGCGGCGCTCGCCAAGGCTTATGCTAAGAGCCGGTTCGTCCGTGTCGTCGAGGACGGCGTCGTGCCGGCCACGCAACATGTGCGCGGTTCGAACGAATGCCATATCGGCGTCTTCGCCGACCGCATTCCCGGCCGCGTTATCGTCATTTCGGCGATCGACAATCTGGTGAAGGGCTCCGCCGGCCAAGCTTTGCAGAATTTCAATGTGATGTATGGCTTCGACGAGACGCTCGGGCTCGAGCAATTGCCGCTGTTTCCTTAAGCAGCCGATTCATACGGCTCGCTGCCACCAGCGTCGGAACGCGACCGCAGCCCAGATCGCTTCGATCACCCCGAAGGGCCATGCGCCCTGGAAGAACCCATAGATCGAGCCAAGAGCGCAGGCTCCGGCAAAAGCGAGGATGAACCACGGGCTCTTGTCTTCGAAGGCGTAGCACAAAAGCATCGCGCTGACGGCGAACAGCCCGAAGCGTCAGCCCGTCGAGCGCCATGGGACTCTGCTAATCGTGGCTGCGGACGAACGATCCCGGGGCGTCCTCGATTGCTTTCAACGGCCCGGATGATGGATCGCGGGCAGGGACCTTGGAGCCGGACAGCGTTGCGAGCCACGCTGCCCAATCCGGCCACCAGGACCCGGCCTCTTCCTTGGCGTTCGCGAGCCACTCTTGCAGAGAGGGCGCCGGGGAAGCTGACCAGAACTGGTATTTCTTTCTTGCCGGAGGATTGACTACGCCGGCGATATGGCCGGAGCCCGCCATCACGAAGCGGACCGGGCCCCCGAACAATTTCGATCCCAGGAAGACCGATTCTGCCGGCGCGATATGGTCTTCCTTAGTCGCGAGCTCGTAGATCGGAACGGTGACCTTGGCGAGGTCGAGCTTGATCCCGCCAAGCGTCATCTCGCCTTTGGCCAACCGATTCAGATGATAGAATTCGCGCAAATAGAACGCGTGATTGGCGCCCGGCAGCCGCGTCGAATCCGAATTCCAGAACAAGAGATCGAACGGGAACGGTTTCTTGCCGAGCAGATAATTGTTCACGACATAGGGCCAGATCAGGTCGCGTGGGCGAAGCATGTTGAACACCGCAGCCATGCGCGAGCCGTCGAGATAGCCTTGCTCGGCCATCATCTCCTCGAGCGACTTCAACTGGGCGTCGTCAATAAAGACCAGAAGATCGCCGGCCTTGCTGAAATCGACCTGTGCGGCAAGGAAGCTCGCCGAGGCGATCCTGTGGTCGTCTGTTGCGGCCATATAGGCGAGTGTTGAGGCGAGCAGCGTACCGCCGACGCAATAGCCGAGCGCATTGATCCAGGGTTGCCCCGTCTGTTTGATCACCGCATCGGTCGCGGCAAGGATGCCTTCGTGCATATAGTCTTCGAATGTCTTCTGAGAGAGCCGCGCATCAGGGTTGACCCACGACACCATGAACACGGTGAAGCCTTGGTCCACGGCCGCCTTCACGAAGGATTTCTCCGGCACCAGATCGAGGATGTAATATTTGTTGATCCATGGCGGCACGATCAGGAGCGGCCGCTCATAGACCTCAGCCGTTGACGGCGAATATTGAATGAGCTGGATGATGTCGTTCTGAAACACGACCTTGCCCGGCGTCACGGCGAGATTGCGTCCCACCTCGAAGGCGGAAAGATCGGTCTGGCTGATCCGCAGCAGGTCTTTCGACTGTTCCAGATCCTTGACCAGATGAGCCATACCCTGGACCAGATTCTCGGCATTGCTCGCGATCGTGGCGCGCATCACTTCAGGATTGGTCAGCGCGAAGTTTGACGGTGAGAGCGCGGCCAGCAGCTGCTCCAGATAGAACATAGCGCGAGCGCGGGTCTTGTCGTCCACG
>DATBSU010000043.1:0-12220 GCA_036559585.1 Methyloceanibacter sp.
CGAACCTGCTCGCGGCCGCAGGCATCACCGGCTACCAGATGATGGACCCGGCCCAGAATCCAATGCCAAATTTCGACGCGGTATGGACCTATCCGAACGGGATTATGGGCGCGATCGCCGGCTATAAGGACATGGGTACAGTCGATCTCGACGAGGCGGCAAGCGTGGTCATGGCCGACGATTCCAAGAGCTGCAAAGGCGATTTCGCCTCCGGCAAGAAGCAAAGCTCGCCGGCAGATACGATCAGCGTGAAGCGGCTATTTACCGCGTGCCGCACCGACGACAGTTCGCTCGAAATCCATTACACCCTGCTCAAGACGGATAGCGGTCATTTGATCCAGATCGCGCATATGAAGATGGGCGATGCTACTGGGGATGTGGCGGATGCCGATGCGGCGTTCCTGCAAGCCGCGGTGTTGCAGAATTTCAAATAAGCATGCGGCAGACGATGTCGCGGAGGGTAAAAGTGATGAGAGTTTCGTACAGTCTCCTCGTACTGGCCTTGTCGGCCTCGACACTGTCCCTTGCAGGCTGCGACGATGGGAAGGCTCAATGGGCGGTCGGTTGCACCGAGGGTGTCTGTGCTGCTGTCAACAATGCCGGCGAGATCCGCTATTTCGATCTCACGACAAAACAGGCGACCGGAACCAGCACGTTGCCGACCAAGCCTGTCGGCACCGTGAATATCGATTGCAATTCATCCGCGACGGGACGCGCCTGCGCCGTGGTCGACAGCGCGGGCCATGTCTGGTTTGGCCCGGCGAAGCCTGGGGATCCATTCCTCGACGGGGGTTTCGAAGTCGGCGGCAGCTAATTGTTTGACGCATGATCTTATCGGAAAACCGGTTCCCACTTTTCCGGATCATGCTCTAACGCCGCTGAAATAGTTTCTCGATGTCGGCGAGCTTCAGTTCGACATAAGTCGGCCGGCCGTGATTGCATTGGCCGGTGAAGGGCGTACGCTCCATGTCGCGGAGCAGCGCGTTCATCTCTTGCGCATTGAGACGACGCCCGGCGCGCACGCTGCCGTAACAAGCCAAGGTGGCGAGCACGTGGTCGAGGCGTTCAGCGACGACGAGACCGACCTCGCCTTCGGCAAGCTCGTCGGCGAGGTCGCGCAGCAGATTTTTCAAGTCGCCCTGGCCGAGCAGCGCAGGCACCTCACGGATGACGACGGCCGCCTGGCCGAAGGGCTCGAGCACGAGACCGAGTTGCTCCAAATCGGCTGAGGCTGCACCAAGGCGGTCAGCGGCTTCGGCATCAAGCTCTACCACTTCCGGAATGAGCAGGATTTGTCTGGCGATGCCGCCATTGGCGTAGGAGGATTTCAGGCGCTCATAGACCAGGCGCTCGTGTGCTGCGTGCTGGTCGACGATAACGACGGAGTCTTCGGTCTCGGCGATGATGAACATGTCGTGAACCTGGGCTCTGGCAGCGCCCAGCGGGTAGGATGTCGCGGACACTTCCTCTTCGTGCGTGCGTGCATCGGCAGCCGGGGCAAGAGGCGGCAACGGAGTTTGCGAGCGATCGGAGAAGCCATGCTCCGCAGAAAGACCACTCATCGGGAGGAGGCTGCGCGGCAAATAAGGCCGGTGCGGCTCGCCCGGCCGCATCATGTGGCCGAGCGCCACTTGCGACAGCGAAGACGTGGCGCGATGGCCGGCATCACCTAGTGCTTCGCGCAAGGCACCGATGATAAGCGAACGGATTTCGTGGGCGTCGCGGAATCTGAGCTCGGCCTTGGCGGGATGCACATTCACGTCCACTTCGTCGGGCGGCAGCCCGACATAGAGCACCACCATGGGATAGCGGCCGTTGGGCACGAGATCGCCGTAGGCCGCACGCACGGAAATGCTTAGCAATTTGTCACGCACCGGCCGGCCGTTGACGATCAGATGAAGTTGAAGAGCGTTGGGGCGATGCAAAGTCGGCAGACCGGCAAAGCCTTCGACATGAAGCCCGCCCCTCGTGGCACTGACCGGAAGCGCATCGGCGACGAAATTCTGCCCGAGACTGAGGCCGATGCGATCGAGCGCAAGATCGGCAAGGCCCGGAGCTCCCGCAGGCAGGCGAAGCACGTTCCGCTCGCCATTGGCGAGGCCGAAGGCGATCTCGGGCTTGGCGAGGCTAAGCCGTTTCACCATCTCGGCGATGGCGGTCCACTCGGCGCGCTCCGATTTCATGAATTTGAGCCGCGCCGGCGTGGCGTAGAAGAGGTCGCGGACTTCGACAGTGGTGCCTTGCGTTAGTGCCACCGGCTTCGGCTTCGATTTCCGTCCCGCATCGATGCTCACCTCGTAAGCGTTATCGGCGCCGCGTGCGCGGCTTTGAATGGCGAGACGCGCTACCGAGCCGATCGAGGGCAGAGCCTCGCCGCGGAAACCGAGGGTGAGAATATTGGCAAGGTCGTCGCCGGCGAGCTTCGAGGTGGCATGGCGCTCGACGCTAAGGACAAGGTCGTCTTGGTCCATGCCGGAGCCGTCATCGGCAACACGGATGAGACCTAGGCCGCCGGCAGTTGCGGTCACATCGATGCGGGTGGCGCCGGCGTCGATCGCGTTCTCGATCAGCTCCTTGACGACGCTCGCGGGGCGCTCGACCACCTCGCCCGCGGCGATGCGGTTGACGAGATTCGGCGGCAGCGCGCGGATGGCCATGACGATGTCGTTAGCGCTCAGTTCTCGAGGTAGCGGCGGGTCAGGATTTTACCCGATTCGACGGCCGGCTGGTTGAATGGATCGACTCCCAAAAGATGGCCGGCCAGGATGGTTTCCAGCATGAAATGCATCATCAGGGCACCCAAACTCCGTTCATCCAGCCGCTCGAGATCGATGGTGCGGACGGGGCGCCCCGCCGCGATCAAGGTATCGGGTATGGCGCGAGCTTGCGCGGCGATGAGGTCGCCTGCGGTGCGATTGGCGAGATAGGTCGCGCCCGCAAGTTTCGCGAGATCGGGGGAAACTTTGGGGCCCTTCCCAGCGCAGCTCTCGCGAATGATGGTGATGAAATGTTGTGGGCTGCCGTCGAGATAAAGTTGTAACTGGCTGTGCTGATCGACGGGGCCGAGTGCTGCGATCGGGGTAGTGCCCTCGCCGTTCTTGCCGAGGCTCTCGCCCCAGAGCTGCGCGTACCAGGCGGCGAAGCGCGACAGGCGATCGGCATAGGGCATCATGACATTGGCCTTGATGCCCTTCTCCTTGGCGAGGCCGATGGCAACACTCGCGCCGATGGCTGCAGAAAAATCAGCCGCCTGTTTTGCGTTGAGCAGAGACTGCACGACGTTCTCGGCGCCTTCGCGCAAGGCAATGACGTCGAGACCGTGCGCCAATGCCGGCAGCAGCCCGACATTGGTGAGGCCTGAATAGCGGCCGCCAATGCCAGGATCGTGCGGCAGCATCGGGATGGACAGCGCCTCGCACAGCGCCCGCAAGCCGTTAGATACGCCAGGGCTCGCGGGCTCGGTCAAGCCGAGGAAGCTCCGGGCAATCCGGTCTTTGAGGCCGGCGGCGTGAAAGATTTGAATCGCAGCGATGGCCTGCACCAACGTCTCCGGCGTATTGCCGGATTTCGAGGTGAGGATAAAACGCGTGGTTCCAGGATCGAGTCGGGCAAGCGCGCGTTCCAATGTGCGCGGATCGAGATTATCGTAGAACCGCCTGCGCGGGCGATCCCCGCCATTGCCGTTGTCGCCGGGAATGCACCAGCCCCCAAGCTGGGCCAGAGTCTGTCCGCCGAGGCTCGATCCGCCAGTGCCGAAGAACACGAGCGTGGTGGCCCCCTCACTCAAGCGGTCGATCGCGTCTTGAGCGAGGGCAATGTCGTCGCGCCTCGCGGGAACAAGCAGGAGGGGCAGCGTTCCGGATTGATGCGCCCCGCGCAGAGAAGCGAGGCGAGCCTCCAGCTTGGCAAGGTTTGCGTCGAGAGAAGCCTGACTTAGCCCTGAGGCGCCGATCGATGCTTGAAGACAGCCGTCAACGGATTGGGTGAATGGCGGCATGCACACCTCTTGCTGTCATGCCCGCGAAAGCGGGCATCCAGTAACCGACGGATTTCATTGTTCCATACGCGGCGCAACGAATACTGGATTCCCGCCTTCGCGGGAATGACCATTGTGTCTAGCCCGGAGCGGCGCTCGCGCGCGCCTCAACCGGCTTGCCGACGATGGTGGTAATGAGGCGGTCGGCCTCGAACAGGCGGTTGGCGACGCGCTTAATATCCTCGAGACTGACCTGCTCGATCAACGCATTGCGCTTCTGCACATAGTCAACGCCAAGATCCTCGATCTGAATCGCGAGCAATTGGTTTGCAATGCTGGTCGAAGATTCGAAACGGAGCGCGTAGGCGCCGGTCAGATAGCTCTTGGCGCTCGCGAGCTCGTCGGCGCTTGGGCCGTCCTTGGCGAGACGTTTCAGCTCGCTCTCGATCACATCGAGCGATTGACCGACCGCGTCGTTCTTGGTGGCAACATTGCCGATGAAGACCGCGCCGTGCTCGAAGGGATAGAGATTGGAATAGACCGAATAGGCGAGTCCGCGTTTCTCGCGCACCTCTTCCATCAGGCGCGAGGAGAAGCCGCCGCCGCCGATGATGTAGTTCAGCACGTAAGCTGCGATGAAATCGGGATCTTTCCGCGCGAAGCCGCGATGGCCGAACTGCGCCACCGATTGCGGCACGTCCATGGCGATGACTTCGCGCGCGGGCCCGAGTGGCGGCTTCGCGTCGGCGACCGCTGTCAATTGCGACTTGGCAGGCAGTCCGCCGAAGATGTGGTCGAGCGCCTTGCCTAGACTTTCCGGATCAATATCGCCGACCACCGAGATGACAAGCTTGTCGCGAGCGAAGATTCGCGACGCATAGTCCTTGAGGTCGGCTGGGGTCATCGAGGAGATCGAGGCGAATGTGCCCTTGATCGGCAAGCCATAAGGATGGCCGGGAAAGGCGAGCCGATCCCAGGCGATCGATGCCACGGTCTCAGGGTCGTTCTCGTCGAAGCGGAGACCCGCAAGAATCTGGGCGCGCACGCGCGTGGTGGCATCGTCATCGAAGCGGGGTGAGGTCAGCGCCAGGCGCAACAGATCGAACGCCTCGTCCTTGTTGGCGCTCAACGTCTGCACATTGCCGAGCATCACGTCGCGGCTTGCATCGAAATCCACGCGCATGGCGAGCGTCTGCAAGCGCTCCTGGAAGGCGACCGAGTTGAGGTCGCCCGCGCCCTCGTCCATCATGCCGGAGACAAAATAAGACAGACCCTCCTTGCCGGCCGGGTCTTGGCTCGCGCCGCCACGAAAGGCAAAGCGCATGGCGATCAACGGGTTGGCATGGCTCTCGACCAGCCAGGCTTCAATGCCTCCAGGGCTCGTAACGCGTTCTATCTTCATGGCCTCAGTGGAATTGGCAGCGGTGACGGCAAGAACAAGCCCCAAGCTCAGCAGCAAAGCAAGGCCACGCCGCAGGAAAGAAGGCAACAGGAATTGTCCCCCCATGGCTTGCGCCTACCCATTCTTCGCTTTTGCGGGGGTGATACTGGAGGTTGTCTCAGGCACAGGGGTCAGAATGCCAGTCACGGAATTCTTGTCGACGAGGAAGCTGCGTGCGGCGTTGCGAACATCCTCGACCGTGACTTTGCGCAAGCGATCGGGCCATTCGTCGACATCTGCGACGCTCATGCCGAGTGCGACGCGCCAGGCATAGTGACGGGCCATGCGCGACTGGCTGTCGGCGGTGTAGACAAACTCGGCGATATAGGAATTGCGGGCGCGGTCGAGCTCTTCCTGGGTCACACCGTTCTCCTTCAATTCGTCGATGACGGAGTCGATCTCGGCATTGAGCTCGTCGGGCAGCACGCCGTCGGCAGCGATGGCGTAGAAGGCAAGACGCCCCGCGTCGAGGCCTGAATCGGAATACCAACCGCCGGCGCTCGCGGCGGTCTTCCGCTCAACCACGAGCCGCTTGTAGAGTCTGCCGGTCGAGCCCTGCACGGCGATGCGCATCAGAAGATCCATGGCCTCAGCCTCGCCCGGCTTGGCCGAGGCGTAACTCGGCGCGAGATAATAACGCTGCACCGTGATGCGGCCGGCGCGGGCATCTTCGAGTTTCACAGTGACTGGCGCATAATGCTCGGGCTCTTGCGGGCGGACACGTCCGTTGAGCGAACCATGGGGGGCGATCTTGCCGTAAGTCGCCTCAGCGATCTTCTTCACTTCGTCCGGCTCGACATCGCCAGCGACGACGAGCAGCGCATTGTTCGGCGCGTAGAAGCGCTTGTAGAAGGCGAGCGCATCATCGCGATCCAGCTTCTCTATCTCATGCTCCCAGCCGATAATCGGAATGCCGTAAGGGTGGTTCGAATAGAGCGCAGCCATCATCTGCTCTTGCAGGATGGAGCCGGGATCGTTGTCGACACGCATGCGGCGCTCTTCGAGGATCACTTTCCGCTCGGTCTCCACGTCCTTTTCGGACAGGCGCAAATTTGCCATGCGGTCCGCTTCCATCTTCATGACGAAGGGGAGACGGTCGGAGGCGACGCGCTGGAAATAGGCGGTGACGTCGTTATTGGTGAAGGCATTATCCTCGCCGCCCTCGCGCGCGATGAGCTTGGAGAATTGGCCCGGTGGAATTAACTCGGTGCCCTTGAACATCAGATGTTCGAGGAAATGGGCGATGCCGGAGGAACCGCGCGGCTCGTCGGCAGAGCCCGCGCGATACCAGATCATATGCGTCACCACAGGGGCGCGGTGATCCGGGATGACCAGAACCTGCAAGCCATTATCGAGCTTGAACTCGGTGACGCGCGATGCGGCCGTGGCGCCATCGACGGCGACCGCTACGGCCATGGTGGCGAGGCTCAGGCAAGCAAGCGCGAGACCGGCCCGAATGTCGAGCAAAGTCCCGAATTGATCGAACATCGACATCACCATCGTCACGTGAGTTTTGCCTCCAGCCAAGCAAGGGTTGGGCCATCGGACCGGTCGTTAAGGTCCGATCCGCAGGTTAACCTCAAATCTCAGGCTCGGCAGAGGGTTTTTCAAGCCAAATCGGTCAAGGCCGAAATGGCCGGGATTAACTTTGTCGCCGCTAGTAGTTCGCGCTGTTGCCGGCGGGATTCGACATGGTGTTGTAGCTGTCCGGCGCCTTGGGATGGAACGGATCGTCGGCAGGCGGTGGGGCCTCGCCGACAACCTGCGGCGGATTGACCGGTTTGGCGGTGCCCGCTGCCGCAGCTGCCTGTTGGCGCGCGCGATCTGCAGGCGTCATGTCGGACGGATCTGGCTCGGGAAGATCGACGACCTCGTCGGGATTGGTCTTTTTCTTCTTACCGAGAAGATTGTCGAAAATCGTGGGTTTGCCGGCGTAAGGATTTTCCGGGTCGGCGTCAGACGCCTTTTTCTGTTCGACTTTTTCCTTCTCCGCGACAAGGCGCTTCTGCTCGCGGTCGGTATCCGCCGGCCAATCGGGCCGGGCCGTGGCGACCGCAACCCCTTGGCCGGGTACGGGGAGCGTTTTGCGGTCGGGCGGCACCACGAGCGGCGCGCGCTCGACCATCTTCACGTCTTCCTTGGCGCTATCGCCGGAGAGGCCCGCATAGTCGAACAGCTTGCCCTGGAATTCGACACCGCCGCAGCCACCGAGCGCCAGCGTTCCGGTAAATGCCAGCGCCAGCCGAAGAGGCCGGTGTACCAAATTGAAAATGACAGCCTGAAAGCGTGCCAATGTGCCCCTCAACTGCCCGTCACAGCTGAATTTTCTTACATACTAGGGGGTTTTGAGACCTTTTTGTGTCCCCCAAAGAGGGACTCATAGAGCAGCCCCACCACCCCGGCGACGATCGCCACGTCGGCAATGTTGAAAATGTACCATTGATAGCCAAGGGCGTGGAACGAAAAGAAATCGGCCACCGCGCCGTGGACAATCCGGTCGATGGCGTTGCCGATGGCCCCTCCGATGATCAGCCCGATCGAGGCGGCGACGAGCTTCGTCCTTACCTGCGAGAGCCAGACCAGAAGGGCGAGAGAGGTCACAATGGCGAAGGCAATCAAGGCAAAGCGGCCCAAATTGCTGTCCTGCTGCAAGAGGCCATAGGAAATGCCCTGATTCCAAACGAGGATCAGGTCGAAGAAAGGGGTTATTGCGACAGGGGCCTTGGCGTCGACGTCGTAGACATAGAGCATCCAAACTTTGTTGGCTTGGTCGACCAGGACGGTGAATGTGGCAACGCCAAGCCCAAGCGGCGAAAGCGGTCCCCAGAGCCAATTCATCACCGAGCGCACCAGTTCACCCCGCAATCGATTTGCGCGCGTCGAATTGGCGCACGGCCTCGGCGTCACGCGGCGAGAGATCGGGGAGGCCGGGCACGGTGCCGACCTCGGGCAGGATCTTCCATGAGCGCGCGCATTTCTTGCCTTCGGCGGGAGCGAACACTACGGCGACGCCGGGAACCTCATCGAGACGGAAAGCATCCTTCGATCCCTCACCTTCCATCAGCTTGGCGCCGCTAGTGATGGCGATCTCGGCGAGATCGACGCCTTTGAGCGCGGCGCGGAGGTCCTTGTCGCTGACATAGACAAGAGGCGCTGCCTCCAAGCTTGAGCCGATACGGCGCTCTTTCCGCTCGATCTCGAGTGCGCCGGTGACGACGCGGCGGACCGCCCGCACTTTCCGCCATTTCTCGGCGAGAACTTCGTCCCGCCATTCGTTAGGGATGTCGGGGAATGTTCGAAGATGCACCGAGCCTTTGTCATCTGGGAAGCGTGCGAGCCACGCCTCCTCCATGGTGAAACAAAGCATCGGCGCGAGCCAGGCGGTGAGTGCTGTGAAAATTTCGTCGAGCACGGTGAGAGACGCGCGCCGCGTCTCGCTGTCATAGGGATCGCAATAGAGCGCGTCTTTACGGATGTCGAAGTAGAGCGCGGAGAGATCGTTGACACAGAAATTAAAGAGCGTCTGGAACACGCGCTTGAAGTCGTAAGAGACGTAGCCTTCGCGGACCAGCACATCGAGCTCGGCAAGACGGCTGAGCATATAGCGTTCGAGCTCCGGCATCTTTGCGTAAGGCACTGCGAGCTTCGGCTCATAATGCGCGAGATTGCCGAGCAGGAAGCGGAGCGTGTTGCGAAGCTTCCGATAGGACTCCACATTGGCCTTGATGATGTCGGGCCCGATGCGAAGATCGTCGGCGTAGTCCGAGCTCATGGCCCAGAGGCGCAAGATCTCGGCGCCGGACTGCTTGATGACGTCCTGCGGCGCCACGACATTGCCGAGCGATTTCGACATCTTGCGTCCGTCGCCATCGACGACGAAACCGTGAGTGAGAACACCATCGTAAGGCGCGCGGCCGCGCGTACCGCTGGATTCCAGCAACGAGGATTGGAACCAACCGCGATGCTGGTCGGAGCCTTCGAGATAGAGCGAGGCAGGCCATGTCAGGTCGGGCCGCTGCTCCAGGACAAAAGCATGGGTCGAGCCGGAGTCGAACCAGACATCGAGAATGTCATCAACCTTCTCCCAGTCGGCCGGGTCGTCGACCAGGCCATCGAGGAAGCGCTCCTTGGCGCCAGGCTTGAACCAGGCATCGGCGCCTTCGTTCTCGAAGGTTTTGACAATTCTATCAATAAGTTCGCCGGAGGCGTTGAAGGTGGCGCGGGGGATGACCTCGCCGGTCTCCTTGTGACGGAAGACGGTGATGGGAACGCCCCAAGCGCGTTGGCGTGATACGACCCAGTCGGGGCGCGTCTCGATCATGCCCTTGATGCGGTTTTCCCCTTGAGGAGGAACCCATTTCGTCTCCGTGATGGCCTTCAATGCACGCGCGCGGAGCGTGTCCTGGTTCTTGCCGATGCCTTGGTCCATGGCGATGAACCATTGCGGCGTGGCGCGGAAGATCACCGGCTTCTTCGAGCGCCAAGAGT
This sequence comes from Methyloceanibacter sp., assembly GCA_036559585.1. Classification (GTDB taxonomy): domain Bacteria; phylum Pseudomonadota; class Alphaproteobacteria; order Rhizobiales; family Methyloligellaceae; genus Methyloceanibacter. Next base: position 9,906 of record DATBSU010000043.1, read on the forward strand.
GCGGATAGTCGTGCTTGTATCGCGAGCGGGCGAGGAGAGCACCAGCTTCCGCTAGCGCCTTGATGACAGCGTCGTTAGCGTCCCCGAACTTACCCTTGTCGTCGATGACGCGTTTGCCTTCGAAGGTCTTAGCGTCCTTAGTGAAGAAACCGTCGGCATCAACCGTGAAAGGAATCGACGTGTCTATCTTGCGGTCCCGTAGCAGGCGATCGTTGGTCGTCCAAACCTCGAAATCCTCAACGCCATGACCAGGCGCGGTATGCACGAAGCCAGTGCCCGTGTCGGCCGTGACATGCTCGCTCGCGAGTATGGGCACATTAAAATCGAAGCCGGAGTCGTTAAGTGGGTGCTGGCTCATTGAATAGCGGAGCATTGCACCCTTCACCTCGGCCAACCGCTTCCACTCGCCGATTCTGCCAGCAGCTTTGACGCTTTCTGCAAGGCCGTCTGCGACGACAAGCCGTTCCCCGACTTTGGTCCAATTATCTTCTGCCGCTTCGGTGACTTCATAGAGTCCGTATTCGACCGCGTCAGAGTAGCTGATGGCTCGATTGCCCGGGATGGTCCAGGGCGTCGTTGTCCAGATGACGACTGACGCACCGAGCAATTCGTGAGGATCCAGATTTCCCGTTGAAGCAAAACGGATGGGAAACTTCACGTAGATCGCCGGGCTCTCGATCTGCTCATATTCGACCTCGGCCTCAGCGAGCGCGGTCTTCTCCACCACCGACCACATCACGGGCTTCGAGCCGCGATAGAGCAGTCCGTTCATGGCGAACTTCATTAGCTCTGCGGCGATGGTGGCTTCGGCATCGAAGCTCATCGTGGTGTAGGGATGAGACCATTCACCTTCGACACCGAGCCGCTTGAACTCCTCGCGCTGCACATCGAGCCAATGGCTGGCATAGGCGCGGCACTCGGCGCGAAAATCGATCATGGCTTGCGCGTCGGAAAAGTCCGGCTTCTTTTTGCCCTTGGCGCGGTAGTTCTCTTCCTCGACCTTCCACTCGATGGGGAGGCCGTGACAGTCCCAGCCGGGAACATAATTGGCGTCCTTGCCCATCATCGACTGCGAGCGGATGATTACGTCTTTCAGGATCTTGTTGAGGCCGGTGCCGATATGGATGTTGCCGTTGGCGTAAGGCGGGCCGTCATGCAGGATGAATTTCTCGCGGCCCTTCGCTTCCTCGCGCAAGCGCCCGTAGAGCCCGAGCTTGGCCCAACGCTTCAGGAGTTCGGGCTCGCGCTCAGGGAGACCGGCCTTCATGGGGAAGTCAGTCTGAGGCAAAAACAGCGTCTCGCTCCAATCGCGCGTGCCTTCAGGCGCAGGCTTGGTCTTGGTCTTGTCCATAAGGCTTTGAATTCCCGCGCCGCTCTCGCTCGTTGAGCCCGCGTTCTAGCAATGGGGCTGACTACAATCCAGTAGAAGCGCCCAAGGGAAAGCGCCGCATCGGGTCGTTGGCTTCGACACCTGAGAGGATGGCGCGGGCCTTCTCACAGTCTTTGCGCATGGTTTCGGCAAGGGAAGCGCCGTCGGGAAAGGCCTTGTCGTCACGAATCTTGGCGATGAACTCGATCTCGACCTCTTTGCCGTAGAGGTCGCCGTTGAAATCGAGCAGATAGGCCTCGAACATGGGAACGCCATCGCCGAAAGTGGGGCTCGATCCGACATAGCCCGCGGCGGGATAGCGGCGACCGTTATAAATGACGCGCATGGCGTAGATGCCGTAGGCGACATCTTGACCAGGCTTTAGCCCGAGATTGATGGTGGGGAAGCCGAGATTTTTGCCGCGACCATGGCCCTTCTCGACGACGCCCTTGACGCGCCACCAATAACCGAGCTCCTCAGCGGCCTCACGCACCTGGCCGAGACGGAGATGCTCTCTGATGTCGCGCGAAGCAAACACGTCGCCGTCTTCCTCCACCGGCTCGACAATGTCGACACCGAACCCCAGTCGCTTGCCTTCCGCCTGTAGCGTGGTCGGCGTGCCGCTCCGTCCCTTGCCATAAGCGAAGTCGTAACCGATCAGAATCGCCGAGGCGCCGAGGCCATCCGCCAAGACCTCCTTGGCGAAGTCGTCGGCGCTCAGCGATGCCAATTCCTTATTGAAGGGAAGGACGAAGGTCTGGTCCAGGCCTAGCTCGGCCAGCAGCTCCAACTTCAACGGCAGCGGCGTCAGGTCGAAGAATGGCGTGTCCGGCGCGAAATAGACGCGCGGATGCGGCTCGAAGATGATGGCACCTGCACGCGTGCCCTCAGCTTTGGCGCGCGCCTGGGCACGGCCAAGCACAGCCTGATGGCCGCGATGGACGCC
>DATBSU010000044.1:0-10161 GCA_036559585.1 Methyloceanibacter sp.
CCGGTTCGCCGCTTCTCTCGCCGAAGCGGTAAAGAAGCTCGCGGTCGGCCCCGGGATGGAGGCCGGAACCAATATCGGCCCGTTGATCAACAGCGACGCCATCAAGAAGGTGGAGGCGCTGGTCGGCGATGCCGTCAAGAAGGGTGCCAAGGTGCTGGTGGGCGGCGGGCCAGACAAGGCAGGGCCGTTGTTCTATCAGCCATCGGTTGTCACCGGCGTCAGGCCGGATATGGAAATCGTGCAGGAAGAGATTTTCGGGCCGGTCGCGGCCTTGGTGCGCTTCGACACTGAGGACGATGCGATCAAGCTCGCCAACGACACCCCGTTCGGCCTCGCAGCCTATGTCTTCAGTCAGAATTTGGCCCGCGCCTGGCGCGTGGCGGAGCGGCTCGATGCCGGCATGGTTGGCGTCAACGAAGGCATCTTTTCCAACGAGGTGGTGCCGTTCGGCGGGGTCAAGGAGTCCGGCCTCGGCCGGGAGGGCGCAGCCGAGGGTTTGGATGAGTATCTGGAGCTGAAATATATCTGCCTGGGAGGCATCGATGCCTAAACGGGCAGGATTGGTTATCGAATAGGCTGGCGAGGACCCATTCCGGCCTCCATACTCGATGGGGCACAATTCAACGGCGCGACTGACGAAACAGATGCAGCACCAACCGTAGGACTTGTAAGCATAGGGGAGAGTGAGCATGACCGAAGCGACCGCAAAGTTGTTCAAGACGCGCACATCGCGCCGCTCAATTCTAAAGGGTCTCGGCGTTGCCGCGATCGGTATCAGTCTCTCCGGCAAAAAATATCCCGCCTGGGCGGCCGAGGAAAAGAAGCTGAACCTCTATAACTGGGACACCTATATCGGCGAGACCACGCTCGAGGACTTCAAGGAAGCGAGCGGTATTGACGTCAATATGAGCCTGTTCGCCACCAACGACGAACTGTTTGCCAAATTGCGTGCGGGCAATCCAGGCTTCGACGTCATCGTTCCGGGCAGCGAGTTCGTCGAACGCATGATTCAAGCAAACATGCTGGAGCCGCTCGACCACGCCAAGATCCCGAACATCAAGAACGTCGCGCCGGAATTCATCAACGACGCGCCATACGATCCGGGCCGCAAATACAGCATGCCTTATACTTGGCTCGTGATCGGCATCGGCTATCGCAAATCCAAGGTCAAGTCGACCCCGGATAGCTGGAAGGTGCTTTTTGATTCCGACGAGTACAAAGGCCGCATCGCCGTCATGTCGGACGCCAGCGAACTGTTCAGGAACTGCTTCAAATATCTCGGCCATTCGCTGAATGACAAATCGCCAGAGTTGTTGAAGCAGGCCGAAGCGTTGTTGATCAAGCAGAAGCCCAACATCAAGTCCTTCCACGAGGATAATGGTCAGGACCTGCTGGCCTCGGGCGAGGTCGACGTGGTGATGGAATATAACGGCGACATCGCACAAGTCATGGCCGAGGACGACGACCTCAACTTCGTCGTGCCAAAGGAAGGCGCCATGAAGCAGTCCGATACGCTGGCGATCCCGAAAGGCGCACCGCATCCGGAGAATGCCTTGGCGTTCATCAACTTCATTTTGGATGCGAAAGTCGGCGCGGAGATCTCGGAGACGATCAAATATCCGTCGCCGAACGCCGCAGCCGTGGCGTTGATGCCGGCGTCCTACAAGGACAACCCGGTGATCTTTCCGCCGGCCGATCTCATGGCGAAATGCGAATACCCGAATTATCTCGGCCCCGAATACAGCCGGATGCTCGAGGAAGCGATGACGCGCTTGCGGGCGGCCTAAAGAACAGACGCCAAGCGGAGCTAGGAAAGCGGGATGGCGAGCCAAAAAACAGAGCGCAGGTTGGTCTTCCTGACAACGGCACTACCACCTATCGGTTGGGTGGTGGTGTTCTTCCTCGCTCCGCTGGCCATTGTCTGGGCATATAGCTTCGGTCAGAACGTCGGGCTGACCCAAGTCGACATCAGCGGCACCTTCGCCAATTACGCACGTGCGCTGGACCCGCTTTACTTGCAAATTTTCGCCAAGTCGATCTTCGTGGCGGCGCTGACCACATTGCTCTGTCTTATCATCGGATTTCCGGTGGCGCTCTCTATCGTGTTCGCCAGCGAGAGGTGGCGCGCGTTGATGCTGCTCTTGATCATGCTGCCGTTCTGGACAAATCTCCTGATCCGGACCTACGCGCTGATGGCCGTGCTCGGTAACGACGGTTATGTGAATATCAGTCTTGGCTGGCTTTGGAACAACGCGAGCTGGTTCATGACCCTGGTGGGTCTGCAGCCACTGGGCGAATTCAACAAGCCGCAGCTCCTCTTCAACAATTTTGCTGTCGTGGTCGGGCTCGTCTATGTGCACCTGCCCTTTATGGTGCTGCCGCTCTATGCAGCCCTAGACCGCCTCGACAAGTCGCTGATTGAGGCGAGCCTCGATCTCGGTGCCGGCCATCTTCGTACGCTGTGGTCGGTCGTGGTGCCACTGGCGCTGCCGGGCATCATTTCGGGGATCATCATCACCTTCGTTCCGGCGCTCGGTGCCTATCTCACCCCGGACCTGCTGGGCGGTCCCGACAGTCAGATGATCGCAAACGTGATCGAGCGGCAATTCAAGCGGGCCAACGACTGGCCGTTCGGAGCGGCGCTGTCGTTCTTGCTGATGTATGCGACCTTCGCCGCGATCGCCTTGCGTGCCTATTTCTCCCGTGGCGACAAATCAGCAGAAGGGCACGTATTCTAGCCATGGCCAAACGACGCGCACCTCTCGAATACAATAAGCGGTGGCAGATGCGGCTGTGGCTGTTCGGCGTCTTCTTCTTTTTATATGCACCGCTCATTGCGCTCATTGCCTTCAGTTTCAACGACTCTAAACGCACTACCGTCTGGCGCGGCTTCACCTTCAAATACTACGACAAGTTGTTCCATAACGAAGATCTGCTGATTGCGTTTGGCAATTCCCTGATGATCGCCCTCTTGGCGACCCTGATTTCTCTAGTCATCGGCGCGCTGGCCGCCATTCTGTTGTGGCGCTATCGCTTTATCGGACGGACGGTGGTGGAGGGCGCGTTTACGCTGCCCCTTGTCGTGCCCGAAATCTGCATGGGCGTGTCCATGTTGCTGTTCTTTACCCGAGTGCTGCCATGGCCGAACGATCTACCCTGGCCGCTCAGCCTGGGCTCGATCATCATCGCCCATGTATCGTTCTGCTTCCCCTTCGTAGCCCTTGTGGTCGGTGCGCGACTGGCGAGCTTCAACAAAGAGCAAGAGGAGGCGGCGCGAGATTTGGGCGCCAATGATTGGCAGGCCTTCCGCGACGTGTTGTTGCCACACATCAAACCGGCGCTGATTGCCGGCGGTCTGCTCGCGTTCACGTTGTCGCTCGACGATTTCGTTATCACCTTCTTCACCTCGGGCCCGAATACCATCACCTTCCCAGTGAAGATCTATTCGATGCTTCGCTTCTCGGTGACGCCGGAGGTGAACGCCGCATCCACCATGCTCATCTTGCTGACCATTCTGCTGATGGTTGTGATGATGGTGGTGCAGAGTCGTGGGCAGAAGAAGGGTTAGGGGGTAGTCGTGGACAAAGCAACCGGCGGCACCGACGCCGCAGTCAAGCCGATCATCAGCTTCCGCAATGTTTGCAAGCGATGGGGCTCCACGGTCGGGGTCGATAATGTCAGCCTCGATATCATGCCCGGAGAGTTTTTCGCGCTGCTCGGGCCCTCCGGCTGCGGTAAGACGACGTTGCTGCGTATGCTCGCAGGCCTCGAAGTGCCAACTGAGGGCGATGTGCTGATCGATGGTCAGGATATGGACGACATTCCGCCGAACAAGCGCGCGGTGAACATGGTGTTTCAGTCCTATGCGGTGTTCCCGCATATGACGGTTGCCGACAACGTGGCCTATGGCCTCAAGATCGATCGGGTGCCGGAAGACGAGCTCAAGGCGCGGGTACAGGAGGGACTCGAACTCGTGCAGCTCGGTCATCTCGGCGAACGGATGCCGGACCAATTATCGGGCGGTCAGCGCCAGCGCGTGGCGCTCGCTCGCGCGCTGGTGAAGAAGCCAAAGGTGCTGTTGTTGGACGAACCGCTCTCGGCGCTCGATGCGAAATTGCGCGAGGCCATGCGGTTCGAGCTATCGCAGCTGCAGCAAAAGGTGGGTATTACCTTCATCATGGTCACTCACGATCAGGACGAGGCGCTTGCAATCGCCTGCCGCATCGCGGTGATGAACAAAGGCTCGATCGCTCAACTCGGCGCGCCATCCGATCTTTACGAATTTCCGGGGTCGCGTTTTGTCGCTGACTTCCTCGGCTCGGTGAACATGTTCGAAGGCACGCTGATTAAAGACAAGCCGGACGAGGCGATCGTTTCCTGTCCTGAGCTTGATCCTTATGACGTCTATGTGCCGCACGCCGTGCTCGGTAAGGAGCAGTCATCGGTGTGGGTGGCGATCAGACCTGAGAAAATGAATCTGCACAAGGACTCCGCCGCGCCGCCCACGGTGCGAGAGTGTCCCGAATTGCACAATGTCGCCAAAGGCCAGATCAAAGATATTTCCTATCTCGGCGATATCTCGATCTTCCATGTACAGCTTGCGAGCGGCCGATTGATTCGCATCTCGCGCGCTAACCGCTCGCGGTGGGACCAGGATGAGTTTACTGCGGGTGAAAAGGTCTGGATCAGCTGGGCCGGCATGAGCCCGGTTGTCTTGCAGTCCTGACGACCCGCCCACGAACAGAGAACGGAATTTCCTATGGCAAGTTCGGCCGAGCTACATCAGCGCAGGGAGCGTGCAGTGCCGCGCGGCGTCGGCCACGCCACCGCCATCTATGCTAAGCGGGCGAAGAATGCCGAGATCTGGAGCGAGGACGGCAAGCGTTATATCGACTTCGCCGCCGGCATCGCCGTGGTGAATACCGGCCATCAGCATCCGAAGGTCGTTGCCGCGGTCGAAGAGCAGCTAAAGGCGTTCAGCCACGTCTGCTTCCAGGTCACGCCATATGAGTCCTATGTGCGGCTCGCCGAGCGACTGAACGCAATTGCACCGGTGGCGGCGCCGGCCAAGACCATGCTGATCTCGACCGGCGCCGAAGCCGTCGAGAACGCGGTGAAGGTGGCGCGTGCCTATACTGGGCGTTCAGGAATCATCTCGTTCAGCGGTGGATTTCACGGCCGGACCCATATGGGGATGGCGCTGACGGGGAAGGTGGTGCCCTACAAAAAGGGCTTTGGACCGTTTCCGGCGGACGTCTATAACGTTGCTTTTCCTAATATATATCATGGAGTTAGCAGCGAGCAGAGCGTGGATTCGATCAAGGCTCTGTTCAAATACACCGCAGATCCATCGAGCATTGCGGCAATCATCATCGAGCCAGTGCAAGGGGAGGGTGGGTTCTACATCGCGCCATTCGATTTTCTCCGCAGCTTGCGCGCGCTCTGCGACGAGCACGGCATCTTGCTGATCGCCGACGAGATTCAAACCGGCTTCGCCCGCACCGGAAAAATGTTCGGAATGGAGCATTCGGGCGTCAAAGCCGATGTGGTGACGCTGGCGAAGGGATTGGCCGGCGGACTGCCGCTCGCTGCGATCACGGGGCGCGCCGATGTCATGGATGCATCCAGTCCGGGCGGTCTCGGTGGCACCTATGCCGGCAATCCGGTGGCGATCGCCGCGGCGCACGCCGTGCTCGACGCGATCGAGGAGGAACAGCTTTGCGAGCGCGCCAACGCGCTCGGCAAGATCATTCTGGACCGCTGCAATCAGCTGAAGATGCGGTCCAATCTCAATTGCATCGGCGATGTCAGAGGACTCGGGGCCATGTGTGCCATCGAGCTGGTGAAGGATGCGGGCGGGGAGCCATCGCCGCAACTCACCCAAGCTTTGATGAAGGTGGCGAATGAGAATGGATTGATTCTTCTCTCCTGCGGCACCTATGGCAATGTGATCCGTTTCCTTGTGCCGCTCACCGCGAGCGATGCGCTGGTGCGTGAGGGCATGGATATTTTCGAGACGAGCCTCACCGAAGCCGTTACACGGGTCGCGTAAGCTCTCGTCGATTCCAAGAATTAAGGCAGCCACCATGAGCGCAAAGCTCGCCACCAATGATCTCGAAGCCTTTTGGATGCCGTTTTCGGCGAACCGGCAATATAAGAAGGCGCCGCGCCTGATCGTCAGCGCCGAAGGCATGTACTACACCACGCACGAGGGACGGCGGGTGCTCGACGGCACGTCCGGATTGTGGTGCGTCAATGCCGGTCATTGCCGGCCGAAAATCGTCGAGGCCGTGCGCAAGCAGGTCGGCGAGCTGGATTTTGCCGGCACCTTCCAGATGGGTCATCCACGCGCGTTTGAATGTGCTTCCAAGCTGGTCAATGTCGCGCCTCGGGGCTTCGACCATGTGTTCTTCACCAACTCGGGCTCCGAGTCGGTCGAAACCGCGCTCAAGATCGCGCTCGCCTATCATCGGGCCAAAGGCAATGCAGCGAAGACCCGGTTGATCGGCCGCGAGCGCGGCTATCACGGCGTCAATTTCGGCGGCACCTCGGTCGGCGGCATTGCCAACAACCGAAAATGGTTCGGCACGTTGGTGAGCGGCGTCGATCATATCCGGCATACCCATGATCTTGCGCGCAATGCCTATAGTCGTGGCGAGCCGGAGCACGGCGCCGAATTTGCGGACGATCTTGAGCGACTGATCGCGCTGCATGATGCCTCGACCATCGCGGCTGTCATCGTCGAGCCCGTCGCTTGCTCGACCGGCGTGCTGGTGCCGCCCAAAGGTTATCTGAAGCGGTTGGCGGCAATCTGCGCCAAACACGACATTCTATTGATCTTCGATGAGGTCATCACGGCCTTCGGCCGGCTTGGCACCCCGTTCGGCGCGGATTATTTCGATATCTCGCCCGACATCATCACCACGGCCAAGGGCATCACCAACGGCACCATCCCGATGGGCGCGGTGTTTGTGAAGGGCAACATCCACGATGCGTTCATGACCGGGCCAGAGGAGGCCATTGACCTGTTCCACGGCTACACCTATTCCGGGCACCCGGTGGCATGCGCGGCGTCGATCGCGACGCTGGAGGTCTATAAAGAAGAGGGATTGCTGACGCGTGCCGCGGAGCTTGCGCCGTATTGGCAGAAGGCGGTGCACTCGCTGAAAGGCCTGCCGCATGTTATCGACATCCGCAATATCGGGCTGATCGGCGCCGTCGAGTTCGATCCGGTACCGGGTGAGCCGGGCAGACGCGCGCATATGCGGTTCGTCGAGGCGTTCGAGCGCGGGCTGCTGGTGCGGGCGACCGGTGACATCATTGCGCTTTCGCCGCCGCTGATCATCGAGAAGAAGCAAATCGACCAGCTGATCGATATTTTCTCCTCCGTTCTCAAATCGGCGAACTGAGTTCCCATGCAAACCATCCAAAATGCCATCGGCGGACGCAAGGTCACATCCGTGTCGAAGCGGATCGCGCCGGTGTTTAATCCTGCGACTGGCGAGCAAATTGCGAACCTGCCGCTTTCGACCGCGCGAGAGTTGGATGCTGCAGTCGAAGTCGCGAAGAAGGCTTCAGTGGATTGGGGTGCGACTCCGCCGCTGAAGCGCATCAAGCCGATGTTCCGCTTCAAGGAGCTTTTGGATCGTCATGCCGACGAAATTGCTTCCGCCATCTCGAAGGAACACGGCAAGACGCATGAAGATGCGTTGGGCGAGCTCGCCCGCGGCATCGACGTGGTGGATTTTGCCTGCGGGATTCCGCATCTCCTGAAGGGGGAGTTCAGCCGCAATGTCGGTCCCTCGATCGACAGCTGGTCTGATCGGCAGCTGCTCGGCGTGGTTGCGGGCATTACGCCGTTCAATTTCCCGGCGATGGTGCCGATGTGGATGTATCCGGTCGCAATCGCTTGCGGCAACAGCTTCATCTTGAAGCCGTCCGAGCGCGATCCGTCGCCATCGATGCTGATCTGGGATTTGTTCCAGGAGGCGGGGTTTCCGCCTGGTGTGCTCAATATCGTCCATGGCGACAAAGAGGTGGTCGATGCGATCCTCGACCATCCCGGCATCAGCGCGGTGAGCTTTGTCGGCTCGACACCGGTTGCCGAGCATGTTTATCGGCGCGGCTCCGCGTCAGGCAAGCGGGTGCAGGCGCTGGGCGGCGCCAAGAACCACATGATCGTGATGCCGGACGCAGACATGGATCAGGCGGTCGATGCGCTGATGGGGGCGGGCTTGGGCTCCGCGGGCGAGCGCTGCATGGCGATCTCGGTCGCGGTGCCGGTCGGCGATAAGACAGCCGACCGTCTCGTCGAGGCGCTGGCACCCAAGATCCGTACAATGAAGGTCGGTCCTGCGAGCGATCCGGACTCGGAGATGGGCCCGGTCATCACGGCAGACGCCAAGCGCCGCATTTCCGATCTGATCGGCCAAGGAGTGAAGGAGGGCGCTGAACTTGTCGTTGACGGGCGCGGGCTCGAGCTGCAGGGCTATGAGGGCGGCTACTTTCTCGGCGGCTCGCTATTCGATCGCGTCACCAAAGACATGACCATTTATAAGACCGAAATCTTCGGGCCTGTTCTCTGCGTCGCACGTGCGGGCAGCTATCAAGAGGCCGCCGACCTGGTCAATGGCAACGAATACGGCAACGGTGCTGCGATCTTCACCCGCGACGGAGACACGGCGCGCGCCTTTGCCGCTTCGATCGAGGCTGGCATGGTTGGCATCAATGTGCCGATCCCGGTGCCGGTCGCGTATCATTCGTTCGGCGGCTGGAAGCGCTCATTATTCGGCGATCATGCCGTCTACGGCCCCGAGGGTGTGCATTTCTACACGCGGTTGAAGACGGTGACCGCGCGCTGGCCGACCGGTATTCGCGGCGGCGCGGAGTTCAATTTCCCGAGCTTGAAGTAAAAAGAAAGCCGGCCCGCTCGGGGGGAGAGCGGACCGGCCATAATGGACGCGGGGGGATTTGCGTCCAGGAAACCCCGTCGCTTGGCCTTAAGCCGCTGCGGCGGGTAAAACCTTTGTCGCTGTCTCGAAACCGAGCGAACCTGCCACAGCGGCATGCATGATGCGTCCGTCGCGGACGTTCAGTCCGGCGGCGAGGTGCTTGTCACAATCGAAAGCGGCTAAGCCTTCGTTGGCGAGCTTGATGACGAAGGGCAGCGTCGCGTTGTTGAGTGCCTGCGCCGAGGTGACAGGAACCGCGCCCGGCATATTCGCCACGCAATAATGAATGATGCCGTCAACATCGAAAGTCGGATTATCATGCGTGGTGGGCCGCGAAGTCTCGAAACAACCACCCTGATCGATGGACACATCGACGAGCACGGCGCCGCGCTTCATGTGAGCGAGCATATCGCGGGTGATGAGCTTCGGCGCGCTGGCTCCGGCGACGAGCACCGCGCCGACCACAACATCGGCGGCAAGAACTTCGGTCTCGATGATGTCCATGGTTGAGGCAAGCGTCCGCACGCGACCCTCAAACAATTCGTCGAGCTGACGGAGGCGGGGCAAAGAGCGATCGATGATCGCGACATCCGCACCAAGACCAACGGCCATGCGGGCAGCATGGGTGCCGACGACGCCGCCGCCGAGCACGACAACTTTGGCGGGACGAACGCCAGGGACGCCGCCCATCAGCACGCCACGTCCGCCGGTTGGGCGGCGAAGCGCGATGGCGGCAGCCTCGATGGCGAGACGGCCAGCAACTTCGCTCATCGGCGCGAGCAGCGGCAGACTGCCATTAGCATCCGTTACGGTTTCATAGGCAATGGCTGCCGCGCCGGATTCCAACAGGCCGCGGGCCTGATCCGGATCTGGCGCGAGGTGAAGATAAGTGAACAGGATCTGGTGCGGCTTGAGGCGCCGATATTCGACGGCCTGAGGCTCCTTGACCTTGACGATCATCTCGGCGTCGGCGAACACCGCCTCTGCGGTCGGTATGATGCGCGCTCCAGCCTTGGCGTAGGCTGCGTCCTCGGCGAAGATGCCGGCGCCAGCGCCGGCCTGAACCAAGACTTCGTGGCCGCGCGCCGTGAGCTCGCGAACCGAACCCGGGACGAGGCCAACCCGAAACTCATTCGATTTGATCTCAGTCGGAACGCCGATGCGCATGCTGCCCTCCGCTCGCAAAATCCTGTCGTGAGAATGCCTGAGA
>DATBSU010000045.1:0-10015 GCA_036559585.1 Methyloceanibacter sp.
TCGAGATTCTAGCCTCGAAGGTGCAAATCACCGATGGACCGGACGAGAAGGGGAAAATGTTCCAGCGTCCCGGCCGTCCCTCGGATCGTTTCCGTATGCCCTATGCCAATGACCAAGCAGCACGCGCCGCGAATAGCGGGGCGCTGCCGCCCGATCTCTCGGTGATGGCGAAGGCGCGGCCTGGCGGTCCCGACTACATCTATGCGCTCTTGACGGGTTACAAACCCGCACCCGCGGACATGAAGATGACGCCGGGGATGTATTACAATGTGGCCTTCCCCGGTCACCAGATCGCGATGCCGCCGCCTTTGGCGGACAATCTGATTCCCTATACCGACGGCACCAAGAAGACGGTCGATAATTATGCGAGGGACGTCTCCGCCTATCTGATGTGGGCAGCCGAGCCGAAGCTCGAGGAGCGGCACAATTTGGGCGCTCGGATCATGGTGTTTCTCCTCGCGTTCGCCCTGATCATGTTCCTCGCCAAGCGTGCGGTCTGGTCGCGGGTGCATTGAGCCGCGACGCGTGGCAGCGGCTTCGTCATACCGGCGAAAGCCGGTATCCAGCGCAAGAATCTTCCACTATTCACCAGCTCAGGGCTTCATTATTTTCACTGGATTCCGGCTTTCGCCGGAATGACGAGCGGAGGAATTTGCATGACGCGACTGACGCTTGTTCTCTTGCTTTTCTTCGGCATGGCCCCGGCCTTGGCGAGTGACGAGGCGCCAGCGCCGAAGGACATGGTGCTGCTCACGGTGAGCGGGCTCATTACCAAGACCAATCGCGGCGCGTTCGACCCGAAAAGGGACAGCCTGCTCGCCTTGCAGAAGATCGGCTTCGACAAGGCCTTCGCTTTCGACCGGCCGACGCTATTGTCGCTGCCGCAAGGCGAGGTGAAGGCTCAGCCGCCTGAGTTCGACAAGCCCGCGACCTTTAAGGGCCCCTATTTGCGCGAGCTGCTCCAATTTCTCGAAACGGCAAAGGTGAAGATCAGCTTCGTGGCGGTGGACGGCTATACCGGCTATCTCGAGCCCGAAGACATTGACCATTCCGATTGGATCCTCGCGCTCGAGGCCGACGGCGTGCCGCTCGGGATCGGCCAGCAGGGACCGATCTGGCTGATCAATACACGCGCGGCTGGCGAGAAGGCGAGCGATGACCACCACGGTCATTGGGTCTGGGCGCTCATCTACATGAAGGTCGGGGAATAGGACTCGGAGAGAAAAATGACGAAGGCGGTGTTGGGCATAATCGGCGGTTCGGGACTCTACGATTTGCCGGGCTTGCAGAAGGTGCGGGAAGAGCGCATCGCGAGCCCCTGGGGCGAGCCGTCGGCGCCGCTTCGGATCGGCGAGATCGAGGGATTGCCCATCGTGTTTATGTCGCGGCATGACAAAGGCCATCGGCTTTCGCCCTCCGACATCAACTATCGCGCCAATATCGACGTGATGAAGCGGGCAGGGGTCACCGATCTGGTGTCGCTGTCGGCGTGCGGCTCCTTCAAGGAAGAGCTGCCGCCAGGCACCTTCGTGCTGGTGGATCAATTCGTCGATCGCACTTTCGGCCGTGCCAGCTCGTTCTTCGGCAAAGGCTGCGTAGCGCATATTTCGATGGCGCATCCGGTCTCGCCACGCTTACGCCTGCATCTTACGGAAGCTGCAGAGGCCGAAGGCATTCCGATGGCGCGGAGCGGAACGTATGTCTGCATGGAGGGACCGCAATTCTCCACGCTCGCCGAAAGCCTCACCTATAAGGGCCTCGGCTATTCGGTGATCGGCATGACCAATCTGCCGGAGGCGAAGCTCGCGCGCGAGGCCGAGCTTTGCTACGCGACCGTCGCCATGGTGACGGATTTCGATTGTTGGCACCCCGACCATGACGCGGTGACGGTGCAGGACATCATCAAGGTGCTGCTGGCGAATGCGGAGAAGGCGGCGCGGCTTGTCTCGCGGCTCGCCAAATCTTTCCCGCGCGAGCACGAGCCTTGCCCAATCGGCTCGGACCGGGCGCTCGATACCGCGATCATCACCGCGCCCGAAGCGCGCGATCCGGAGCTCTTGAAAAAGCTCGACGCCGTCGCCGGGCGGGTGCTGAAGCAGAGCTAATTTGATTGGGCGGCACAGCATGAGCGATCACGAAAGCTTGGTCCGCGCCTATTTGCGGGCGATCGAGCGTGGTGAGGTCGTGGGCCACGAGAGCGACTGGTATGTCGACGACGCGAGTGCAGATCGAGCTTCCCAATCGCCTGATACCGAGCGGGGCGACGCGAGACCTCGCCGCGTTGAAACTGGCCGGCGAGCGTGGCAAAGCCATCGTCGAGACGCAAAGCTACGAAGTCCTCGACATGATCGAAAGCGGGGACAAAGTCGCGGTCCACGCGATTTTCCGGGCGACGCTCAACATGGATGTGCTGGGTCTGCCCAAGGGCCAAGAGATGGTGGCGCATTTCGCCATGTTCGTTGAATTGCGTGACGGGCGGATCACCGGCCATTACAGCTATGATTGCTTCGAGCCCTGGTGAATTGAGCGGGCAGAAGCTATAGGCTTTGCAACAGGCTTGGGTCGGCGGAGGCCATGGTGACTATGACGATGAATATCGATCTCAAGGATCTGGTGCGCACGATCCCCGACTATCCGAAGCCCGGGATCATGTTCCGCGACATCACCACGCTGCTCGGCCACGCCAACGGCTTGCAGGTCTGCATCGAAGGACTGGTGGCGCCGTTCCTCAATCAGCGGGTGCAGGCGGTGGCCGGTATCGAGGCGCGCGGCT
Source organism: Methyloceanibacter sp. (assembly GCA_036559585.1). Lineage (GTDB taxonomy): Bacteria > Pseudomonadota > Alphaproteobacteria > Rhizobiales > Methyloligellaceae > Methyloceanibacter. The sequence goes on from DATBSU010000045.1 coordinate 2,774, forward strand.
TTATTCTCGGCGGCGCGGTCGCCGACCGCTTGCGCTGCGGCTTCGTGCCGATCCGAAAAAAGGGCAAGCTGCCGGGGAAGGCGATCGGCCAGGACTACGAGCTGGAATACGGCATCGACGTGATCGAAATCCATGAGGACGCGATCAGCGCAGGCGATCCGGTGCTGCTGGTCGATGACCTGATCGCCACGGGCGGCACGGCGGAGGCCGCTGTGAAGCTGTTGCGCAAGCTCAACGCCAATGTGGTCGGCGCGGCCTTTGTCATTGATCTCCCCGATCTTGGGGGCGCGAGGCGTCTCGCCAAGCTCGGCATCGAGTGCCACACGCTGATGGCGTTCGAGGGAGACTAGGGAGCGAAGCGACCGCTTGAGCGTCATACCGGCGAAAGCCGGTATCCAGTGAAAAATGCAATGGCGGCGTTCGTGGTGGCGAGGCAGTCGTTTTTGTGCTGGATACCGGCTTTCGCCGGTATGACGAGGGAGGTCCCGCTCGTCGAGCCCGCTAGGACAAGGTCCTCGCCATGAACATCAACGGCAAGCCCTATCGCACCATCTGGCTCGGCGACGACGACTGGTCGGTCGAGATCATCGATCAGACCAAGCTGCCCTTCGCCTTCGAGATTGTGAGCTTGCGCAACCTCGAGGACGCGGCCCAAGCCATCAAGTCCATGCAGGTCCGCGGTGCGCCGCTCATCGGCGCGACGGCGGCTTATGGCGTGGCGCTTGCGCTTCGCGACGACCCTTCCGACGAGGGGCTGGAGCGGGCTTGCGCAATGCTTGCCGCGACACGTCCCACCGCCATCAATCTCCGCTGGGCGCTCGACGAGATGCAGAAAACCATCCGCAATCTGAAACGGGAAGATCGGATCGCCGCCGCCTACAGACGCGCCGCCGAGATCTGCGACGAGGATGTCGAGACCTGCCGCAAGATCGGCGAGCACGGCCTCGGGATCATTCGCTCGCATGCCGACAAGAAGCAGGGCGAGACCGTCAATATCCTCACCCATTGCAACGCAGGCTGGCTCGCTTGCGTCGATTGGGGCACGGCGCTGGCGCCGATCTACCATGCCCATGACGCGGGCATCAAGGTTCACGTCTATGTCGACGAAACCAGGCCGCGCAATCAAGGCGCGTCACTCACCACTTACGAGCTTGGCGAGCACGGCGTCCCGCACACACTTGTAGCCGACAATGCCGGCGGGCATTTGATGCAGAAGAAGCGGGTGGATCTCTGCCTCGTCGGCACCGACCGCACCACCGCGACCGGCGACGTCGCGAACAAGATCGGCACCTATTTGAAGGCGCTCGCCGCGCGCGACAACAATATTCCGTTTTTCGTGGCGCTGCCTTATTCGACCATCGATTGGAGCCTGGAGGATGGCTCGACCATTCCCATCGAGGAGCGCGACGCGACAGAAGTGACGCAGATGACGGGCAAGCTGCCGGACGGCACGATCGCCACCGTGCAGATTGCGCCGGACGGCACCAAGGCTGCAAATTACGGCTTCGATGTCACGCCGGTGCACCTCATCACCGGCTTCATCACCGAGCGCGGCGTGACGCCCGCGACGCGAGATGGGTTGATGACGCTCTATCCGAAGCATCGGGCGACGTCTAAGGTGTGAGTTTCCAGCGTCGTCCGGGGAGGGAATGACGTGGACCATCAACAGCTTCTCACTCTCGCTGGGGACTTCGGCACCGCTATCCTGCTCGGCGCGCTTATCGGCATCGAACGCGAGAAGCGGAAGCGGGAAGACGACGATGCCGACTACATCGCGGGCCTGCGGACCTTCACGCTGATTGCGCTGCTTGGAGCGGCTACGGCGTGGCTATCGAAATCACTCCAGGCTGAATGGATCCTGCCGGTGGTCCTCCTGATCCTCGGTGTGTTGGTGGTCGCCGGCTATACCGTCACCGCGAAGCGCCGATCGTTCGGGCTTACCAGCGAAATTGCCGCCGTCGTCGTGTTCCTTCTCGCCGCCATGGTCATGTACGATCAGCAGGTGGTTGCCGTTGCGCTTGCCGTCGTGACGGCCGCCATCCTCGCCTATAAGCAGCCGCTGCACAGTTTTGTCGACAGACTCGGTTGGGACGACGTCTATGCCGGCGTCAGGCTGTTGATTGCGACCTTCATCGCGCTGCCGCTGCTGCCAAATGAACCGATCGATCCCTGGGGCGCGCTCAATCCGTACAAGCTGTGGCTGCTCGTCATCCTGATCTCGAGCCTGTCGCTGGTCGGCTACGTGCTGACACGCTGGCTCGGCCCGGCGCGCGGAGCCGCGCTCACTGGGGCGACCGGCGGCCTCGTGTCATCAACCGCGGTGACGCTGTCATTTGCCAAAGAAGCGCGCGAGAAGCCGAAGAAGAGCGCGGCGTTAGCTTGCGGCATTTTGCTTGCCTGGGTCGTCATGTTCGTGCGCGTCGTCATTCTGGTGGGTATCGTCAACCGCCCGCTGCTGACGCACGTGCTCGTCCCGTTCGCCGTCATGGCCATTGTCGCCGGCGCTTTTGCGGCATGGCTCTATTACCGCAATGGTACGGCTGGAGCGGCTGCGGCCAAGGGCGATGTGGATTTGAAGAATCCGTTCAGCTTGATGGAAGCGGCAAAATTCGGCGCCGTCTTCGCCGTGGTGCTGCTCGCCGTCAAGCTTGTGCAAGCCTATTTCCCGCCGCAGGGCATGTACTTTGTTGCTGCCCTTGCAGGCCTGACCGATGTCGATGCGATCACGCTGTCCATGGCCGAATTCGCCAAGAGCGGTGACGCTGCGATCGCCGTTATTGCTATCGTGATCGCGGCGGTATCGAACACTCTGGTGAAATGCGGGCTCGCCGTGGGATTGGGCGGCCAGGCCTTTGGGCGGAACCTGATCGTCGCCACGGCAGCAACGCTCTTGGCCGGCCTCGCCGCAGCACTTCTGCTTTGAGGGGCGCAAGCTGAGCCTCCTGTGACAAGGCAATGCTTGCAGTGACCTCTGAAACTTGCAACAACGCGCGCCATGAAGAGCCAATGGAACGACAAGACCGCAGCTGAGGCGATTGAGAGCTACGCCAAGAAGGGCGTCGGCGAGGACGTGGCGCTCCGCGTCTACACCACGCGGCTGCTGGGCCGCGACAAGCTGCTGGTGCTGCATGGCGGCGGCAATACGTCGGTGAAGTCGCGGGGCACCGACGACCTCGGCCAAGAGCACGAGGTGATCTGCGTCAAGGGCTCTGGCTGGGACATGGCCGATATCGAGCCGCAAGGCCTGCCGGCGGTGAAGCTGAAACCTCTGCGCGAGCTGCGCAAGCTCAAAGCACTGTCCGACGAGGCGATGGTCAATGTGCAGCGGCTGAACCTACTCGATGCGGGGGCGCCAAACCCATCGGTCGAGACGCTGCTGCATGCGTTCCTGCCGCATAAATTCATCGATCACACTCATGCCGCCGCGGTGCTGGCGCTGGTGGATCAGCCCGATGGTGAGGCGTTGGCGCGCGAAGTTTACAATGGCCGCATGGGGATCGTTCCTTACATCGCGCCGGGCTTCGGGTTGGCCAAGGCTGCGGCGGAAGTGTTCGAGCAGAATCCCAAAGTCGAAGGCTTGATCCTGCACAAGCACGGCATCTTCACCTTCGGAGAGAGCGCGAAGGAAGCTTACGAGCGCATGATCGAGATGGTGTCGCTCGCCGAGAGCCGCTTGCGCCAAGGCCGGCCCGTGGTGTTTCAGCCGCGCAAGGGCGAGGCGAAGGCGGCGAGTGCTGCCGAGATTGCGCCCATCATTCGGGGCGCTTGCGCGCTTCCGAGCGACAAGGTGAAGGCAGAGCCGACACGCTTCATCATGACCTTCCGCACCGGTCCGGCGATTCTCAGCTACGTCAATGGCGCCGAGCTGCAAGATTACAGCCAGCGCGGCGTCGTTACGCCAGATCACATCATACGCACCAAGAACACGCCACTAGTGTTGCCACTGCCAGAGCCGAACAAGCTCAAAGACTTTGCCGAATACGTGCGCCAAGCGGTCGCCGATTTCGGTGCGCGCTACGACCAATATTTCGCGCGCGAGAACGCTGCGGTCGGCAATACCAAGACCAAGCTCGACTCGGCGCCGCGCGTGGTGCTGGTCCCTGGCGTCGGATTGTTCGGTCTTGGCCGCACTTCGAAGGACGCGCATATGGCAGCCGATCTCGCCGAGAACTCGGTGCGCGTCATCACCGACGCTGAGGGCATTGGCCGCTATCAGCCGCTGCCGGAGAGCGATCTGTTCGAGCTCGAATATTGGAGCCTGGAGCAAGCGAAGCTCAAAGGCGCGGTGGTGAAGCCGCTGACCGGGCAGGTGGCGCTGGTGACAGGGGCCGGCGCGATCGGGGCAGCCACCGCGAAGGGACTCGCCGCGGAAGGCGCCGCCGTGGCCATTCTCGACATTGACGGCGCTGTTGCCGAGAAGGCAGCTGCCGCAGTCAAGGGGCTCGGTCTCAAAAGCGATGTGACCAAGCCGGAAGAGGTTCGAGCAGCGTTCGCGCGAGTGTGCGAAGCGTTCGGCGGCGTCGATATTCTGGTATCGAATGCGGGTGCCGCCTGGCAGGGCCGGATCGGCGAGGTCTCGGACGAGCTACTGCGGCAGAGCTTCGAGCTCAATTTCTTCGCGCATCAGACGGTGGCGAAGGAAGCGGTGCGCATCATGCTGCAACAAGGCACTGGCGGCTGCCTGCTGTTCAATATCTCGAAGCAGGCGGTGAACCCGGGCGAGAAATTTGGGCCCTATGGCCTGCCCAAGGCTGCGACCATGCTGTTGATGCGCCAATATGCGCTCGACTACGGCAAAGACGGCATTCGCTCCAACGGCGTGAATGCCGACCGGATCAGGAGCGGGCTCCTCACCGACACCATGATCAAAGAGCGCTCGGCGGCGCGGGGGCTCTCCGAAGCCGAGTATATGGGCGGCAATCTGCTGGGCGCCGAAGTGCTGGCCGAGGATGTGGCGCAAGCCTTCGTGGCGCTGGCACGCGCCCGCAAGACCACCGGCCATATCGAGACCGTGGATGGGGGCAATATCGCCGCCGCCTTGCGCTAGGGACATAAGGTCCGGCCGGTTGTTGAGGATATTTCTCACTTTTTCGCGTGGGAGGCCGGTTTCCTAAACCCGGTCTTAACCACAACAGGCGAGGCTTCCGGCTCTGATCCGCTCCTTTCCTGATGAGACCTGGCCCATGGCGCTGCGCACTAAGATAAGTCTGGTCCTAGCCGTCGTGGCGCTGATCGGCGTCGCCTTCTCCTTCGCCATTTCCGCCGTTATGCCGGCGCTCCCGGCTTTGGCGCTGGCTTCGCTAGCCTCGGCTGCAGTCGCCGGCGGCCTCGGCTTCGTGTTCGGCAGCGGGATCGGGACCGGCCTGAGCGACCTTAGAAGCGTCATCGTCCGCTTCATGAAATGGGACATGGATGGCGAGGTGCCGCATACCAGCCGCTCCGACGAAATTGGCGGGATCGCCCAGGCGTTGCGCAGCTTTCAGGCTGACGCCATCAAATGGAGCGAGAGTCATAAGAGCGAGCAGGACAGCCAGGTAAAGGCGAAACTCGAGGCGCAACAGCATACCGAGGAGCTGATCCACCAATTCCGTGGCTCGATCGCCGGCATTCTCGGCGCTTTCGCCGACAGTGCGCGGCAGATGGACGAGACCGCGCGGGCGCTCTCTGTCGTCGCCAGCGATACCAATGAACGCGTGAGCTCGGTCGCGTCGGCTTCCGACGAAGCTTCGGCCAATGTGCAGACCGTGGCGGCGACGGCGGAAGAACTCGCGGTTTCGGTCGGCGAGATCGGGACCAGGGTTGCGACAGCCAGCCGGAACGTGAACCAGGTCACCGACAATGCGCTCACCGCAAATACCAAGGTCGAAGGTCTGGCGACCGCGGCGCAGCGCATCGGCGACGTGGTCAGCTTGATTCAGGACATCGCGGCGCAAACCAATTTGTTGGCGCTCAACGCCACCATCGAGGCGGCGCGCGCGGGCGATGCAGGCCGGGGCTTTGCCGTGGTCGCGAGCGAAGTGAAGTCGCTCGCCGACCAGACCGCGCGGGCGACCGAGGAAATCAAGCAGCAGATCGCGGCCATCCAGAACTCGACCAACGGTGCGGTCGACGCCATGCAAGCGATCGTGACCACGATGGGCGAAGTGAACAAGAACACCCAAGAGATCGCCGGCGCGGTGCAGCAGCAATCGGCGGCGACCTCGGAAATCTCGCACAGCGTGCGCCAAGCCGCGCGCGGCACCGAGGATGTGGTCGCGCATATGCCCGGCGTGACCAAGGCGGTGGACGAGACCAGTCAATCCGCCTCGCATATGCTGCAAGTCTCCCGCGACCTTAACAAGCAGGGCGATCAGCTCCGCCACATGGTCGAGGATTTTCTGCGGCAGGTCGGCACAACCGAAGCCGCCGGGCTGAGGCGCGCCAGCTAGCCCCAACTCTATAGATTTCCCGAGAAAGTCGCCTCTTAGCCGCGAGCGGAAACCCTTGCCTAACAGGGGTTTGGGAGGGCATTGTCGCTTCCGGGCGGCCGACCGAAGCGCGTGAAGGCGAGAACTTAGTTGCAGGGTGTCAAATCTCTCGGGTTCGTCAGACTTGAAATTCCTTGCCCCAGCTGCGGCAAGGCGAGCCTCCAGCTTCTCAGGGACGCCGTCGACAATGACGTGTTCACCTGTCCGACCTGTGGCAAGTCGATCGACCTGACCACCACGGACTGGCGCGGCTTTCTTGAGCACGCCGCGGAATTTTACGGCCGCATCAACGAGGCCGCGGCGAAGACGCCAAAATAGCTAGGGTCAATTCTCGCCGAAGCCTGTTGACGTGCTGCGTTGTCACGGTGAAACTCGCAGTTTGCAGACACGGATTGGAGGATGAAATTTGGCGCGCATCATCGGCATCTTCCTTGCTGGTCTGTTCGTGCTGCTGCCGATCTTCGTCACGGTGGTGGTGATCGCCTGGATCGCCACGTTCCTCAGCTCCTATGCCGGGCCCGGCAGTTTACTTGGCCGGCTGATCTCGGCGCTTGGGCTCAATGTCCTCTCGTCGCCGACCGGGGCCTATTTCCTCGGTCTGCTCATGATCATTGGCGGTATCTTCCTGCTCGGGATTTTGGTCGAGTCGCGCCTCAGGCCTTGGATCCAGGGAGGGCTCGATTGGCTGATGCGGCGAATCCCGCTGGTCTCCAATGTCTACGATCTCTCCAAGCGCTTCGTCGCCATCGTCGATCGTACCGGAGGCGAGGACGAT
>DATBSU010000046.1:0-4714 GCA_036559585.1 Methyloceanibacter sp.
CCGGTCAGCATCAGCACGTTGATCAGCGCACTGAACGCCATGACGGAGCCAAACGCGCCGCGGCATTGCGACATTGCCTCGGCAAGCTCAGACTTGTTGCGTGCGGTCGGACTAGAGGTCACCACTCACCACCCTGCTCGACTGTGGATATCGCATACCCTGCAACCATCGTGTCCCGTCCATCCTTATGCCGCGGCCAACGACCGCTCATCAAGGTGCCTCTGCCCGTCTATTTAAAGCGACTTTCATGCCACCCGCAGAAAGACCACCAAGATAAGGCACTATCGTATCGTGCCGTTAACTTGGCGATAAAGCCCAAGATGGTGCGCTACAAGAGGCTTTTCCAGTCCCTACCCTTAACAAACATTACGCGAGACCCAGTTTTTGGCGAAATCTGGCCGAATTAACCCAAGAATTACAAATAGTATAGAATTGAGACATGCGATTAAACCCCGCGCCAGAGCCCGTTGCTCGAGCCCTTGAGGAGTTCCTTCATTGAGGCTGCCGACAGGCCTAGACCAAGCCAAGTTCGATACGGTCTGCACGGCGTTGCGCAAGATCGTGGGGGAGAATTGGGTGGTCACGGCGGAGGATCGGCTTTCCGCCTATGACGATCCCTATTCGCCGGGCTTGAGCAGCGATTTCCTGCCAAGCGGCGCCATCTCGCCGGCTAACATCGATGAGCTCAAGTCCATTCTCAGGACAGCGACGCAATATGGCGTGCCGGTTTGGAGCATTTCGATCGGGCGAAATTATGCCTATGGGGGAGCGGCGCCCTGTCTCTCCGGCTCGATGATCCTCGACCTGCACCGGATGCAAGCCATCGAAGCCAATGAAGAGCTCGCTTATGCGTTTGTGGAGCCCGGCGTGACCTATGTCACGCTGTACAAGTATTTGCAGGACAAGCAACAGAAGCTCTGGATCGACTGTACCGATCCAGGCTGGGGCAGTGTGCTCGGCAATGCGCTCGAGCGCGGCGTCGGCTACACGCCCTTCGGCGACCACGCCGCGCAGCTCTGCGGCCTAGAGGTAATGCTCGCCAATGGCGAGGTGATCCGCACCGGCATGGGAGCGATGGAAGCGAGCCGGACCTGGCCGCTTTACAAGGGCGCGTTCGGTCCTTCGCTCGACGGACTGTTCCTGCAGTCAAATTTCGGCGTGGTCACCAAAGCGGGCATTTGGCTGATGCCGGAGCCGGAGTCCTTCTCCGCGGTCGAGCTCACCTTCCCGCGCGAGGACGACATCGTCGGCGCGGTCGATGCGCTTCGCCCTTTGCGGCTCGACGGCACGGTGCCGACGGCGACCATCGCGAATTGGATGCGGATCGCCGCCGCGAATACCACGCGCGCGGAGTGGTATGATGGCAAAGGCGCGATGCCGCGCGAAGCGATCGAAAAACTCATCGGGAAGATGGGGATCGGCCATTGGAACATGCGCTTCGGCCTCTACGGACGGCCGAAGGTCGTGGCGGAGAACCTCAAAGCGGTGCAGAAGGCCTTCGCCAAAATCGAGCGTGTCGATTTTTCCATCACCGGCTACCACAAAGGCGAAACCGTTCGTCCTGAGCACCGCTCGCTCGCGGGCATTCCAAGCGTCGAGTTGATGCCGCTCAATTGGCTGGGCGGCGCCGGCGCTCATATTGAGTGTCCCCCGGTCGTGCCCATGGTGGGGAAGGACGTATTCGAACTCTATCGGCGCCGTTCCGAGCTCTTCAATACGCACGGCTTCGATCATTATTGCGGGCTCACCACGACGAGTCCGCGCTCCTTCATCAATACGGGCTCGATCATTTTCGACCGTAACGATTTTGCGCAATGCAAGCAGGCGCGCGAGCTTGGCGCCGCGCTCATTGAAGACGCCAAAGTCATGGGTCTCGGAGGCTATCGCGGCCACATCTCGGAGATGGACCTGATCGCGAGACAATTCGCTTTCAACGATCACGCTTCGATGCGCGTGAATGAGCAGCTGAAAGATTGCCTGGATCCTGAGGGCATTCTCTCACCCGGTAAGCAGGGTATCTGGCCGAAGCGTCTGCGAGAGTCGGGCAAGGATGAGGCGAAATGAACCGGCGAGAGTTTGTGACATTCGGGGCTTCGTGCGCGGCGCTGGTGCCACAGGCCTCGCTTGCATTTTCGCCGAGTGCCAAAACGAACGAACCGCCACTTCTGGCCATTTCCGATCGGCGCTATAGCGACAGTGTCCGCTTTGCCAACGCTATTGCGCGGAACGGTGGTGAGGCTATCGAGATCGGCTCCGATATCGGGACGGTGTGGTTCGGCGACATCGAGCCGAGATTGCGTCATGGCGGCCTCAGGCTTGCTGGTGTGACGCTGCCGAGCGATCTCTTCGTTCTGGAGCGCCTAGTGGATCGCTCGCGATCGGCAACGGTCTATACGGGCACTCATGATTGGCGCGGCCCCGGCCCCTGCTCCCGACATCGGCTAACTGGCGCTATCTCGCTCGGCAGGCCCGCATCGGAGCTTCAGAGCGGAGGACTGGATTGGGCGTCTGCGCTTGGCGATGCCCTCATCCCGGAGCGGTTGCAGGCAGCGAGCCTTGAGACGCGGCACCTCGCCTTTGGGCTCACGCCGGCGTCCGACAACCCGAAATATTTGACGTCGTGGCTGATGGCCTTGGCTTGACCCGGCGCAAGAGCAAAAGAAAGAGCCGCCGAAACGGCGGCTCATCCATTCCCTCATATTCCGCCGGCCTAGCCGCCGATGCGCGCGGTCCCGGAATGGCCGTCGTTGCGCACCCACTGCACGCTCGCGCCATTCTGGGTAAGTTTGTAGCAATAGGATTTGCCATCCATCCAGCTCGTCCATTTCTGGCAGAGCTGATCGTTGTCGACCCACCATTTGCCGCTGTCGGAGGCGCCGTCGCCGCGACTGAAGCTCGCCGCGACCGTGCCCATCTTGCCGCTCATGCGGCCATTGGCATTGTAGCGAATGGGCAGCTCGAAGCCCGAGACGTTGAGATAGATGGTCTTGCCGCTAACGGCGCTGCGAAGCTCGTCGCCGGCAAGCTGAACTGGCTCGGCGAGGGCTGGGAGGACGGTGAGAGTGATCGCCGCCGCACAAACACAGGTTCCGATTTTCATCGCTTCCCCTCTTGTCATTGATTGAATCTGACGCGTGGGAGCGATATCGCCGCTCAAAAGCGGTCAATTTGCGGCTAAGCGTTGGGAATTCTTTGACAAAGTTAAGACGCCGCGGAAACGCTTGCTTAACAAATCACTTCTCCCGCACTTTCGCTGCCGCCGCCTTTCGCCGACGTCTGCTTTGCGCAAGCACGTTGACCACTTCGACGCCAGCGGAGAACGCCATGGCGAAGTAGAGGTAACCGCGCGGGATATGGAAGTGGAAGCCGTCGGCGATCAGCGCAGCGCCGATCAGCAACAAAAATGATAGCGCGAGCATCTTGGTAGTCGGGTGTCGCTCGATGAAACGCGCGACGGGCTCGGAGGCGAAATACATCACGAGGATCGCGAGCGCGACGGCGGCGATCATCACCTCGATATGATCGGCCATGCCGACAGCAGTAATGATCGAATCGATCGAAAAGACGAGATCGATGACGGCGATCTGCACGATCGCCGAGGCCATCGAATTGGCGGCAGCGGCGCCTGCGGATATTTGCGCTTCGCCTTCGATGTCGTCGTGGATCTCGCGCGTTCCCTTGACCAGCAGGAACAATCCGCCAGCGATCAGCACGAGGTCGCGCCAGGAAAAATCGTAGCCGCCAACGCTGAAGATCGGCATGGTGAGGTGAATCATCCAAGCGATGCCGGCGAGCATGATGACACGGAAGATCAATGCCAGCGAAAGTCCGATACGCCGCGCCAGCAGCCTCTGGTGGGCGGGCATCTTGGCGACCATCACCCCGAGGAAGACGAGGTTGTCGATGCCGAGCACGATTTCCATCGCGCTCAATGCGACGAAACTTGCCCAGGCATGCGGATCGGTGAGCCAGTCCATCATTGGTAAAAGGTGTCCCACCGTACTGCGCGATGCGCGCCTGCGCCTGTCACGTGCTCATAGCGCAGCAATTTCTTCAGGTCCATGCCCAGCAGCCGTCATTGACGCGTCCCGCCGCGACGGGAGCGAACGGCGCCGATCAAGATGAAATATAACGCCGTGCAGGCCAGCAAGATTTGAACCCATTGCGGCGATGGAAATGGATTGAGCACGGCGCCGATTGCGGCAACGCTCCATAGGAAGGTGACGATCAGCGTGAGGACGCGCATGCGCTCCACCCGCAAGGGATGCACGTAGGGGATCCGCACGAAGGTGAAAGCGACCAGCATCATGATCATGGCCAGGGCTAACAGCGGCGGCGGCATGAAGGCGAAAAGGTAGAGGCACACAATATTCCAAATGGCGGGGAAGCCGACGAAATAGCCGTCCTCAGTCTTGCTGTTGCGATCGGCGACGTGGAACAGACTCGAGAGCAGGATGGCGATAGCGGCAGGGAGCCGGAATGCTTCCGGCAATAGCTCCGCGCGAGCGAGTGCGAATGCCGGGACAGCGACATAGGTCAGATAATCGACAATCAGATCGAGGCGAACGCCGCTGAAACGTGGCAGCACCTGGTCAACCTTGGCGGCGCGCGCGAGAGGACCGTCAATGCCGTCGACAATGAGCGCGAGCCCAAGCCAAACGAACATCTCTTGCCAGCGGCCCTCCGCGGCGGCGAGCAGCGCCATCAAGGCAAG
>DATBSU010000047.1:0-8497 GCA_036559585.1 Methyloceanibacter sp.
GGTTCGAGGAAGGGAAGCGCCGGCGCGGCAGAGGGGGCGAGTCCGTAAACGACCGAGAGTCCGAAAATGCGTGAGAAGCATCTGGGTCACGCCGTCTCTTTGGCGACGATTTTGTTGAGCACGCGCGAGCAGTTCGCTCGCGCGTTGCGCGACGCTGCGATGGCGAGCATCAGAGCGAGATCGAGAGGCGCGGGTTTCGACCAGCCGGTCATTTCCCGCTACTTCCTCGAATCGCACGTCGACGACGCTCTTTATCTGATCGGCAGAGACGGGCTCGACGCGCTTGAGAACAATGTCCGCTTCGCGGTCGACGAAATGATACGAGAAGCGTTGGAAAACGTGAGAATGCGACGAACGGACAGTTAGTCGATCGCGTTCTCGGTGCGCCGGCTGCGGCGACGCATTGCGCTTGCGCCATCAGGAGCCGACGTTTCCCGACTAGCAGCGCGACTGACGTTGATCAATTTCAAAAATTCATTTTGGGAGCATCTGTCGTGGAAAGACGAATAACTCTCACTGACATAGACCGCCCGGGAGAGGCGCTCGAAGTCGATATCATCGCCGCCGACGAGACGTCGTTGACGCTGGCGGTGCCGAACACGTCCGTGCAATTTCGACTATTCCGCCACAGCCGCAACGCTCCCTATCAAGGATCGTTGGGAGGACGAAGCTTTTGCTTCATTCCCCATGCTGGCGAGGCCAGAATAGGCCCACGTGGCGCGTCCGGCGAAATTCAACGCCAAACTTGATTGCAGTGCAATCATTGCCCATTTTGATGGCGACGCTTCCGGAGGCTGTCGTGGCGAGCATCACAATCCGTAATCTGGACGACGATTTGAAGCGCCGCTTACGCATACGCGCGGCTGAACATGGCCGATCCATGGAAGAAGAAGCGCGGGAAATCCTGCGTAGCGCGATCAGCGGCGTCATCGCGCCCAAGAATCTCGGTGAAGCTATTCACGCCCGCTTCGCCGCCATGGGCGACGTGGAGGTGGTGCTTCCCGCGCGCGGCCCGATGCGCGAACCGCCATCGTTCTCGTGAACGAGCCCGTCATCCTGCTCGACACCAACGTCGTCTCCGAGCTGATGCGGCCTAAGCCCGCGCAGGCGGCCTTGGACTGGTTCGCCGCGCAGGACTCGAGCAAGCTGTTTTTCAGCGCGGTGAGCGAGGGGGAAGTGCGCACGGGCGCGGCGATCCTTCCCGCCGGCGAGCGCCGCGACAGTCTGACCGCCACCATCGACATCATGATCACGGAGGATTTCGCGGGCCGCGTCCTGCCCTTCGACAGCGCCGCAGCGAAGGCTTACGCGGCCATCGCCGCGAGCCGTCGGGCGGCAGGGCAACCGATCATGGAAGCCGATTGCCAGATCGCCGCCATCGCCCGCGTCCGAGGAGCCGCAGTGGCGACCCGAAATGTCCGTGATTTCGGGGGATGCGACGTCGAGATCGTCGATCCTTTCCATGCTTCGTGAGGTTAAACCGCTTCATCTAGCCAAGATTTGCGACCTCCCGGAGATTCGCACCCGCCGCACGGATGATCTTTCCCAGCGTGACCTGCGCCACTTCCACTACATATAGAGCCGCCGGTGCGCTGCACCGACATCGCCTGACTGGCCGGGCGCTTGCCATGGCGCCCTTCTATTACATGTCGGCGCTCTGCCTTTTCGGCGCGGCGATCGGTTTGCTACGGGGCGAAAGGTGAGGCAATGGGCTTCTAGCGGAGGTGCCTCGGCTCGAATGTCTGCTCCTGCGCATCCTTACAGTAAGCGAACGCGAAATTTCGACCCTTCTTGCGCGTTGCGAATGGCCGCTCATGGGCCAGGTCGCACGAGCGTCCGGTTCCTGACGGGGCGGATTCGGCAATTGCCGACCGATCTCTAACACTTTGCTCAGACGGTTTGCAGGTCCGACTCCAGTTGTTCATCTGCAGTTCAACTCCTATCTGTTAACCGCGAAGTCCTGGGTCAGGCCCTTCGAGCGGGTCGACCGTGTCGGCGAGGAGCGCTCCAAGATGAGAACTCGTGCCCTGACTTATTCTCTATGGTTCGTTTCGGCGATCGCCCTTGCCGCGGCTGCAGGCTGGCTGACGTACGAACACGACATTGTAGTAAGAGAAAGGCTCGGAGGGCAGTGGAGCGCGTTGACGCTCATGGACGAATTCCTGGCGAAGGGGCGGCGTCCTCAGGATTCCGATGCTGCGGCATTCCTATCTAATAGCGCGCTTGATAAGGCCTTGCAGCAATTGGTCGGCGCGACGGTCGACGTGCCGACGGAGAAAGTGGGAGGCGTCTCCGCGACGATCGAAGACGTCCGGATTCTGCCGGGCGTCGGCGTCGCTGGCGCCGCCATAGATATTCGCGTCGCGAGCAAGAGTCACGGCGCAGCCGTCAGAATGCACGTCGAGGGCGACCTCGCCTTCCGCGGTACGAAGCTCGTCGAGAGAGCGGGTGCAAGTCCGCAAACCGTCGCCGAGTTTGCGATCTCTATCGCAAGCGCGGAGCCACGACTCGATTGGGGCTTTCTGGATCTGCTCGGGCGGCGCGTGATCGGAGACGCTATCGCGTCCGGTCTCATGCTTGTGCTTGATCGCCATCTTTTCGTGGAAATGCCAATCGAGAACGGCTTGGCGTTCGACACCGGTTACCGCAACGACAGCACAGTTCCCACCAGCGCGGGTTCGGTTACGCTCAACAGCTCTCTGCCCGGCCAAACCGTGCGACAGAACTTCGCTTTGTCGATGCCGCTCTTCGTGAAGTCCGGCGTTTGGCTGATGGCCGCGCGATCGGCGCCGGGCGAGGCGCCTGCCGCAGTTTCCGCGGTGGTGCCTGACGTTCCGCGGAGCGATCTAGCGGCGAAAGTCGCCACGCTGCGGACCAAGGTCGGCGACGAAGTCAAAGATCTGGAGCAGAAGCACGATCTCGTGCTCTTGGTGAAAGGTAGGGTCATCGTCGGGCTCGCCGACCAGATCGCCAAACTGCCTGTCGAAAGCCGGACCGCTACGATCCGTTCAGTCGCGACCACGGGGCAACTGGTCTCCGATGGAAAATCCTACGTCGAACTTAGGGATCCGACCTCGGCGACCGCTCATCTCGTCATGTCCAATGTGGTTGCACGGTGGTTACCTAACCAGGGTGCCGCGCTTGCAGTCGACCTCAACATGGATATGGAGGCGAAGGTTCACGTTCACGCCAGCCCGCTTCCCGTCAGCGGTGGCGCGGGCACTACCGTCATGCTGAAGGGCGGGGCGGGCAAGCATGTAGACGGCACTCTCCGACTAGACCGTATCGCGACCAATGGTCATTCCCTGGTCGTACTCTACGCATCCATGCCGTGCGGCAGCGTGATGGCCGACGTCAAGACCGACGGCCGCATCGAGATCGGTGATTTCAAGACCGATCTATTTCCGGTCGGCCTGCGATGGAACGTCCCGGTGCCGCAGTCCATCGGACAACCGACCCTCGTCATGGATGATCTCCCGAAGCGGTTCGCTCTCGAAACGACGCATCGCTTCGACGACGGCTCTTCGTTCCGATTGGCGCATGACGCCATCGAATATCGGGTCAGCGTTGCCGACGTCGAAACGAACCAAGACGGTTACGTCGTGTCCGCCGACTTGGACACGCACCCATCGGACGGCACGATTTCGCCGTCCGAGGCCGAGGCCCAGAAATCGGCGATCTCGGCTGCTCTCGAGTCCACCAAGCATCCGGCCTGCCCGGCCGCGGACGCCGACATGAGGGTGACTATCGGTGACATTGAGATCGGCCCCAACGGGGAGATCATGAAGGCGATCCGAAACTTCGTGCATGATGTTACGAAAGGCCCCGGACCGAACAATGAGGTAGTCAAGGCCGTCACGAACGCTGTAAAAGACATCACGCAAGGGCCGGGACACAGCAACGACCTGCTCGGTGGGGGTGGCTGGGCGGCCAGAACGTTCGGGTGGTGAGACGCCGAGCCGCTTCAGAGTGTCGCGCAGGGGCAGGTTCGATCGCTTGTGACGATCTTACTTTTTGATTTCTTTTGCGAAAGCGGTTTTTGCATATGGATCACGACGAACCGGGTTCAAAAAAGACGGATCCCAAGCGCCGGGACTTCCTCGCACTTAGCCTCTGTTGCATCGCAGCTTGCGCGATCGTGCGCGCGCCGTCAGTGCTCGATGAGATCACGGTCCCGTTGATCAATCTCAAGCTGAAGCTCAATGCCGGATATGTCCTCGTGTTCGGGCCATTGCTGATCGTGCTCGCGATACTGGCGATCCATTTCCTTCAGGAAGATACCCCGCGCACGCGGGGGAAGAAGGACATCAAGAACGGGCTCTTTCGGGCTATACCTCCCTTAGGAGCGGCATTCTTGAGTCTGCAGTTCTTCCTGTTGCTGGCGCCGAAAGGCGATTGCAACACTTTCCAGAGAAGCCGCTTTCTGTTGGAGTGGCTTCATGCGTTCAAACCCGAATATTGCATGTATCTACCCGCCGACACGCAAGAACATATGCCTTGGCTATTCGAGCCGCCCACTCTCCAGGCTTGGATGCAGATCATCCTGCCGATGATCGCTCTAGCCGTTGTCATCAAAGACTGGCGAACTCTCGCCGACTAGTATCATTACATTTGGTGGGTTGCCGTCGATCTTGTCGGTATGGCTTCATAGAGAACTTCGTGGAGCGTGCCTTCATCCCGGCACCGGCCGACGAGATCCGCACGACGACTCCGCAGCGTCCCGAGCGGCCGTAACGAGAGGTCTGTGCCGGTCGCCAAGATCACGTGGGCGGAAAAGGATTGATCCCTCGATGGCCGCAACGAAGAATGCCTTCGACAAGGTCTATGGGAAAGACGCGGCCGAGCCGTAGCTTCTCGAGATCCTTGTTACCGACGGCACCGGCGTAGACGCCTGCGAGCTCGAGCTTCATTCGATACGGCGCTTGGCTCCCCGTACCGCTGCCGCGAGTGTCGCGTTTTTCCAGGGTTATGAAAGTTCGATTGTAGACCGGCGAGCCGGACATCCCAGGTGTGCCAGGAGCGTCGACGAGAATCCATGGCCTGCGCTCCGCGGAAGTGTCTTGGCCGCTCGCAACCATCGCGCTCTTCCAGGTCGAAGAACTCGTATGCGTCCCGAGTTCAAACGGATGTCCGATGATGACGACGTCCATGCCCGGCTGCAGCGACATCGAGGAATTGGGCGCAAAACTTTGGGTAAACGGAAGGCGGAAACGAGGTGCGTCGGTTAACCGAACGAGCGCCAGATCGACCCCTCGCTCGCGATCGCCCTCGACCCACGTGGGTCCGTCGGCGTCGTAGAGTGAGACGTCCATATCTTGTGGGGCAGAGCCAGACGGATCGTGGAGAGTGAACCGCAACCGACTGGGGCTGTCCGGCTTACCGCCAACCAGCGAGCCTGGATCGTCTGGCCTCCGACCGGTCACTACATGCCAGTTCGTTACGAGCCATCGTGTTCCGTTCGGGCCAGCGTACAGAAATCCCGTCGCGAAGCCGAACGGCTCCGGGCCCTTAATCGTGTTCACAATACCCTGTAGATAGATGCTGCAGCAGGAGGCCTGGGACGTGGACATTCCAATCCTGTAACACTGCCGCAAGGCCTCGAAAACCCGTTGAGTAAAAGGGATGAACGGCATGAAAGTTCTGGTGGACCACGAGATCGCCGACGCCATCGCGCGCAAGGAGCTCGTGCTCGATGCGGACCCGGAGGGCTGCAAGGGGGCCTGCTACGAACTCCGGATGGGCAACGTCTACTACGATTTGACGGAGGACGAGAAACGCTATCCAGTACCGGCCGGTGGAGACGTGCTCATCAAGCCCGGTCATCGGGTGGTCCTGATCACGCATGAGCTTCTTGCGCTCAACGATAAGGTCTTCGCGCGTATCGTCAGCAAAGGTTCTTTGTTCAGCGTAGGCTTGAGCGCTGTCGCGACGTATGCCGACCCAGGCTTTCACGGGCGCATCGGCATAGTGACGCAGAACATAGGCAACAAGTACATCGTGTTGCCGCTGCTCGAGCCCATCGCGAAGGTGGACTTCACCGTTCTCGAAACCTCCGCCGCGCATCCCTACAGGGGGCAACACGGCTACGAGACCAAGATGTGGCCGGTAAAAACGGAAATGCACAGGACTCGCGAAGAACTGGCCGGTGATCCACGGCTGGATGCGCCGGATCATGTCAAGATCGGCGAAGCCACCGCGCCTGCCGCCGACTCCCTTGCCAGCTTGATCCGTCAACAGATTGATGCCGACCGTGCGCATGGCTTTCCGGTCGACTTCGTCGATGACGCTGCCCGGTGCAGCCAAATTTCGAAGGATTTGGTGGGCTTGCTGGGCGAACTCGGTGAATTCGCCAACCTCATTAAAAAGGTCGAACTAACTACTACGCGTCCTGGCTATGTAAGTGCGGACCTCGCGGTGGCAGAACCGCATCTCAGACAAGAGCTGGCGGACGTTCAGATCTATCTGCTCCGACTGGCGCATTTGCTCCGAACCGATCTAGGGAAGGCCGTGATCGAAAAGATGCAATCGAACGATGATCGCTACGCGTATCTCAGAACGATTTAGGCGGACTTTCTTCGTCGGTCTGAATACGGGCTACGTCGACGCTAACGCGCCGGACGAGCGGATGGTCGCCTTCTATGAAGAGCGCAGTTCTGTGCGCTTGTCGTGCGCCATCGTCGGTAATGTCGTGTTGCCCGGGGGCCATCCGGTCAATGCTGTGACCGCGATGATGTCGTCCGATCCGCGATGGAAGCGTTTGGCTGCGTCCATTGCCTCGCGAGGAACGACGCCGGGCATCCAGTTGACGACGGCCTGGGAAGGCTACCAGGGCGCAACGAGTTTCCGTCCGAAAGACTGGGGGGAGACGATCGCCAAAAGCCGCGCGCTCGCCGCGAGGGTCGGATCGCGCCAGTTGCAACAGCTCTTCTCAGGTCTACGCACCGGAACGGAGATGGCGGCTGAAGCCGGATACCGGCACGTCCAGCTTCACGCCGCCCACGGTTATCTCTTCAGTCTCCTGATAGATCGGCGCATCTACGATGGCGCAGCCGACTGCCTTGAACTCATCGCGTCTTGGGCAAAAGTCAGCGCTGAGGCTGGCCTGGAGACCTCATTGAGGATTTCGCTGAGGACTGGCGACGATCACTTCGATCATACAGGTGCGACAAAATTTCAGGATGCAGCGAGTGCTCTCCCAGTTGATATCGTGGATGTGTCGTCGGGCTTCTACAACATCGACAAGAGACTGATCTATCCGAGTACGAGCGCGATCTTGAACGATCGTCATCGAGAGACATCTGACCTCGCCGTGCGCCATCCTGCAATGCAATTCATCCTGTCCGGGAAGGCTTCCGAAGTGGTCGACGACTTCTCGCCGAACGTCCACCTAGGTCTTTGCCGCGACCTCATCGCCAATCCGAGATTTCTCGACGATCGATCGGACGGCTGCAAGAACTCCGGGAAGTGCCACTATCATTCGCGGGGCGCTTCTAGCGTGATCTGTCCGCGCTGGGCCGCCAAGGCCGAAGCGCCGCACTTCGTTGCGCACGAAGCGGAAGTGTCCGATGATGAGGCGCAATGACCGCGCTCACCCTTTAAGAACAGGCATTTGTCGAACCGATTTAGCTGTCTCGCGGCCCAAATGCGTGCGCAATAGTGCCTG
This sequence comes from Methyloceanibacter sp., assembly GCA_036559585.1. Lineage (GTDB taxonomy): Bacteria > Pseudomonadota > Alphaproteobacteria > Rhizobiales > Methyloligellaceae > Methyloceanibacter. The sequence goes on from DATBSU010000047.1 coordinate 7,664, forward strand.
GACAGGTTCCCTTGGAGACGCATCAGTGACAATGACAATCACGCCCCCCGTTGTGTCAGGCATCGCCTGCGCGATTCTCATCGTCATGCAAATGGTCCTCATGATCGCCGTGGTGTTCGCCAGACGGCGAAACAAGCAGTCGCTCGGTGAGCTCGAAATTCTGGCCGCTGTATTTATCGTCGGGCGTATCAGCCATGCGGTCGGGCTGTCGACCCCGCAAACCGTGGGCCGTTTCCGGACGATGGCGGTGCAGCGACGACCCTCGCCGGTATCGCGCTGGGTGTGAGGCTGATGTTGACGAGTATCGCGCTTCTCTGAGGGGCGCTGCGAAATCAGAAAGGAGAAACGCAGATCAATTCCGCACTCGCGTCATTTAGCGTTGCATGTGCGGGGGGCTGCCCAAATATCCGGTTTCTGTCCGCGAGCCGAGGGCAGCAACTGGCGCATCGCTGCGGCAGCAAGAATGGCAACGGCATGCCTATAGGTAGTGGTCCCTTTCACGACGGCCTCGCCGGCTTCCTCGCCTCGATCAATCGGTGACGCCATTTTCGGCAAACCCTCGCCACGAGCACTTACCGACAACGGCGTATCGGCCGACCCGGAAACTCGGCAGGCTTTCCCCTTGCTGGCGCCTTGCTACGATTTTTTCTACTTCTATTAGGTATTTGTTTTAACATCATAAAATAGGTCTGGAATCCGCGACTGAAAATCGCAGTGTCGGTGGTTCGATTCCGCCCCTGGGCACCATCCCCCTAATCTTCCGGCATCTCAGGACGTCTCAACTGACGTTATATTGCATTGAAATGATTGTCATATTTTGGATTTTGACGCCTT
>DATBSU010000048.1:0-8506 GCA_036559585.1 Methyloceanibacter sp.
GGTTCCGCATTTCGACGACCTGTTGTTTCTCGGCGCTTCGATCAGCCGCTATCCGCTCGAAGGCTATCGCGAGAAATGCGCGACTGACGTCGTGCTTGGTACGCGGTTTGCCAAGAAGCCCCTACACCTCAAGATTCCGATTACCATTGCCGGCATGAGCTTCGGGTCGCTGTCTGGCCCGGCAAAGGAAGCGTTGGGCCGCGGCGCCAGCGCCGTCGGCACCTCGACCACGACCGGCGATGGCGGCATGACGGAGGAGGAACGCGGGCACTCCAAGCATCTTGTCTATCAAATCCTGCCGTCGCGTTACGGTATGAACCCGGATCATTTGCGCAAAGCCGACGCGATCGAGATCGTGGTCGGGCAGGGCGCCAAGCCAGGTGGCGGCGGCATGCTGCTCGGGCAAAAGATCTCGAAGCGCGTCGCCGAGATGCGCACCTTGCCGGAAGGCATCGATCAACGTTCGGCGTGTCGGCACCCGGATTGGACCGGGCCGGACGATCTCGAGATCAAGATCAGGGAGTTGCGCGAGATCACCGATTGGGAGAAGCCAATCTACATCAAGGTCGGCGCGGCGCGTCCTTATTACGATACGGCGCTGGCGGTGAAGTCCGGTGCCGATGTCGTCGTGCTCGATGGCATGCAAGGCGGCACTGCGGCGACGCAAGAAGTGTTCATTGAGCATGTCGGCATCCCGATTCTCGCTGCCATTCGTCCGGCGGTCCAGGCGCTGCAGGAATTGGATATGCATCGCAAGGTTCAATTGATTGTTTCCGGCGGCATCAGAAATGGCGCAGACGTCGCCAAGGCGTTGGCGCTCGGCGCCGATGCCGTCTCGATCGGCACTGCGGCGTTGATCGCGCTTGGCGACAATGCCAAGCACCTTGAGGAAGAGTACCGTCAGCTCGGCACGAGGGCCGGCTGCTACGACGACTATCATGAAGGCCGCGATCCGGCGGGGATTACGACGCAGGATCCCGAGCTATACGGCCGGCTCGATCCGGTCGAGGCGGGACGCAGGCTCGCCAATTATCTGACCGTGTTGACGCTCGAGACTCAAACGATTGCGCGGGCCAACGGCAAGAGCCACGTGCACAATCTCGAGCCGGAGGATTTGGTAGCGCTGACGGTCGAGGCGGCGGCGATGGCAAAGGTGCCGCTTGCCGGCACCAATTGGATTCCAGGAAACGAGAGCAATTCGCTCTGAAGTCGGGAGTGGTAAGGCGATGGCTAAGGATCTGGCGCAAGTCGCAAAAGAAAAAGGCATAAAGTATTTTCTGATCAGCTATGTCGATCTGTTCGGCACCATGCGGGCAAAGCTGGTGCCGGCTGCGGCGATCAACGAGATGTCGAAGAACGGCGCGGGCTTCGCCGGGTTTGCCAGCTGGCTCGATATGACGCCTGCAGATCCCGACATGCTTGCCGTCCCCGATCCGGACAGCCTGATCCAGCTGCCTTGGCGGAAAGAGGTGGGCTGGCTCGCCGCCAATCCGCATATGAGCGGCAAGCTTGTCGAGCAGGCGCCTCGCAACGTACTGAATCGCGTGATGGCCGAGGCGGCTGCCAAAGGCTACGAGCTCAAGACCGGCGTCGAATGCGAGTTCTTTTTGATCTGCCCCGATGGCTCGGGCATCTCCGATACCAGCGATCATCAATCGAAGCCCTGTTACGACCAGCAAGCGCTGATGCGCCGCTACGACGTCATTACCGAGATTTGCGATGCGATGCTCGAACTCGGCTGGGGGCCCTATCAGAACGACCATGAGGATGCTAACGGCCAGTTCGAAATGAACTGGGGCTACGACAACGCGCTGAAGACCGCCGACAAGCATGCCTTCTTCAAATACATGGTCAAGTCGATCGCCGAGAAGCACGGGCTTCGCGCGACGTTCATGCCGAAGCCGTTCTCGACGCTGACCGGCAATGGCTGCCACATGCATGTGTCGATGTGGTCGAAGGACGGCAAGAATCTGTTCGAGGATTCAAAAGATCCGATGGGCCTCTCCAAGCTCGGCTATCAATTCATTGCCGGGTTGATCCATTCGGCGGACGCAGTGGCTGCCATCACCAATCCGACGGTCAATTCCTATAAGCGCATCAACGCGCCGCGCACGCTGTCCGGCGCAAGTTGGGCGCCCAATACCGTCACTTACACCGGCAACAATCGCACCCACATGATCCGAATCCCCGACCCTGGTCGGTTCGAATTCAGACTGGCCGATGGCGCGGCAAATCCTTACGCGATGCAGGCGGCCATGCTGATCGCCGGGCTGGACGGCATTCAAAACGGCCGCGATCCTGGCAAGCGCCTCGACATCGATATGTATGCCGAAGGGCATACGGTGAAAGGCGCGAAGAAGTTGCCGCTCAATCTGCTCGATGCGTTGCGCGCTCTCGATCAATCCAGCGTGTTGCGGAGCGGCCTCGGCGAGTCATTCATATCGGCCTATCTGAAGCTCAAGCACGCCGATTGGAACGACTATGCGAGCCACCTCACCGATTGGGAACGCAAGACGACGCTCGATTGCTAGGCGCTAGCGCGGGCGTGGCTCGGCGTCTCGCCGAAGGCGCGGCCATAGGCACGCGCAAACTGGCTCGACGAGCCGAACCCTGTCGCGACCGCGACGTCGAGAATCGGCAAGGTGGTTTCCCGCAACAATTGGCGTGCCCGCTCGAGCCGCATCGAAGAATAATGGGCGTGGATGCCGCGCCCGAGCTGGCGGCGGAACAGGCGCTCGAGCTGTCTGACCGAAACGCCGGCGATCCGCGCCAGATCCTCGCGTGACTGCGGAGTCTCGATGCTGGTTTCCATCTGGCGGAGAACGCGGAGCAGTTTTTCGTCGGTGACGCCGAGACGGAAGCGCAAATCCATGCGCTGCGGTCCCATGCCCTCGCGAATATGCGTGTGCAGAAACCAGTCTCCCACTGCAGCGGCGAGCTCGTGGCCGTGATCGCGCTCAATCAGCGCCACCATCATGTCGAGCGCGGAGATACCGCCCGAACACGTGATGCGGTTACCGTCGATCTCAAACAGCGACGGCGTGACCTCGATCTCGGGGAAGTCTTCGCTGAAGGCGGGCTGATGTTCCCAATGCAGCGTCGCCCGGTGCCCGTCGAGGAGTCCGGCGCGCGCGAGAATGTAGGGGCCACCGGATATGCCGCCGATGGTCATGCCGCGGCGCGCTAACCGGCGCAGCCAGGCGAAGGTCGCCTTGTCGTTGAAGGTCGCGGGATTGCCGCCGGCACAAACAAAAAGAAAATCTGCGTCGCGCTCGCTACTCACTCCGGCGTCGGGAATGATGGCGACGCCGTTCGAGGCGGTGACGGGCTTGGCTTGAGGCGCCACGTGCCACCAGCGATAAAGAGTCTGTCCCGCGATGAGATTGGCGGCGCGGAGAGGCTCCAGCGCGGCGGTGTAGGACATCAGGGCAAAGCCGGGAATGAGCAGGAAGCCGACGGTCTTGGCAGAGCCGTACTTTCTTGCGGCGCGATGCGATTTTGGCGGTTTTTCGCGCTTTTGCATGTCGTGAATTGTCGATTCTGTGTCGTTAAATGTCAATAGCCGTGGGCGCTGAGGGTCACAATGTGTCGATGCGCTATTCGGGCCTGGCCATTCTCGCCAACGGGCTCACCGGCAACCGCAACTGGACGGAAGTCTGGCGGAAGCCTGAGCCGAAACCATCTTACGACGTCGTCATCGTCGGCGGCGGTGGGCACGGCCTCGCCACGGCCTATTACCTCGCCAAGAACTATGGCGTCACCAATGTAGCGGTGCTGGAGAAATCCTATCTCGGCTCCGGCAATGTCGGCCGCAACACCACGATCGTCCGCTCCAACTATCTGCTCCCGGACAACATCGCGTTCTACGAACGCTCGATGCAGCTTTGGGAGGGATTGGCACAAGAGCTGAACTACAACACCATGGTCAGCCAGCGTGGCATTCTCAACATCGTCCATTCCGACGCGCAGCGAAATGCTTATGTCCGGCGCGGCAACGCCATGCGGCTCTCAGGTGTCGATGCCGAACTCCTGACGCGCGGACAGGTGCGCGACTATCTGCCTTATGCCGATTTCGATAATGCCCGCTTCCCTATTCGCGGCGCGTTGATGCAAAAGCGCGCCGGCACGGTGAGGCATGATGCCGTCGCCTGGGGCTATGCGCGCGGCGCCGATAGTCGTGGCGTCGACATCATTGAGCATTGCGGGGCGACGGGATTTCGTATCGAGCAAGGCGTGATCAGAGGCGTCGAGACCAATCGCGGCTTCATCGGCGCAAAGAAGGTGGGGTTGGCGGTTGCCGGCAGCACGTCGCGTGTCGCGGCGTTTGCCGGGCTGAAACTTCCGATCGAGGCGCATGTGATTCAGGCTTTCGTCACCGAGGGCATCAAACCCTTGATCGATCATGTGGTGACGTTCGGCGCCGGACATTTCTATGTGAGTCAGTCGGATAAAGGCGGCCTTGTGTTCGGCGGCGACATCGACGGCTACAATTCCTATGCGCAGCGCGGCAATCTGCCGGTGGTGGAAGACGTGACGGAGGGAGGGTTAGCGCTATTTCCCAATCTCGGCCGCTTGCGCGTCTTGCGGAGTTGGGCCGGGCTGCTCGACATGACGATGGATGGCTCGCCGATCTTCGACAAGACCGGCATTGAGGGTCTCTATCTCAATTGCGGCTGGTGCTACGGCGGCTTCAAAGCAACGCCGGCGTCGGGCGAAGCGTTCGCCCATCTCATCGCCAAGGACGGCCCGAGCGATTTGATCAAACCCTTCCGTCTCGACCGTTACGCGCGCGGCGCTGTTCTCGACGAGAAGGGCATGGGCGCGCAGACAAATCTGCACTGAGGAGTACCGATTTGCGGATCAACTGTCCCTATTGCGGGATGCGCGACGTGGCCGAGTTCACCTATCTCGGCGCGGCGGACCTGAAACGTCCCGATCCGAGCGCGGCAGACGCGCAACAGGCATTTTTTGAGTATGCCTATCTCCGCGACAATCCGGCCGGGCCGTTTGCTGAGCTTTGGTATCACGGCGGCGGCTGCCGCTCCTGGCTCCGCGTTGTGCGCGACACGCGGACCCACGAGACCTTGAGCGCGGCCCTAGAAGCGTCCGCGGAACCGGGTGCGGAAGATGGCTAAGCAGCCTTTCCGTCTCAAGCAGGGCGGCATCGTCGACCGCAGCAAGACGCTCCGCTTCAAGTTCGATGGCCGGGGCTATCTCGGTTATCAAGGCGATACGCTTGCCTCGGCGCTGCTCGCAAACGGCGTCAAGCTCGTGGGACGCTCGTTCAAATATCACCGGCCACGGGGCATCTATACGGCAGGCCCGGAAGAGCCGAACGCCCTGGTCGAGCTTCGCAGCGGCGCGCGGCTTGAGCCGAATACCAAGGCAACGACGGTCGAGCTCTTTGACGGGCTCGAGGCCGCGAGCCAGAACCGCTGGCCGTCGCTGAAATTCGATTTGCTATCGATCAATTCGCTATTCTCGCCGTTCTTCGGTGCTGGCTTCTACTACAAGACCTTCATGTGGCCGGCGAGCTTCTGGGAGCGCGTCTACGAGCCCTTGATCCGAAGGAGCGCCGGCCTTGGCCGGGCGAGTCTGCAGCCCGACCCCGATCACTACGAAAAGGCCTTCGCGCATTGCGATGTGCTGGTCATCGGCTCAGGCCCCGCGGGTCTGATGGCGGCTCTAGCAGCGGGTCGTGCCGGCGCTCGCGTGATCTTAGCCGAAGAAGATTTCCGCTTTGGTGGCAGGCTACTTTACGAGACTCTTTCAATAGGTTGGGAGGCGGGGCTCGATTGGGTCAACGACGTCATCTCCGAACTCGAAACCCTCGACAATGTGCGGTTGATGCCGCGCACCACCGTCTACGGGGTCTACGATGGCGGCACCTATGGCGCGGTGGAACGTGTTAACGATGCGGCCCAGGTTCCACACGCGCATATTCCGCGCCAGCGCAGTTGGCGCATCTTGGCGAAGCGGGCGGTGCTGGCGTCGGGCGCGATCGAGCGCGGCATCGCGTTTCCCGGCAACGATCTTCCGGGTGTGATGCTGGGATCGGCGGTGAGGACCTATCTCACGCGCTTCGGCGTGGCGCCGGGCAAGCGCGCCGTGGTGTTCGCAAGCTGCGATGACGGGGTCGAGACGGCGCGCGTGCTTGCCGCCAACGGCGTCGAAGTTGCGGCCTTGGTTGACACGCGGAAAGGCATCGCACCGGATGCAGAGGCACCGTGGCCGGTGTTCGCCGGAGCCGTGGTCGAACGTGCGGAAGGCGGCCGCACGCTTCGCGGTGTGGCCATCAGGGATTCGAGCGGTGCGCGGCTCGACATCGCCTGCGACCTGCTCGCGATTTGCAATGGCTGGAATCCGCTGCTGCATCTGACTACCCATCTTGGGGGCCGCCCCGTCTGGGATGAATCCTTACAGGCCTTTACCCCCGGGACCTTGCCGCAAGGCACGAGCGTCGCCGGGGCTGCCGCCGGTCATCTCTCGCTTTCCGAGTCGCTCAGCGATGGGGCGAGACTTGGTGCGGAAGCCGCGCAGCACTTGGGATTTGATGCGGTCACTGTGGAGCTTCCGGCTGCGGACGAGAAGAAGCGAACTCAAAGCGACTCGCTCTGGCGCGTGGGCGCTTCCAAGTCATTCGCCTTCGTGGATCTGCAGAACGACGTGACCACCAAGGACATCGAGCTTGCGAAGCGGGAAGGCTTCGGCGCGAGCGAGCACGTCAAGCGTTACACGACGCTCGGCATGGGTACGGACCAGGGCAAGACCGCCAATGTCGTGGCGCTTGGGGTTTTGTCGGAGCTTACGGCGCGCGCGATTCCGGACCTTGGGCTCCCCGGTTTCCGTCCGCCCTATGCGCCCATCACTTGGGGCGCGTTTGCGGGACATCATCGCGGTCAGGACTTCCGGCCGAAGCGGTTGCCGCCCTCGCATGTCTGGGCGATCGAGAATGGCGCGGTGTTCGCGGAAGCCGGGCCCTGGCTCAGGGCGCAATGGTATCAACGGCCTGACGAGCTGAGCTGGCAGGAGAGCGTATCGCGCGAGGCGGCGGCAGTGCGGCGCTCGGTCGGGGTCTGCGACGTGTCCACCCTCGGCAAGATCGACATTCAGGGCCCGGATGCCGCGGCCTTTCTCGATCGGGTCTATGTCAACAAATTCTCGACGCTGAAGGTCGGCCGCGCGCGCTACGGGCTGATGCTGCGCGAGGATGGCTTCGCCATGGACGACGGCACGACGTCTCGACTCGGCGAGCAGCATTTCATCCTGACCACGACCACGGCCAATGCTGGCAAGGTGATGCAACATTTGGAACTTTGCCGGCAGGTGCTGTGGCCGGAGCTGAATTTGCGGCTGGTCTCGGTCTCGGATCAATGGGCGCAATATTCAATCGCCGGTCCTCGCGCGCGTGACGTGCTCGCCAAGTTCGTTGATGCGCCGTTCAATATTTCCAACGAAGGTTTCCCGCGCATGGCTGCGGCAGATCTCACGATTTGCGGCGGGGTGCGTGCGCGGCTGTTCCGGGTCTCCTATTCCGGCGAACTCGCTTATGAGATTGCCGTGCCGTCGCGCTACGGCGACGCCGCAATCCGGGCGCTGATGCAAGCCGGCGCCGAGTTCGACATCACCCCTTATGGAACGGAAGCGCTCAACGTGCTCCGTATCGAGAAGGGTCACGTCGCCGGCCCCGAGATCAACGGGCAGAACACGGCGCGCGATCTCGGGCTTGGGGGCATGGTCGCGGATAAGGACTGCATTGGCCGCGTGCTTGCGGGTCGGCCCGCTCTGCTCGAATCCGAACGGCCGATTTTTATCGGGGTGAGGCCGCTCGATGCCTCGGCTCAGCTCGCGGCGGGCGCGCACTTTATTCCCAATGATGCGAGTGCCGTCGCGGCTAATGACGAAGGCTATGTGACCTCGGTCGCCTTCTCGCCGGAGCTCGGCCACGATATCGGCCTGGGATTTCTGAAGCGGGGGCAACAGCGCATCGGCGAGCATGTCCGCGCGGTCGATCTGCTGCGTGGCGCCGACGTCGAATGTGTGATCTGCTCGCCGGTCTTCGTCGACGCTGAAGGGGAGCGGCAGCGTGGCTAAGCTTGCGCAACTTTCCCCACTCGCCGCTGTCGCGGTGCCCGGACGCTATGGCAATGCGACGGGGACCACGGCGCCGGTCACGCTCAAGGAGCGGAGCGGGCTCAAGCTTCGCGTCATCGCGGCACTCAGGAGACAGGGGCCGGCGGTTGAAGACATGGTCCGCAAAGTCACCGGACTTGAATTGCCGCGGGGCCCGAAGCGCGTTGTTGCCAAGGGCTTGGCGCTGATCGGCACGGCGCCAGGTCAATGGCTTGCCGTTGCCGAAGATGAAAGCTCAAGGCAGATGTTGGAGGCGCTTGCCAAACAGCTCGTTGGGCACGCTGCTATCACCGAGCAATCCGACAGCAAGGCGGTGATCCGCATTTCGGGAGCCCGCGCGCGCGATGTCATGGCCAAAGGCTGCTCTCTCGAT
>DATBSU010000049.1:0-4263 GCA_036559585.1 Methyloceanibacter sp.
TCGTTCGCCGTGCTCAAGGATGAGTGGAAGGGCAATCACCTCGATTTCAGCGCGAGCCTGCTCGGCCAGAGCACCAACGGCACGGTCGATGTGGCCGACGACCATGTCCGGCTCGAAGTCGAGCTGCCTTGGGTGCTCGCCATGCTCGCCAACAAGGCCAAGGCTCTGGTCGAGCAGCAGGGCAAGCTCATGCTGGAAGGCCCGAGCAAGACGCCCGGCAAGAAGACCTGAGGCCGTTAGCTGATCGCGACGATCTCGGCTTCGCTGTGGCCGGCTTCGACCACTTCACCGACCTGTTTGCCCATCAAAGCTTGGGCGACGGGCGACACGTAAGATAACGTGCCGAGTGCAGGGTCGGCTTCGTCCTCGCCGACGATGCGATAGGTGTGCATGCGCCCATCCTCGCGCTGGATCGTCACCGTCGAGCCGAAATGCACTTCCTTTGCGTCGCGTGGCGCATCGACAATCTGCGCGGTGGCGCGGCGAGAGGTCCAATAGCGTAAATCGCGGTTGATCTTGGCCTGCAGCGAGCGGTCGTCGATATCGGCTGCCGCGGCATGCTGCTGATGCAGGCGCGCGAGCTCAGCCTCGATCAGCTCAAGGCCTTTCGGGGTCACGAGATTGTTCGTGGAGATCGGCCGGTCCGGCAGGTCGTCATAGACCTCGCCGGGTTCGGACTCCTTGGTGAAGGCCTTGTTCATCGCTGGACTATATCACGCTATTCCCCGGCCGGAGATTGTTGGAAGATGCCCCGATTGTGGGCAAATGTGCAGTTTCTAGGCAGGTTCGGCTAGACGCCCACGGGCCCATGCTATTCTATTGGGCAAAATCCGAAAACACTACAGGAACACTTGGGGGAGGGCTTCTGCATGATCGATACGGGAAATACTGCCTGGCTGTTGACCGCAACGGCGCTGGTTTTGTTCATGACACTGCCGGGCTTGGCGCTTTTCTATGGCGGATTGGTGCGCGCCGATAATTTGCTCTCCGTATTAATGCAGTGTTTCGCCATTACCTGCATGGTGTCGGTGATGTGGCTCGCCTTCGCCTATAGCCTGACCTTTAGCGGTACTGGGCCCTGGCTTGGGGATCTGGAGAAGATGCTGCTGCGCGGCATTGCGCGCGAGGCCGCAGGGCCTAACACCACCGTCCCCGAGACCGTCTTCTTCATGTTTCAAATGACCTTCGCCATCATCACGCCCGCGCTGATCATCGGCGCCTTTGCCGAGCGCATGAGCTTCGGCGCCGTGCTGCTGTTCACCGCGCTCTGGCTTGTGATCGTCTACGTGCCCGTGGCGCATTGGATCTGGGGCGGAGGTTGGCTGGCGCAGAAAGGTGTGCTCGATTTCGCTGGCGGACTCGTGGTGCATCTCACTGCGGGCATATCGGCGCTGCTGCTCGCTATCATGATTGGGCCGAGACGAGGTTTCCCAGAGGAAGCCACCGTGCCGCATGCCCCGTGGATGACAATGGCGGGCGCCTGCATGCTCTGGGTTGGCTGGTTCGGCTTCAATGCTGGCAGTGCGCTGAAGGCCGGGGGCGACGCCGGTATGGCGATGACTGTGACGCATATCTCGGCTTCCACTGCGGCCTTGGTCTGGCTCACCATCGAATGGGTGAAGTACGGAAAGCCGAGCATGATCGGCATTGTCACGGGCGCGGTCGCTGGTCTTGCCACCATTACGCCCGCTTCTGGCTATGTCGGGCCTGGTGCTGCACTCGTGATCGGACTTGCCGGTGGCACGATCTGTTATCTCATGGTCGTCCTGGTGAAGCGCAGATTGAAGATCGACGACTCGCTCGATGTGTTCGCGGTACACGGCATAGGCGGCGCAACCGGCGTGCTGCTCACGGCGATCTTTGCCGATGCGACGTTCGGCGGCATTGGCCTTGCTGAGGGACGAGACATCGGGGGACAGTTCGCGATTCAACTCACCGGAGTAATCGCCACTTTGGTATGGTCGCTCGTAGCGAGCTTCTTCATTATCAAGCTGGTCCAGCTGGTTACACCGTTGCGGGTCAATGCCGAGACTGAGGAGCAAGGTCTCGACTTAAGGACCCACGGCGAACGCGGCTACAATATGTGAGCGGGTGAGCTTCATGAAATATATCATCGCAGTGATCCAGCCGCATCGACTTGATGCCGTGCGTGAGGCCCTGTCGGCAAGGGGTGTGCAAGGCATGACGGTCAGCGAGGTGCGTGGTTTCGGCCGGCAGAAAGGCCAGAAGGAGATTTACCGCGGGGCCGAATACACCATGCATTATGTGCCCAAGATCAAGCTCGAGATCGCCGTCGACGACAACCTCGCCGACACGGTTGTTGAAGCCATCACCGAAGGCGCGCGTACCGGTCACATCGGCGACGGCAAGATCTTCGTGCTCGACCTCGAGGGCGCGATGCGGGTCAGGACCGGTGAAATGGGCGCCGAGGCGCTTTAGGCAGGTCGTCGCCAGGTGGATTTCCGCAAATATCTCAGCCAGCTCTTCGTGCAACGCGACGATGAAGTCGCGCTGTTCGACGTGGTGCGCAATTTCTCACAGTGGTTCTTCGATCTGTTGTGGAATTTCGTATTGGTCGGGGGCTTGAAATATTTTTACGAGAAGTCCGGAAGCGAGGTGCTGTTCTATCTGCACCAGATCGCGCTGGTGGTGATCTTCGTCTACTGCCTGTCTTATGCCGACCAGTGGTACATCAATCTGTTCAGCTTTCTTGAGAACAAGACACTGGCCCATTGGCTCAACCGTGCCGTGAATTTCAGCCTCGCCGCCCTGCTGTTCTTGTTGATCTGGCGGGCGGCGTCCTTGATCGTGGCCGAGATCTCCCACGCTCAGATCTAAGGGCAGGCTGCGGCGCTATTTCCCCGACTCCTATCAAGGCGAAAACGCGGAAGCGCTCCTCCCGCAAAGTTACCACAATTCGGGCCTGTTCTTATCGGGCGCCTCGGCGCTTCCTATATACCGTGGTAAGTTTGCCCCAAAGGGTCGGAGACATGCTGCACGAGATGGCAAAATACCGCGCTAACGCCGTGGTTCCCCACGAGAATGACGACGCACCGGGTTCTGGCGTCGCCAAGACGCAAAAGCGCAAGTCGACCGGTTTGCGCCGTTGGCGGCGCGTGAAGGTCGTCAAGCAGAGCTGGCTCGGACATTTGCTCAGGCCTGTGGGCGTCGCGCTGGCGCTGATCCTCTCGGCCTATGCGCTGATGTCGCTCGGCACCACGTTCTATCGCTCCTACCAGCGGCATCTCGACCACACTGCGGCGGTGCATGAGGACAAGAGCATCCTCGACATTTTCTTCCCCGATCAGACGCTGCCTTCCGATGCGGTCGACCTCGTCGTCAAAGATGTCGACGGCAATCTGCACAAAGTCATCGCCGGTAAGTCGGAGACCGACGAATTTGTGAACGGCACCATCCTGATGCTCGACGAGGAGCGGGCGCGGATCAAGCAGGCCGTGCATGAGGATCTCGACCGCACCTTCGCGCTCGCGTTTCAGGACCGCGACGAGGCAATCAATTCCTACGCCGATTGGTTCTTCGAGTGGAAGCGCTCTTACGTCGTGTTGAAGGAGACGCTGACCTCCACGGTCAATCGCATGATCGAAGCCGGGAAATACGAGTCGCTCAACGAAGCCGTCGAGGCGGATGTGAAGGACTATTTCCTTCGCAACTACAAAGAGCAGGTGCTGAAGCCGGAGCTTCGCGACGAGGTCATCACCAAGGGAGTCGAGCAGGCGGTGCGGCACGCGCACGACTCTTACCGCCGCGTCGTGGCGAATAGCGACATGCGGCTCCAGCTCTTCCTCGCGCAACATACGAGCCATATGGAAGACCTGCCGGCGGCAACGTCTGCGGTCGACGTCAAGCTCGATTGGGATGCGCAAAAATGGAAGGCGCCGACTTACCTGATGGAGGATCGCGCCTTTGACGGCGTCGTTGGTGTCGGCGCGGCTGTGGTTGGCGGCACGGTCGGGGCCTTGGCGCTCGGGCCGACCATGAATGCCGTGCTGGCGCAGAGCTTCGGGCAGATCTCGCGACGTATCGCCACCTCGGTCGGTACCAGGCTCGCTTATATGGGGCAGGGGGCGGCCCTTGGGACGGCCGTCGAGCCGCTGGGCGGCCAGGTTATTGGCGCTGTGGCGGGCGCGCTGGTCGGCGTCGTGGCCGATTATGTGGGCAACGAGGCCAATGAGGCGATCAACCGGGACCAGTTCCTCGCCGCCAATGAGGCGGCGCTGGATGCCACGATAAAAACCTGGAAAT
>DATBSU010000050.1:0-16607 GCA_036559585.1 Methyloceanibacter sp.
ACAGCACGAGGCTCGACTACCTCGCGAGGCGTGTTACCTTTGCACCATTGTTGCAATGCGAAAGCATCTATAGCCACAGGCGCTCGCTGTTGAAAGCCCCTATTTCGCTTATTCTTCTCGCCATCTTGGCGAGCATCCCGGGCAAGGCGCATGCAGAACCCGCACCCGGAATCGCCATGCATGGGGCGCCAGCCCTTCCCCCAGATTTCCGCAATTTTCCCTACGTCAACCCGGATGCCCCCAAGGGCGGCCGCATCACCTTTGGCTGGCAGGGCACTTTCGACAGCCTCAATCCGCTGATCGTGAAAGGGACCTCCGCCGAGGGCATTCGCGAATATGTCTATGAGAGCCTGATGGCGCGAAGCTATGACGAGCCCTTCTCGCTCTATGGCCTCATCGCGGGAAGCGTGGAGACGTCGCCCGACCGCAACGAAGTGATCTTCACCTTGCGGCCCGAAGCGAAATTTTCCGACGGCAAGCCAATCACGGCCGATGACGTGATCTTTTCGCAGGAATTGTTGCGCGATCACGGGCGGCCAAACTACCGCTCCTATTACAAGAAGGTGACGAAAGCGGAGAAGCTCGGCGACAACCGGGTGCGCTTCACCTTCGATGGCAGCGGCGATCGCGAGATGCCGCTGATCATGGGATTGATGCCGGTGCTGCCGAGGCATCTGATCGACCCAGACGATTTCGAGAAGACGAGCCTCGCCGCTCCAATCGGCAGTGGCCCCTACACCGTGGCCAAGATCGAGCCGGGCAAGAGCATCTCCTACGCGCGCGATCCGAACTATTGGGGCCGCGATCTTCCCGTGAATCGCGGCCTCTACAATTTCGATGAGCTTCGCTTCGACTATTATCGCGATGCCGGCGGCATGTTCGAGGCCTTCAAGTCTGGCTTGATCGGCTTGCGCAAGGAGGAGGATCCCACACGCTGGACGGAAGGCTACAATTTCCCTGCTCTGGACCAGGGCCGCGTGCTGAAGGAGGAGCTGCCGATCGAGACGCCGGCCGGAATGTCGGCGCTGGTGTTCAATACGCGAAAGCCAATGTTCGCGGATCAACGGGTTCGCCAGGCGCTGATCAAATTGTTCGACTTCGAGTGGATCAACCGCACGCTCTATCACGGCCAATATGCGCGGACCGAAAGCTATTTCGACCGCTCCGAGCTCGGCTCGTTTCACCGGCGCGCAGATTTTCGCGAAATCGAGTTGCTGCGGCCCTTTCCCGACGCGGTGAGGCCCGAAATCATGGATGGCAGCTTCGCGCTTCCGGAGAGTGACGGCACCGGCGAGAACCGCATCGGCCGGGAAGATGCCCTACAACTGCTCGAACAAGCCGGATACCGACTCAGAGATGGCCGACTTGTCAACCAGACGACCGGCGAACCCCTCTCCTTCGAGATTTTGGCCGTCACCCGCGGCCAGGAGCGGCTGCTGCTCACCTACGCCCAGGCGCTGAAGCAATTGGGCATCGAGGCAAAGATCCGTCAGGTCGACAGCGCGCAATATCAGCGGCGCAAGCAGACCTACGATTTCGATATGATTCAATATTTCTGGCCGTCGTCGCTGTCGCCGGGCAATGAGCAATCCTTCCGCTGGGGAAGCGATGCAGCGGTCACTGACGGCACGCTGAATTATCCGGGCGTCAAAAGTAAAGCCGCCGACGCTATGGTCGCCGCGTTGCTTGAAGCGAAGACTCGCGACGACTTTGTCTCCGCCGTACGCGCGCTCGACCGCGTGCTCCGGTCGGGCGACTATTTGATCCCGTTATTTTATTTGCCGAAGCAATGGGTCGCGCATTGGCGCAATATCGAGCGGCCGGAGCAGACGCCACTCTATGGCTACCAGATCGAAAGCTGGTGGTCGGCGCCGGAACACGATACCAAGACGAGCACGGCGCCCGTGAGGCAGTCTCGATGAGCATCCTTGCCTTTGAGCATAGTACTGACGAGCAGGGGGCACCCAAGCTCACCGCCGATGCGCTGTTTCGCCGGCATGTCGGCACCCGCCCCTATGCGCTCGCCCTTGCTGATCCGTTGAACCGGGCGGCGCTGGGGCTTGGCCCCGCGCGGCGCTACCGCTTTGGCGAGGCAGATGTCGCGATCGACGCGCTGGCTGCGTTCTTTATCGATCTCGGGCTGAAGCCTGGCGATAGAATCGCGATCCAGCTCCCCAATATCGCCGAGCAGGTGTTGAGCTTGCTCGCCGCCTGGCGTGCCGGTCTCACGGCGGTGATGTTGCCGATGTTGTGGCGCCGCCGTGAGATCGGCATCGCCGCGGATCTACTCGAGCCGAAAGCGCTGCTCGGCGTTGGGCAATTCGCCGGCGGATATATGAGCGAAATGCTCTGCGACGTTGCCGTTACCCAACTCTCGATCCGTTACGTGCTCGGCTTTGGCGCCAACATCGCCGATGGCGTGACCTCGCTCGACGAATTGCTTGAGACCAATAACAGCGCGCCGGTGCAGACTGCCCCGCGCG
Organism: Methyloceanibacter sp.; assembly: GCA_036559585.1. Classification (GTDB taxonomy): domain Bacteria; phylum Pseudomonadota; class Alphaproteobacteria; order Rhizobiales; family Methyloligellaceae; genus Methyloceanibacter. Next base: position 2,484 of record DATBSU010000050.1, read on the forward strand.
AGACGCCAGCGCTCGTGAGCTTTACCGCGCGGGTTGGCGCGCCGCTCGCGCCGCTACTCCGCAATGAGGACACGCTGATCGCGCAGGGACGGATGAGCGCGCTCGCGCTCGGACTTCAATCCTATGACGTTCTTCTCAGTCCTTACCCGCTGAGTGGGGCCGTGGGGCTCGGTCTCGGCCTGATGCCCTGGCTCGTCACCGGTGCGACGCTGGTCCAGCATCAGCCGTTCGAATACGGCAACTATGTGCGCCAGCTCAAAGAGCAGGAGGCGACGATCCTCGCAGCTCCCTCGCCGGTTCTAGCGGCGCTTCAAGATGACGGGGTGTTCACCGATTCGGCCTGCCATGTGCGGGCAGCGGCCCGTGTCTGGTCGATGCCGGAGCTTGCCGGCAGCAACGAGAATTTCGACTGCGGCAAGCTTCCTCTGTTCAACGTCTATCCGCTGGGCGATCTGGTGTGTGTGGTCCGTAATGGCTCACAGCGCCTCACTCGCGGCAAGTTGCAAGCTGGCGACGATGACGAACTCTTCGTTGAGACCCGGACCGACGCATCGAACGAGCTTTCTCTGCGTGGGCCTGCGATTCCACACGGTGCGGACGGGCCGCTTGCGAAACGCGAAGGCGGCTTTGTCGGAACCGGCGTACGCGCGACAGATGACGCCGGTGTGCTCAAGATCTCTTGCGATTCAGAACTTCTCCATCATGGTGGCTTCACCATCGCTGCGGCCGAACTCGACACGCTCTATCGAAGTTTCCCCTATTACCTCGATGCAGCCAGTTTCGCGTTGCTCGATCCGATCATGGGCGACCGCATCTTTGCCGCCGTGGTGCCGGAAGCCGACGAGCCGGTATCGCTCGAGGCCTTGCATGCTTATTTGCACGGTCTCGACGTCGCGCCCTACAAATTCCCCGATCAGATCGTCGTGGTGCGCGACATCCCGCGCGACGGGAACGACCGCGTGCTCCGCGACCAAATCCTTTCGCGGATCTAAGTCAGGCAGCCTGCTTGACCTTGGCCGCGATGGCGCCGAGCTGCTTCAAGAGATCGCGCGCGCCAAGCAGCCGCTCTTCCGGCGTGTCCCACTCGGCGTAATAGACGAGCTTGTGATCGGGCCGGAGCTTCACGCCGGAGCCTTCCTTCTGGATGAAGGCGATGAGGCCTTCGGGGTTGGCGAAATGATTGTTGCGGAAGGCGAGGATCGCGCCCTTCGGACCGGCATCGATCTGCGCCACGCCAGCCTGGCGACAGAGCCCCTTGATCTCGACGATATCGAGGAGGTGCCGCACTTCTTCCGGCAGAGGACCGAAGCGATCGATCAGCTCGGCGGCGAAACTCTCGATGGCCTCGTGGCTGTCGGCCGCCGAGAGGCGCCGATAAAGACCCAGCCGGACTTGCAGGTCAGGCACGTAGGCTTCAGGAATTAGGACCGAGGTGCCGAGATTGATCCTGGGCGACCATTGATCCTCGATCATCGCCCCCTCGCCGCCCTTGAGCGCGGCCACGGCCTCTTCCAGCATCGATTGGTAAAGCTCGAAGCCAACTTCCCTGATATGGCCTGACTGCTCCTCGCCCAAGAGATTGCCTGCGCCCCTGATATCAAGATCGTGGCTGGCGAGGATGAAGCCGGCGCCGAGCGTGTCCAGGGTTTGCAACACCTTCAACCGCTTCTCGGCGGCTGGACTGAGTCTCGCGTCGGCGGGGATGGTGAAATAGGCATAGGCGCGGAGCTTGGAGCGGCCGACGCGGCCGCGCAATTGATAGAGCTGCGCCAGGCCGAACATGTCGGCACGATGCACGATCAGCGTGTTGGCGGAGGGAATGTCGAGCCCGGACTCCACGATCGAGGTCGAGAGCAGCACGTCATATTGATGATCGTAGAAGGCATTCATCACGGACTCGAGCTCGCGCGCACCCATCTGGCCGTGAGCGCGGCCGACTTTCAGCTCAGGCACATGCTCCTTGAGGAAAGCGGCCGCGTCGTCGAGATCGGAGATGCGCGGCACGACATAGAAGGTCTGGCCGCCGCGGAAGCGCTCGCGAAGCAGCGCCTCGCGCAAGATCACGGGATCGAATGGCGTGACATAGGTGCGGACCGCAAGCCGATCGAGCGGGGGCGTGGCGATCACCGACATTTCGCGTACACCGGACAAAGCGAGCTGCAGCGTGCGCGGGATGGGCGTCGCGGTCAGCGTCAGGACATGGACATCCTGGCGGAGCTGCTTCAGCCGCTCTTTGTGCTGCACGCCGAAATGCTGCTCCTCGTCGACGATCAAGAGGCCGAGATCGGCGAACTCGATAGCCTTGCCGAGCAGCGCATGGGTGCCGACGACGATGTTGATGTCGCCGCTCTTGATCCCGGCCTTGACCTCGGCGAGCTCCTTCGGCCCGATCAGGCGCGAGGCTTGCGCGATCTTCACCGGCAGTCCGCGGAAGCGCTCGATGAAGGTCTTGGTGTGCTGGCGCGCAAGCAGCGTGGTCGGCACCACGACAGCGACCTGTTTCCCGGCCAGCACGGCGAGCAGGCTGGCGCGAAGCGCCACTTCCGTCTTGCCGAAGCCGACATCGCCGCAGATCAGACGATCCATCGGCTTGCCGCTGGCGAGATCGTCGAACACGGCATTGATGCTCGCCTGCTGGTCGTCGGTCTCCTCGTAGGGGAAACGTGCCGCGAATTCGTCGTAGACGCCGTCGGGCGGGGTCAGCACCGGGGCGTGATGCAGAGCGCGCATGGCCGCGATCTTGATCAATTTCTCGGCGATGTCGCGGATGCGCTTCTTCAGTCGGGCTTTGCGCGACTGCCAGGCGACACCGCCAAGCTTGTCGAGTTGAACGTTCGATTCATCGGAGCCAAAGCGGCTCAAGAGCTCGATATTCTCGACTGGGAGATAGAGCTTGTCGCCGCCCTGATAGACCAGCTCCAGGCAGTCATGCGGCTTGCCGTCCGCCTCGATGGTGGCAAGGCCGACGAAACGGCCAATGCCGTGATCGGCATGGACGACGAGATCGCCCTCGGTCAAGCTCGAGGCTTCAGTGAGCACGTCGCTGGCGCGCTTGGACCTGGTCCGTCGCACCAGCCTGTCGCCGAGAATGTCCTGTTCACCAATGACCGCGAGGCCCGGCGCTTCGAAGCCGGTCTCGACCGGCAGCACGGCAAAGGCGGTCACCGAGGGCGGCAGCGCCAGCAATGCAGCAAGCGAGTCCACGCTTTTGGTTTCGCCGACGCCATGCTCGGCAAGCAGCGTGGCAAGCCGCTCGCGCGCGCCATTGCTCCAGCAGGCAATGGCGACGCGCTTGCCCTCTCCCTTCAGTTTGCCGACATGAGCGACAGCCGCATCGAACACATTGGTGCCTTCCGTCTGCCGCTCAGGGGCGAAAGAGCGGCCTTGCCTCACGCCGAACGACACGATCTCGGCGGTTACACCTTCCGGCCGCTCGAAGGGGGTGAAAGCAATGACGGTCCGGGCGGCGAGTGCCGTCTCCCAGTCCTTCTCGTCGAGAAACATCGTGTGTGTTGCGACGGGATGATAAGGCGGGGCACCGAAGGCTTTCCGCTCCAGCGCCTGGACCCTCGCCTCGTAATGGTCGGCGATCTGCTCGAAGCGCTTGGCGCGTGCGTCGTCATCGAGCGGGTCGAGAGTAACAACGGCGTCCGGGAGATAGTCGAACAGAGTTTCGAGCTTCTCATGGAATAGCGGCAGCCAATGCTCCATGCCCTGGTGCTGGCGCCCGGCCGAGACCGACTCATAGAGCTGATCGTCGGCGCTGGCCGGACCGAACAGCTCGACATAACGCGTGCGGAAGGAGCTGCGGACATGCGCGTCGAGCGTGGTCTCGCTCATGGGGAGCAATTGAAACACCTCAACGCGCGCGAGAGTCCGTTGGGTTTCCGGATCGAAGGCGCGAATCGATTCCAGCGTGTCGCCGAAGAAATCGAGGCGGACGGGATCGCGGCCGGGCGGAAACAGATCGAGGATGCCGCCACGGACGGCATATTGTCCGGGATCGGTCACGGTGCCGGAGCGGACATAGCCCGAGGCCTCCAGCCGCTCCACCAGGCTTGCCATATTCACGTTGTTGCCAGGCGCAAGTCTCAGGCTCGACGCGGCGAGGAACTCGCGCGGCGGGACGCGCTGCAGCGCGGCGTTCACAGTGGTCAGCACGATCAACGGCGTCTTGTCGTCGCCCTTCCGGTTGGCGAGATTGGCCAGCGTGGCGATCCGCTCGGCGACGATCTCGGCATTGGGGGCGACCCGGTCGTAGGGGACACTGTCCCAGGCAGGAAGACTCAAGCGCTTCACGTTCGGCGCGAAGAAGTGAAGCGCATCTTCGAGCGCTGTCAGCCGCTGGCTGTCGCGGGCGATGTGCAGAATCGGCGCGCGCTTATCGCCGCCGCGGGCGCCTTGCGACAACAGCGCGATAAGCAGGGCATCGAAGCCTTCCGGCACGCCGCTCGCGATGGCGCGCTTGGCGCCAAGCAAGCGATCGACCGGCAGATTGAGTTTCGCGTCGGACATTAGGCTTTAGTGATCTCGTAGCCGTGAAAGCGGCGCAAGCGCTCGATCATCGCATCGAGCGCGGCGTCGCCGAATGTTTGCCCCTCGTAGAAAGACGCCGCAATATCGGGATCGGGGGCATCGATCAGCCGTTCGAGGGTCTCGATCTCGTCATTCGACATCGATTCGATCGACTGTTGGGCAAAACGGCCAAGTAGAAAGTCGAGTTCCTTCGAGCCGCGATGCGTCGCCCGGTAGAGGGCGCGGCGGCGCTTCAGCTCAAAGTCATTGGCCGGCATCAAGCTACTTTCCAAATGTTGTAGCAATCGGTTACAGCGAGCGGGTCTCTTGCTGTCAAGGGTGAGGTCAGATTCGAGCTGTGACACATCCAACGCGGCCTCCTCTGCTCAACCCGCTGTTTGCGCCCGCCCGCAGCCTGAAGGGCGTAGGGCCCGGGGTCGAGGCGCTGCTCAATAAGCTCTTTGGCATCGTGGCCCCTGGCGCGTCACGAGTGATCGATCTTCTCTGGCATTTGCCTGTCGGTGTGATCGACCGGAAGCTCATTGCCAGCATTGCCGAGGGGCGGATCGGCGAACTGGTCACCCTCGAAGTTACCGTGGTCGAACATCGGCCGAGCGGGCCACGACGCGTCGCCCGTGCGCCCTATCGCGTGCTCGTGGAAGACGATACGAGCGCGCTGGAGCTCGTGTATTTCAATGCCGATCCGGCCTATCTCAAGCGCCTGTTGCCACAAGGGAGCCGCCGCATCGTGTCGGGCAGGCTGGAAGCCTACGATGGCTTGCTGCAAATGCCGCATCCGGATTACGTGATCGATGCGGAGAAGAGCAGCCTGCCATCCGTCGAGCCGGTCTATCCCCTCACTGCCGGACTTTCCAACTCGAGCCTGCGGAAGATGGTCGTGCAAGCCTTGGACCGGCTGCCGGAGATGCCGGAATGGACAGATAAGGATTGGCTCGCGCGCCAGCACTGGCCCGACTTCACGCCGGCGCTCCGCCACCTGCATGCGCCTGAAGCCGAGGCCGATCTCGGACCTTCGGCTTCGCGCAGGCGGCTCGCCTATGACGAGCTGTTCGCCAACCAGCTCGCGCTTGCGGCGATTCGGCAAAAGATGTGGCGAAGCGTCGGGCGGCGGATCGCGCCTGAAGGCAAATTGCGGACCACTATTCTCAACGCCCTTGCCTTCAAGCTCACGGGCGCGCAAGTGCGCACCCTTGCGGAGATCGACGCGGACCTCGCCAGCCAAAACCGGATGTTGCGGCTGCTGCAAGGTGATGTCGGCAGCGGCAAGACGGTGGTTGCGCTGCTCGCCATGGCGAGCGCGGTCGAGACTGGCGCACAAGCGGCATTGATGGCGCCGACCGAGCTTCTGGCGCGCCAGCATCTGAAGACCATCTCGAGCCTCACCGAGTCTTCCGGCCTTCGCGTGGCACTGCTGACCGGGCGCGAACGCGGCCGCGAGCGCGAGGACTTATTGAAGCGGCTGGAGCAGGGTGAGATCGACATTCTGATCGGGACCCATGCTCTGTTCCAGGAGCCGATTCAATTCCGCGATCTGGCGCTTGCCGTGATCGACGAACAACATCGTTTCGGCGTGCATCAGCGACTCGCATTGCAGGCAAAGGGCATCGGCAGAGGCGCCGAGCTCCTGGTGATGACGGCGACGCCGATCCCCCGCACGCTGCTGCTGACGAGCTACGGCGATATGGACGTCTCGCGGTTGGACGAAAAGCCCGCAGGGCGGAAGCCGATTTCGACCCGCATCGTGCCGGCTGAGCGGCTCGACGAGGTGATCGAGGGCGTGGGCCGCGCCGTCGAGGCCGGCGCGCAAATCTATTGGGTCTGTCCCCTCGTCGCGGAATCGGAAGTTCTCGATCTCGCCGCTGCCGAGGAACGCTTTGTGGAGTTGAAGGCGCGGTTCGGAGGCAGAGCTGGCCTGATCCACGGCAAATTGCCAGGCAAAGAGAAAAATCGCGTGATGGAAGCGTTCGTCGCCGGCGACATCTCGGTGTTGGTTTCCACCACCGTGATCGAAGTCGGGGTCGACGTGCCCAATGCCTCCATCATGATCATCGAGCATGCCGAGCGCTTCGGTCTGGCACAGTTGCATCAGCTGCGTGGCCGGGTCGGGCGCGGGACGGCCAGCTCCTCCTGCATCCTCGTCTACAAGCAGCCTCCATCGGAGACCGCGCGGGAGCGGCTTGAAGTGATGCGCCGCACCGAAGACGGCTTCGTCATCGCGGAAGAGGATTTGCGGCTTCGCGGCGGGGGCGAACTACTCGGCACGCGGCAGAGCGGGGTGCCGGAATTTCGCATCGCGCGCCTGCCCGAGGATGCCGAGTTGCTGCAAGCCGCGCGGGACGAGGCCCGACTGGCGCTGTCACGCGATCCAGACCTCAAGGGCGAGCGCGCCGAGCAGCTCAGACTGCTGCTCTATCTGTTCGAGCGCGACGACGCGATCAAATTGCTGCGCGCAGGTTAAAATCAGACGACCGGCTCTTCTTCCGGCAATGGCTTCAAGCCCTTGCTCGCGGCGAGCTTACGCAGATGCTCCTGATCCGGGCCGACCAGACCTGCCGAGACAACGAGTTTGGCTGCGTCCTCCACCGCCATGTCGAGCGCGATCACCTCGCTCGCCGGCATGAAGCAGATGAACCCCGTGGTGGGGTTCGGACCGTTCGGCATGAAGACCGTGATCATCGGATTGCCGTTGCCGAGCTTCTCCTCGATTTCCTGCGGGGGATCTCCGGCAAGAAAGACAATGCAATAGAGTCCGCGGCGAGGGAATTCGATCAGGCCGACGCGCTTGAAGGAGGTGCCGCTCTTGGAGAACACGGTGGTGAAGATCTGCTTGATCAAGCGATAGACGCCGCGCACGACCGGCATGCGGTCGAGCATCATCTCGCCATAGGCCACGATGGTCCGCCCGAATAGATTGGCGGCGAGTGCGCCGATTACCATCAGCCCAAAAATGCCGACGATCAGTCCGATGCCCGGCACGCGAAACGGAAGATAATTGTCGGGCAGGTAATTCGCCGGAATGAGCGGCTTGACCCAGGCATCGACGAGGTTGACGAACCACCAGACGACATAGATCGTAATGGCGATCGGGCCCGAGATGATGAGGCCGGTGAGGAAGTAACCGCGCAGCCGCGCCATGAGATGCGACGATGGCGGCTCCGTTTCGGCATTAGCGATGATCGCCAGGCGGTCCGTATCGGTCTCGGCCGGGGAGCCCGTCTTGGGCGATTGCGACTTGTCTTTAGCGGTCATGGAACCAAGAGTTTGCGGCTCGAACGCCGCGCCTATTTTTGCGCCAATCGGGCTATTGGGGAGACGGTCAAAAGCGGCTTTCGCTAGCGCGTTACGAGAAAGCAATCGACTCCGCTTCGCTTCAGCGCGTTGCAGAGCTTAAGGCTTTCCGCCTTATCCGGGAAGGGGCCGATCTGGAGACGGTAAAACGTGCCGAGGCCGCCAAGGTCGGTCTTTTGGATGTCGGGCTGCTTGCTTGCCAAAGCCGGGTTTTGCTTCGCCACTTTGGCATAGAGGGCTTGCGCCTCGTCCTGAGAGCGGCTGGCGGCGAGCTGTAGCGTATAGGAGCCGCTGTCAGAGAGACCTGCAGGTCTCGCATCGGCGGTGACGATTTGCGTCTGCGCATCCCAGCCGGAACTTGGCGCGGCTTGCGGACGCGGCGGGGCTTCGGTCGCGGCGCGCGGCGGCGGCGGGGCTTCGGTCGCGGCGCGCGGCGGCGGCGCGCTCTCGGTTTGAGGCGGCGGGGCTTCGGAGCTGGAATCGCCTTTCCAGGAATTGATCCAGCGGCCGACACGACTGCCCCCGCTGGAAGGGCTCTCGGCAGCGGCATCGGTTGTCGTCGTGCTCCAGGACCCCCGCGCCGGCGCACTCTCACGCGGCGGCGGGGGCGCCGACGTGCTTGAACCACCCGAGACCGAAGTGGACAAATTGGGCGATGCGTCGGCGGTGCGGCCTGGGGATGGCGTTTTGGCCGTTGTTACCGTGCTGGCGAAGCCTGGACCTGAATCATTCGAAGCTGGGCTCGAAGATGGTCCGGCATCAGCGGCGCGCACCTCAGTCGAGAAGGCGGCGATCTGAGCATTGTTGGACCCGGCACCACCATCCTCGGCGATCAGACGCGCGGCCTCGTCGCCATTCGCCTTCTTCGCCGCGGCAAGCTCGGCCTCGCCCTGCTCACTGAGACCGGCGGCACGATAAGCAAGCCCGCGATTGACTTGCGCCTTCAAACGATCCGCGGGCGGCAGACCAAGCCACATAGCGGCGCCAAGATCGGAAATCGAGCGCGCAGGCTGGTTCAACTTGCGATAGGCGATGCCACGTAAGTAAAGCGCCTTGGCGGCCTCGCCCGGCGAGATGCCGTTCGAGGCGATCGCGGTCGAGAGTTGGCGGACGGCGCTGTCGTATTTTCCGGAATTGAGCGCGGCGACGCCGCCCGCAAGCGCGCCGCCCTCCTGCGCGCTCGCCGGAATTGAAGCGGCAAGGCAGAGCAGGCCTAGGACGGCCCAGGCGCAGGCTCGCCCGGCCTTAGGGTTAAAGGGCTCGAATTGTGTCGCCATCGGTCCCGGTCAAACAAGAAAATCAGGCAAATCCGAGGCTTTATCTATTCCACTGTCACGGATTTCGCTAGGTTCCGCGGCTGATCCACGTCGGTCCCCATCAAGACGGCCGTGTGGTAGGCGATGAGCTGGACGGGAACCGCATAGAGCAGCGGCGTGACGAAGCGGTGCACGACGGGCACTGGCAAATAGGCTGCGACGGCACAGGCCGCACTCAAGGGATCGGCGTCACTGATCAGAATGATGTCGCCGCCGCGAGCCGCGACCTCCTGCATGTTGGAGACGGTCTTGTCGTAATGGTCGTCGCGCGGCGCGATGACGATCACCGGCATGTTCTCGTCGATCAGCGCAATCGGCCCATGCTTAAGCTCGCCAGCGGCATAGCCTTCGGCATGGATGTAGGAAATTTCTTTCAGCTTGAGAGCGCCTTCGAGTGCGATGGGATAGTTCGAGCCGCGGCCGAGATAGAGCACGTCGCGCCGCTTCGACAGATTGTAGGCAAGCTGCTCGTAGGGACTCTCGTCATGCAATATCGTCGCCATGTGGCGCGGCAAACCGCTTAGGGCTTCGACCAGCTCGGTCTCCAGCACACGCCCGATTTGCCCTCGCGCCCTCCCCGCAGCGATAGCCATGCAGGCAAGCACTGTGAGCTGACAGGTGAACGCCTTGGTGGAGGCAACGCCGATCTCCGGTCCTGCGAGTGTCGGCAGAATGACGTCGGACTCACGCGCGATAGTGGATTCGCGATTGTTGACGATGGCGGCAATGTGCTGGCTCTGCTCGCGGCAATAGCGAAGCGAGGCGAGCGTGTCGGCAGTCTCGCCGGATTGCGAGACGAAGAGCGCGGCGCCGCCTTGATCGAGCGGACATTCGCGATAGCGGAACTCAGACGCGATATCGACATCGACGGGAAGTCTGGCCCAGCGCTCGAACCAGTATTTGGCGACCAGGCCGGCATAATAGGCGGTGCCGCAGGCCGAGATGGTGAGACGGCTCAGCTTGGCAAAATCGAAGGGAAGCTTCGGCAGCTCGACGGCGCTGGTGGCGAGATCGACATAGGCCGCAAGCGTATGGCCGACGACTTCAGGCTGCTCGTGAATTTCTTTCGCCATGAAATGGCGGTGATTGCCTTTGTCGACCAAGAGCGCGGCGGCCTGCGAGCGGCTCGCCGGCCGCTCGACCGCATTCCCGTCGCGGTCGCGAATGGCAATGCCTGCGCGGGTGAGCACGGCCCAGTCGCCGTCCTCGAGATAGACGATCTCGTCGGTAAAGGGTGCCAGCGCGATGGCGTCGGAACCGACGAACATCTCGCCCTTGCCGATGCCGATAGCGAGCGGGCTGCCCTGCCGCGCCACGATCATCAGATCGTTATAGCCGCGGAAGATCATGGCGATGGCAAACGCGCCTTGCAGCCGCTTCAGCGTGTTGAACGTGGCGCGTACGGGATCTGAGCCGGATTTCATTTCGCGGCTGATCAGATGCGCAATGACTTCGGTATCGGTATCGCTGGTGAAGGTGGCGCCGCTCTTCTGCAGCTCCTCCTTCAGCTCGCGGAAATTCTCGATGATGCCATTATGCACGACCGAGACGTCCTCGGTCATGTGCGGATGCGCGTTGGCTTCGGTCGGCTTGCCATGGGTGGCCCAGCGCGTGTGGCCGATGCCGGTCTCGCCGAGCAGCGGTTCGCCCGCAAGGCGCGCTTCGAGATTGCGCAATTTGCCTTCAGCGCGACGCCGGCCGAGCGTGCCGTTCTCGATGGTGGCCACGCCTGCGGAATCGTAGCCGCGATATTCAAGCCGCTTCAGTGCGTCGACAAGCTGGCCCGCAACGGGCCCTTTACCGAGGACGCCAACAATGCCGCACATCGTCCCCTACTCCACTATTGCTTGGAATTTGACTAATTGGCACGAGAGCCGAGCGCAATTCATACTCTATGTCTCTTTGTTTCCGGCTGGCTTGGCGCGTTTCAGCCGCTCGCGGAAGCGTTTGGCCCAGCCCGGACGCGTCTCTTGCGGGGCCCTGCTGAGCGCCAAGGCATCTGGCTCCACATCTTTCGAGATCACACTGCCGGAGCCGATATAGGCGCCGGCGCCGATCTTCACAGGTGCGACCAAAGCGCTGTTCGAGCCGATGAAGGAGTCTTCGCCGATCTCGGTGCGATGCTTGGCGACACCGTCATAGTTGCAAGTGATGGTGCCGGCGCCGACATTGGCGCGGGCGCCGACACTGGCGTCGCCGATATAGGTGAGATGGTTGACCTTGGCCCCCTCGCCGATATCCGACTGCTTGATCTCGACGAAATTGCCGATATGCGCGTTCTCGCTCAGTTGCGCGCCAGGTCTGAGGCGCGCGAAGGGACCGACGATGGCGCCCTTGCCGATCTTCGCACCCTCGATGTGAGAGAAAGCTCTAATGGTGACGTTGTCACCGATCATGACATTAGGTCCGATCACGACATTGGGCTCTATGGTGACGTCCTTGCCGACTATTGTGTCGTGACTGAAGAAGACGGTGCCGGGAGAGACCAGCGTTGCCCCCTCGTCCATGATCTTGGCGCGCAGGCGCTGCTGGAGCGCTGCTTCGGCCGCGGCGAGTTCCGCACGCGAATTGACGCCGAGCACTTCGGCGCCGTCGGCGCTGACGATGTAAGATTCAAGTCCGGCCTCTTTGGCAAGAGCGACCGCGTCGGTCAGGTAGAATTCCTTCTTGGCGTTGTCGTTGCCGATACGGCTCAAAAGCTCGAGCAGCGTCTGGCCTGAGCGAAATCCCATGATGCCGGAATTGCAAAGGTTCAGCGCAAGCTCTTCTTCGCTCGCGTCCTTCTCCTCGCGAATGCCGACCAGCTTGCCTTTTTTGCTGAGGAGCAGCCGTCCATATCCGGTCGGATCGTCTGTCTCGAAGCCGATCACGACGAGATCGGCGCCGTCGTCGAGCGCGTTCCTCACCTTGGTCAGGGTCTCGGCGCGGATCAACGGCGTGTCGCCATAGAGGATGAGCACGTGGCCTTGAAATTCTTCGAGCATGGGACGCGCCGCCTTCACCGCATCGGCCGTGCCCTGCTGTTTGGCCTGCACGAACACGGTGAGGTGGGGGTCGAGCTTCCGCGCATCGTCGCCCACCTTTTCCATCGAGGGACCGATCACCAGCGCGGTCCGCTCGATTGCGGCCTGTCTCGACGCCTCAAGCACATGGGCGAGCATCGGCGCACCCGCCACACGGTGCAGGACCTTGGGCAGATCGGACTTCATGCGGGTACCCTTGCCCGCCGCTAAGATGATGGCGAGCGCCGAACTTTGCGTCATGCCTCTTTTGCCGCTTAACGTAATGATCGCGCCCTAAATAGACGGGCCTGGCGCAGGCCTCAAGCGATGGTGCTTAGCACAAAGAAGGTTAAAAGCGGCACCCGCTTCGACCCATCCGACTCGCCTCAGCTCGCAAAACAGCTTTTAGCCGAAGGGCTTGGCAAGGACCACAAGGCCACTCATAATTGACCCTGTTGGCAGAGGGAGTAATCTCCCCGCCAAGCAACCAGCCATATTGCTGGCGGCTTCTTGGGCCATGCTAACGGGCTCGGGGGAGGCATTTTCGAACCATGAACGACCGCCAAAGCAGCAGCATGCGAAGCTGGGTCCCCGGCCTATTCGCGACGTTTTGGATTCTGCTCGCCGCGTTTTCGGCCGCCTATTTGTTCCGGATTGTCACCGAGCCGCATCACGGCAAAGAGACGGCGCAAGCCGAGCCGGTCGCGCCAGCGCAAGTGCAGGCCCCCTCAGTTTCGCCCGAGCAGGTTTCATCGCTCATCAGCAGCAACGAGGCCAAAGATCGAGAAATCGCAGAGCTCAGGAGCCAAGTCGGCTCGCTGTCGCAGCAGATGTCCGAACTGAACACGCGGTTACAGCCGCTGGAGAAGGTGTTGGGTCCAGTCGCGGCGCTGCCGAGCGGTGCCGCGGTCACGACGTCGCCGCCAAACCCAGAGGCGGAAACTCTTGCCACGCCGGCGCAGGAACCGGCCAAGCCCTCCAAGCAAGATCTCGCGAAAGAAGAAGCCGCAAAGAAAGAGGCGGCCAAGAAGGAAGCGGCTGCGAAGCAGGAGGCCGCCAAGAAAGAAGAGGCTGCAAGACAGGAGGCTGCAAAGCAAGAGGCTGCGAAGGAAGAAGCCGCTAAGCAGGAAGCCGCGAAGGATGAGGCTGCGAAGAAAGAGGCCGCCAAGCAGGAAGCCGCGAAACAAGAAGCTGCAAAACAAGAAGCTGCCAAGCAGGAGGCTGCGAAGAAAGAAGCGGCCAAAGAGGCTGAGAAGCAAGCTGAACCGGCAACCCCACCGTCGACTCAGGTGGCGTCAACCGATCAGGCATCAGGCGGCACGGAGACGCCGTCGACCTCGGCGCCCGCGCCAACAGACACAGGCGACGCCGCCAGCTCAACGCAACCAGCACCGGCCTCGACCGAGACCGCAAGCGTGAGCTCAAGCGCCATCCCGATCCCGCCCGGAACGACACGCTTCGGCATCGAGATCGGCGGCGCCGACAAGCAAGACGGTCTCAGGTCGGTGTGGAAGGATTTGATCAGCAATCATGCCGCGCTGGTCGCCGGCCTTCAAGCCAAGCGCGTGCTTGCGCCTGACAAGAAATGGCGGCTGGTCGCCGGGCCGTTCGCCAATGTCGAGGAAGCAACGCAAGCTTGCGGATTATTCAAGAAAGCGAATTTGCCTTGCGAGGCGACCGTGTTCGCCGGCGACGCGTTCTAGTCTAGCCGCCCAAAAACAACCGGGAATAAGGAAGGCGGGACGCGCGCCGTCTACCCTAATCGGCGGGACGCGGGATCACCGCCTCGCCTTTCTTCCACTCTTTTGGCGCCACGATCACGTATTTCCCACCGCGGATCTAACCGCAGATGGGCCGCCTACAATTGCTGCGTGTTGAAGGTGTCACACTCTTCGAGCTTGCCGCTTTGATAACCCCGGGTGAACCAGCGTACCCGCTGCTCGGACGAGCCATGGGTGAAGGCATCGCGCACGACGTAACCT
>DATBSU010000051.1:0-3269 GCA_036559585.1 Methyloceanibacter sp.
TTGGTTCCCGGCCTGTAGCCATATCAATTCGCAAATCGGAAATGCAGCACGTCGCCGTCCTTCACCACATACTCCTTGCCTTCGAGCCGGAGCTTGCCGGCGTCGCGCGCACCGGCCTCGCCGTTCAGCGAAACATAGTCGTCATAGGTGATGGTCTCGGCGCGAATGAAGCCCTTCTCGAAATCGGTGTGGATGACGCCGGCGGCTTGCGGCGCGCGGGTGCCGCGCGTCACGGTCCAGGCGCGCGCTTCCTTCGGCCCTGCGGTGAAATAGGTGATGAGGCCGAGCAGCTTGTAGCCTTCTTGGATGAGCCGGTTGAGGCCTGGCTCCTGCAAGCCAAGATCGGCGAGATAGGCGGCGCGCTCGTCTTGCGGCAGTTCGGCCAGCTCACTCTCGATCTTGGCGGAGATGACGACGCAGCCAGCGCCTTCGGCTTTCGCACGCTCCGCGACCTTCGCCGAGAAGGCGTTGCCGATCGCGGCCGAGGCCTCATCGACATTGCAGACATAGAGCACGGGCTTCGCGGTGAGGAGCTGGAGCCCCTTGAAAGCCGCTTCCTTGTCTTCCGAGATTTGCGTCAGCCGCGCCGGCTTGCCTTCGCGCAGCAGCGGGAGAATGCGCTCGATCAGCTCTTGCGCCTTCTTCGCTTCTTTGTCCTGCGCACGGATTTTCTTTTCCAGTTGCGGCAGGCGGCGCTCCAGACTGTCGAGGTCTGCGAGCATCAGTTCGGTCTCGACCGTGTCGGCGTCGGAGATCGGGTCGATCTTGCCTTCGACATGAATAATATCGTCGTCCTCGAAGCAGCGGACGACATAGGCCACGGCGTCGACCTCGCGGATCACGGCGAGGAACTGATTGCCGAGACCTTCGCCCTTGGAGGCGCCGCGTACCAGGCCGGCAATATCGACGAAGGTGAGGCGCGTCGGGAGAACTTGCGCGGATTTGGCGATTGCCGCGAGTTTGTCGAGGCGCTCGTCAGGCACCGGCACGTCGCCGACATTGGGTTCGATAGTGCAGAAGGGGTAATTGGCCGCGGCCGCGGCAGCGGTCTGCGTCAGCGCGTTGAACAGGGTGGACTTGCCGACATTCGGCAGTCCGACAATGCCGCATTTGAAGCCCATTACGACGATCCCAGCCAGCGGCGGAGCATGCCGGCCAGCGCGCCTTCTTGGGGCTTGGGCTCTGCGCTCTTGGCCTTGGCGGATTTCGGTGCGGGCTTCTGTTTGGCTTCCGCTTCGGGCTCGTCCTCGGACTGCATCGTGTAGGCAATGCGAGACTGGAATTTGTCGTTCTCGGCTTTGGCCAGAAAAGGCGCTTCGCTGGCGATGGCGCCGAGCAACGGCTCGAGCCAGGCATGATCGGCTTTCGGGAAATTCTGCAGCACGTAATGCACGACCTGATCCTTCCTCCCCGGATGGCCGATGCCGAGGCGGACGCGGACATAGTCATTGCCGAGGTGGGAGGACATGGATTTCAAACCATTATGCCCAGCGACGCCGCCGCCGATCTTCACCCGCACCTTGCCGGGGGCGAGGTCGAGCTCGTCGTGGAACACAATGACGTCATCGAGCTCAAGCTTGTAGAAGCGCACGGCTTCCTGTGCGGACTGCCCAGACTCGTTCATGAAAGTTCCGGGCTTCAGCAGGACGACTTTTTCGCCGCCGAGCTTGCCTTCGCAACACCAGCCCTGGAATCGTTTGCGCCAGGTGGGAAAGTCGTGCGTCGCGGCGATCGAGTCGAGCGCCATGAAGCCGACATTGTGTCGGTTGAGCGCATATTGCGCCCCCGGATTGCCGAGGCCGACGAACAGCTTCATGAGTCACCCTAGTGAAGGCGGGGGAGAGTCCCCCCAGAAGAGGACTATTTCTTCTTCTCGTCCTTCTTCTTGTCGTCCTTCTTCGGCTCGTCCTTCTTCGCGGCGCCCTCGGCACCCTCGGCAGAAGCAGCCTCAGCGCCAGCTTCCGGCACAATAGCAGCAGCCACGGGCTTGACCTCTTCCTCTGCAGCTCGGCCGACGATGGTGGCAACGGTGAAATTGCGCTCGGTGATGGTGGGCTTCACGCCTTCCGGCAGCTTCATCGCCGAGATATGCACGGAGTCGCCAATCTCCAGACCGGTCAGGTCGACATCGAAATGGTTGGGAATGGCGTCGGCCGGGCAGCGCACTTCGATCTCGTGGCGGACGACGTTCAAGATGCCGCCGCGCTTGATGCCAGGAGATGCGGCTTCATTGAGGAAATGAACCGGCACCGCGACGGTGACGAGCGCATCCTTGGCGACGCGCATGAAATCGACATGGATGGGAAAGTCGCGGACGGGGTCGAGCTGGACGCCGCGGGGAATCACGCGGGTCTTCTTGCCCTCGACGTCGAGTGTAAAAATCGTGCTCTGGAAATGGCCGGTCAGCAGCTGCAGCCGGATGGCCTTGTCGTCCACGGCAAGCTGGACGGGGTCTTCGCCGCCGCCATAAAGAATACCGGGAATGCGCCCCTCGCGGCGCACCGAGCGAGCGCCGCCTTTGCCGGAGCGCGGCCGCGCCCATGCCTTCAGTTCCAACGCCTCAGCCATATCAGCCTCCAAAGCCTAGAAAAACATAAGGGCCGCGAACGGGCCCCAACCCATGCCGCACGACCTTAAAATCGCCTGCGGCTGATTTTGAAGGGCTTATAACCTTGGGAGGGGCTCCTGACAATGGGGCCTATATGCCGTGCCAGATCGCTGAACGAACAGGCATCGGCGACGCGGCAACGATGACGCGACCAGCTGCGCTCACATGGCCCGCTCAGTCCAGACAACACTGTCTATTCGGCGTAGGATCAAAGGCTGAAGCGTGACAGGAGAACACCATGCCGCAGAGCGTCTACAAAGTGATCGAAGTGATTGGCACCAGCACGAAATCTTGGGAAGAAGCCGCCAAGATGGCGGTGGAAACCACGGGGGAACATTTGCGCGAGCTGCGCGTGGCCGAGGTTGTCGAGCAGGACCTGGTCATTACCGACGGCAAAGTCGAGGCCTACCGGACCAAGCTCAAAGTTTCCTTCAAATATGAAGGGCACTGAGTATCGTCGCTGCTTGAGCGCGATCAGTAGAACAGGCTGGAGACCGACTTCTCTTCGGCGGTGCGGGCGATGGCCTCGCCGAGCAGCGGCGCGATCGGCAAGACGCGAATGTTCTTTGCCTTTACCACCGACTCGCTTGGCAGGATGGAGTCGGTGATGACGAGCTCTTTCAGCTGCGAGCTGGTGATGCGCGCGGCGGCGCCGCCGGAC
>DATBSU010000052.1:0-3212 GCA_036559585.1 Methyloceanibacter sp.
GGCGGTCGTGGCGGCAAAAAGAAACACAAGCAAAAGCACGCCAAATCCAAGTCTAAATGATCTCGGCAAGCCCGGGACAATCGTCCTTGATTTTGTCCCGCCACCCGACCATTCTCCGCCGCTAACCTGAAATAGCCGGAACGGGGCCTTATGGCGAAGGAAGAAATGCTTGAATTTCCGGGGGTAGTGACCGAGCTGCTCCCTAATGCCACCTTCAGGGTGAAGCTCGAGAACGACCACGAGATCATCGCCCATACGGCAGGCCGCATGCGCAAAAACCGGATCAGAGTCCTTGCCGGCGACAAGGTTCTGGTCGAGATGACACCTTATGATCTCACCAAGGGACGTATCACTTACCGCTTTAAGTAAGCTTGGGCTGAAACTGCCCTCGCTTTCCCCGAGCAGTTTCGCAAGCACGGCGGCGAAGCCGAAGACGAGTGCCGGTTATCGCCCGAAGCTCGTGCTGGCGTCCGCCTCGCCGCGGCGGCTCGGGCTGCTCGAACAAGCCGGCATCGCGCCTGACGCGCTCCGCCCTGCGAGCGTCGATGAGACGCCGAAAAAGGGCGAAGTCCCGCATCATCTCGTGCGGCGGCTGGCCCGCGCCAAGGCGGAAGCCGCCAAGAAACTCGCCCGCGCCGAGCCTGAACTTGCCAATTCCTTTATCCTCGCCGCCGACACCGCTGTCGCCGTCGGCAAACGCGTGCTCGGCAAGGCCGAGATGGAACACGAGGCAGCGCGTGCGCTTGAGTTTCTCTCCGGCCGCGCGCACCGCGTGTACACGGGTGTCTGCCTCATTACGCCCGATGACCGCTCGAAGGATCTCGTGGTGGAGACCAGGCTTCGCTTCAAGCGCTTAAGCCGGAAAGAGATCGAAGCCTATTTGGCGAGCGGCGAATGGCAGGGCAAGGCCGGTGGCTATGCCATTCAAGGCATCGCCGGCAGTTTTGTGGTGAAGTTGATCGGCTCCTATACCAACGTGGTCGGCCTGCCGCTGACCGAAGTCATGGGGATGTTACAGAGCGAGGGCTTCCCCGTGACCTTCTTCTGGCCGAACCTCGCCGAGATCGAGACCGCGTGACGGCTTCGTCTCGTCGAGTGCGATCTGCGCGCAAAGCGGCGCCGAAACAGCCGCGCTGCCCGATTTGTGGCAAGCCTACCGACGATCACTATCGGCCGTTCTGCTCTGCTGCTTGTGCCGATATCGATCTCGGCCGTTGGCTCGGTGGCCGCTACGCCGTACCCGGCGAGCCTCTTGGGCCCCAATCCGACAACGACGATCCTGACGTCAATTGAGGGCCGCTGGCCTGCAAGACGCGATCTCGCCATTTCGACTCAAATCTTAATAAGCGAGTTAAGCGCGACTCCATGTGCCTAATTTATGGTCTCGCTCGTCCGCCGAGGACAACAAGCGAGCCATCCCCATGCATCTCGATCTGGTCACGATGTCCGCCGCGAACATCGCTGTCACGGCCATCCTCGGCGTCGTCTTGCTGCTCACCTGGGCGCGCGAGCGTTCAAGCGACTTCATTGGCTGGTGGGGCGCGGCCCAGCTTGTTCAAAGCGTCGGCATCCTCATCGCGGCAGTTGCCTCGGCAGCTAACGCGGCTGATCTGGTAAGCTTTGGGCCAGCAACGATGCTCGTCGCCGAGTCGCTGAAATGGAAGGCGGCACGGGGGTTCGAAAATCGCCGGTTCCCGTGGCCTTTGTTGTTCGTCGGCTCGCTCGCGTTTCTAAGCATCGTGCATTCCGGTGTGATCCACAGCTTCGATGCGCGCCTGTTTCTGATGTCGACCATCATCGGTCTCTACAATCTTGCCGTCGCATGCGAGCTCGAGCGCGGAAAAGACGAGCGGCTCGTCTCACGCAAACCGGCGATCGTACTTCTCGTTCTCACCGCGGTCAGTCAACTGTCTTGGCTGCCGCTGCTTCTCAGTCAGCCGATCGTCGAGGTTGGACACGTCTATTCCAGCGAGTGGTTCCCCTTCGTCCTCATTGTCACGCTCTCGCTTCGTGTGGCGCTCGCCTTCCTCGTGCTGGCTATGGCCAAGGAGCGACAGGAATCCAAACAGCGAGCCGGCGCGCTGACGGACCCTCTCACCGGACTGCCGAACCGCCGCGCTTTGTTCGAAGCGGCGGATGTGCTGACCCATCGCGGTCTCACCCAGAACGCGATTACGATCTCAGTCTTGCTGTTCGATCTCGATCGCTTCAAGGAGACCAACGACGGCTATGGACACCTCGTAGGCGACCGCGTGCTCGGCATTTTTGCATCGACCTTGAAACGGCATTTCGGCAAAGGCACGACCGTCGCCCGTGTCGGCGGTGAAGAGTTCGCCGCAATCCTGCCAGGCGCCGATGCCAAGATGGCGGTCGCAGTCGGCGAAGCGGTGCGTGCGGCTTTTGCATCCTCCGCGTCCTTCGTCGATGGCATGGCTGTCGGCGGCACGGTCAGCGTTGGCGTCGCGTCCAATCTTGGCTGCGATTGCGACTTGGGCGCGCTGTTCCGCCAAGCCGATATTGCCCTTTATGCGGCGAAGCGGGCGGGGCGGAACCGGGTCGAATTGATCGGGCCGGACCAGGGCGCGCTATCGGAGGCCTTGCACGCGACGATCCGCACCAGGCCGGAGCGCCCGGGCGCCGATAGCCCTATCAAGCACGACGCGGCCTAAGGTGTGAGCGTTTCAATCGAACATCCGGTACTCGACAGGCAGCGGCCGATTTCCTATAAGCCAAGGCCTTGCCCGGAGGCCTTCCTTGAGGGACCTTCCGTCTGGCGGCTCTGACCGCCAACTATCTCAAAGGCCCAGGTAGCTCAGTTGGTAGAGCAGCGGACTGAAAATCCGCGTGTCGGTGGTTCAAATCCGCCCCTGGGCACCAGCGTTTTCAAACTCTTAGCGGGTCCTAGCGTTGCGATGTCCGCTTCTGGCACAAAGCCGACATCGGCAATCGTATCTGGCGCAATTGGCCACACCTTGTTTGGGGCCAGCGACCTAGGCGGGCGGCACCGGCGGAGATCATGAATCACCGAGACCTGGTCTCGGCGAAAATAGCATCTCCTTCTCGGTCTTCCCTCTCCAGGCATCTGCATCATCTGGCGGACTACGCTTCTCAGTAATATTCGGCCATAGCCGCGCGTGCTCCGCGTTGAGCTTCAGCCATTTGTCGAGCCCGGGCTCCGTGTCGGGTTTGATGGCCTCGACGGGGCACTCAGG
>DATBSU010000053.1:0-11214 GCA_036559585.1 Methyloceanibacter sp.
AGGGCTAAGGCAAAGGCAGCAATAGCGATCAACCTGATCATGTTTCTCTCCCATTCGTGTCAATGCGCTTTGTTCACCGAAGCGATATCGCTCGGCCGCGGTTTCCTCCGTCGTTCTGCACGATAACGCGGCATTGCTTCCAGTCTAAGGGATTTTGGCTAAAGATGTTAGTGCCCATCCTGACACAGCTTGGCGGGCCGCCCACCCCCAGACCACAACGGACAAACTCGCGCGCGGCCAAGGAGCCTAGAAGCAAGCTAAGTGGTTCGGAGGGATACCCCCGGGGCTCAGCGCTTATTTCTTGCTCGCGTCAATGCGGCCTTGCGAGCAGATTCACGTCGCTTGCGGGTGGCCGCGCCCTTGCGAGCCGCCGCGCGCCGTTTTCGAGTCATTGCGGCCTTCTGGCCAGGCGTCAGTCTAGCTTTAGGTTTGGCTTTCATGGGTTCCCTTCCTCTGCGATCAAGCGTGATGCTCAGACCACCTTCTCACGAGGGTGGCGAGGGAGCGGAAAGTAAAACAATGCGTGACGAGCTTCATAAAGCTCGCTCAAGCCGGCTACATGGAGAGGTCGCGCAGTAAGAGCGCGACTCACTCACGCCGCTCTCTCGAAACCTACTGCCATAAACTGCCGTTCTGTAGGGGAAAAATTGCATTTGGCACAAGAAACGCAGCAATGGGGGGGCAAGTTCGGCCCGACACCAAATCCCAAGGGTTGCCGTGGCCGAAGTCCGCACCCATTGGTTCGTCCGCTTCGTGCCAGAAGCAGACGTTGCCTACGCGAGTGCGTTGCTGAAACCGCCAGGCTTTCGATGCTCATGACTGCGCGCCACAGTCTCATTCTCCCTGCAATAATCCTCGCGTTGTCTGATCTTATTTCCCGTCCTAGCATCCTGCCGTGACCGCCACCCAGTTCACCCCTTTGGCTTCCACGATCGGAGGCGCCTTGATTGGCGCTTCAGCCGTGATCCTTATGCTGTTCCGCGGGCGCATCGCCGGGATCAGCGGCATCATCGGCCGAACTCTGCCGCCCTTTGCGGAGGGGGCGGAGGCGGGAGATGCGCTTGCCTTTATCTTAGGTTTGATCGCGGCGCCTCTGGTTTATGTCGCGACAACAGCATCGCCTGTCGCGCAGACCGTCTCCGATAATTTGCCGCTCATGGCGATCGCAGGTCTCTCAGTCGGATTCGGCGCTGCCTATGGCGCCGGATGTACTAGTGGTCATGGCGTGTGCGGACTTGCGCGGCTTTCGCCGCGTTCCCTGGTTGCCACCGCAATCTTCATGCTGACCGGCTTCGCCACCGTCTTTGTCATGCGCCATGTGATTGGAGGCTGACCGATGCGGATTCTGATCAGCGCGATTGCGGGTCTTGTGTTTGGGCTTGGCCTTCTGATTTCTGGCATGGCCAATCCGGCGAAGGTGCAGAATTTTCTCGATCTCGCCGGCGCCTGGGATCCGAGTCTCATCTTTGTCATGCTGAGCGCGCTCATCGTGACTTTTGTTGGCTATCGTATCGCGCTCTCGCGGCAACGTCCTCTGATGGCAGATCGCTTTTGTCTGCCAACGGCCAAGCAGATCGATGCACGAATCGTGCTTGGCCCCGCGCTGTTCGGCGTGGGCTGGGGACTCTCGGGATTCTGTCCGGGGCCGGCGGTTACGTCGCTACCATTGATGGCGTCGGGGACGCTCATCTTCGTGCCGGCAATGATCGTTGGGATGGTCTTTGCACGCCTCCTTTCGCAACGACTTGCTGCGCGAACGGTCACGACCGACCCGGCGGACTGACGTCGAGCAGCCTTCCGCTGCCCAAGCGGTCTATTGACAAGACCACCTCCAGGCATTTATCGATAAACCCTATAGGATTAGTCGTGTATTGGGCTGACCCGAGCCCAGACAAGGAGTTTTCCATGGAAATGCCAGTCAGTCTGTCCGCGATCATCACGTTGCTTTCCTTCGCGCTCGTTGCCGCTCTCATCGTCGGGGTCATCTAGCGCGCGACGCCTGAGGAGTTGGCGAGTACCTCGCCGTGCTTTGGAAAAAGCCTACTAAATCTGTAGTCTTTATCAGCTTAGTTCCGAGAAAAGGCCAAAATGTCGCACAAAAGCGCTAGAGAAAATCATTCTATTGGAAGTATATCCAATGCATATTGCATTGCAATAAGACAATCAATTGAGGCTGCATTCGCACGATTATTGCTAATTCTCACGGCTTCGGAAGTCGACCTTGCTTTGTTATGGGACGTTCCTTTACTTGGATGTGAGAGCGCCCTGTCGAACAAATGACAGCTGGCGCCCTAATGTTTTTGCAGTAGCGAGATAGGGGATCAAGAATGGCTGAAACTGAAGGCCGAAGTACAGTTGCAGAAGGCGCAGCCAGGCAATTAGCCAATGCGACCAAGACTCGAGCCCAGTGGGGCGGCATCACGCCGCGCTGGCTCATTCCTTTCCTGCCCTGGACCCCAGCCGAGGCGGGTATCTACCGCCTGAACCGGGTGAAAGAGACAAGAGGCGCGACCGCGGCCTCGTCAACAGCGTCGGTAGAATCGAGTCCGCCGAAAGACCGTGACGCTGAGCTGCCGGAGACCTTCGTCGACTACGAAGAAGATCCCCGCGAGTATTTCCTGAACGCGGTGACGACGATCCTCGACGTGCAGACGCGCGTGTCCGATCTCTACAGTCGTCCCTTCGATCAGACCCAGGAGCAGCTTCGCCTCCTTATCGAGAAGGTGAAAGAGCGCCAGGAGTACGAGCTGATCAACAATCCGGAATATGGTCTCCTCACCAATGTCGCATCACAACAGGTGATTACAACGCGGAGCGGGGCGCCCACACCGGACGATCTCGATGAGCTGATCTCCAAAGTGTGGAAGGAGCCTGCCTTCTTCCTCGCCCATCCTCGCGCCATCGCGGCGTTTGGGCGCGAATGCACGAGACGCGGCGTGCCGCCACCGACCGTGACGCTGTTCGGCAATCCTTTCCTCACCTGGCGCGGCCTTCCGTTGGTGCCATCGGACAAAGTTCCGCTCACCAGCGCAGGCGGAAGCAAGATTCTTCTGTTGCGGACGGGTGAGAAGAAGCAGGGCGTCGTTGGTCTGTTTCAGCCGGGCGTTCCCGGCGAAGTTTCGCCGAGCCTCTCGGTGCGCTTCATGGGGATCAACCGCAAGGCGATCGCGTCATATCTGATCTCCCTCTACACCTCGCTCGCGATCCTCACCGAGGATGCGGTTGCGGTTCTCGATGGTGTCGAGGTCGGCAGGTATCATGACTACAGCTGAGCATCTGGCAGCCCAAGCAACATCCTCGCCGGAAGCCCAGCTGCCGCAAACCGGCTCGCTTGAAAACGAAGCGGCCGCGTTGAGCGGCGCGCCGGACCCGGCGTGGATCGCGCAATTGGCGAACGCGTTCTACAACGACCATCCCGGGCAGCCCGTCCCTTCGGCGGGAGCGAGCCAGCCTTCGCCCTCGCTGAGCGATGCGGATCCGCATGTCAGCTCAAACCGGGCCAGCCCAATGTTCGACGCACCTTTGTCGCCGAGCGAAGCTTCGTCCGCGCCTTTTCTGGTGCCGAACCCCTCGGGGGGAGCGAGCCAACCCTCGGCGCCGATCTACGCTTATGAAGCTCTGCGGCCCGGCGCATATTCCCCGCCGACTTCACCCTCCGGCGGGGCCGTGCCTTCGACTCCCGTCCATGCCATCGAGACCGGCCGACCGACCGCCTATTTGCCGCCATCATCGCCGTCCGGAGCAAGTGCCCCTTCGGGTCCGGTGCAGGGTTACGATGCGCTGCATGCAGAATCCTATCTGCCGCCGTCGTCACCGTCAGGGGCGGCTGCTCCATCCTCGCCCGTTCATGCATACGAGCCATCTGGAACCAATCAATCTGCTGCAACCGGCTTCACTTACGCGCCATTTTGGCCGCTGACGCCCGGCCCCTCAGCTGGCGGGGCGGATCCGTGGCAAGCTGGTCTTGATCTTGAGCCGAGCTTTCACCCAACCTCCGCGCAACCTTCGCCGGCAGCGGATCCGCGGCCTGCGCCGACGGGCGGCCCGCAATACACAGGCGCGAGTCACCCTTATGGCGGCCTGCCGGGGCCGGATCTTTCGGCACGGTCGGCGCATGGATCGGGCGCACCGCATTATGCGAGTGGGGGAACCCACCCCTTCGGCACCGCGCCCGGCCCGAACACCGCTCCACCGCATCACAGCCTGGAAACCGCGGGCGACGCGCCTGATCATGGCGCACACCCGTTCGGCACTGCTCCCGGACCGAACACGGCCGTCCCTGCACCCTCTGCGTTGGATGCCGACGATCCGCACCATCCGCATAATGGCCGTTCATGGTCAGGCGGCGTTCCAAACCAGTCCGATGTCGCCGGGACGCAGACCCATTCGGGCGGCGTGGTCTCAGCCGTGCCATTGTTCGACCAAGACCGGACGACGTTCGGGCGTCCGCAAGGTGGGGCCCCCGCCGGCGACAGTTACTATTTTCTGGATCAATGGCGCAGCCCTGAGCACGCCGACGCGGCGTCCCAGCCGCTGCCGCGCTCTGAGCGGAGAAACGGCACCACGGGCAACATCCCGACGCCGCCGATCTCGGGCCGCCGCGCTTTCATCCCGGAGGTCTTCCGACGCGATTTTCCCATTCTCGATCAGGAGGTCAATGGCCGCCCCCTGATCTGGCTCGACAACGCGGCGACGACGCAGAAGCCGCGCGCCGTGATCGACCGCATCGCGCATTTCTACACGCACGAGAACTCGAACGTGCACCGCGCCGCGCATACGCTGGCCGCGCGTTCGACCGAAGCTTTTGAGCAGGCGCGCGAGAAGGTGCGCCGCTTCATCAACGCGCCATCGGTCAAGAATATCATTTTCGTCCGCGGCACGACCGAGGGCATCAATCTTGTCTCGCAGGCCTGGGGCAGGCGGAATGTCGGTCCGGGTGATGAGGTGGTGATCACCCATCTCGAGCACCACTCGAATATCGTGCCGTGGCAATTGCTTTGCGCCGAAAAGGGCGCCGTGTTGCGTGTCGCCCCGGTCGACGATCATGGCGACGTGATCCTCGATCAGTATGAGAAGCTGCTCAATCCGCGCACAAGGATCGTTTCCTTCACGCAAGTGTCGAATGCGCTGGGTACGGTGACGCCCGTGCGCGAGATGGTGGCGATGGCGCATCGCCACGGCGCACGCGTGGTGGTCGACGGCGCGCAGAGCATATGCCACATGCCGGTCGATGTGCAGGCACTCGATGCGGACTTTTTCGTCTTCTCGGGCCACAAGATGTTCGGTCCGACGGGCATCGGCGTCGTTTACGGCAAGTCGGACGAGCTCGAAGTTATGCCGCCCTGGCAGGGCGGCGGCAGCATGATCGACGACGTGACTTTCGAGAAAACGACCTACATGCCGCCGCCGGAGCGCTTCGAGGCGGGCACCAGCAATATCGCCGACGCTGTCGGCCTGGGTGCCGCAATCGACTATCTCGAGACGATTGGTATGAGCAATATCGCCGCCTATGAGCACGAACTGCTTGGCTATGCCATCGAAAAGCTGCTGGGCGTGCCAGGCGTGAAGATCGTCGGCAGGCCAAAAGAAAGAGCCGGCGCCATCTCCTTCTTGCTCGGTGACCGGCCCACCCAAAAAGTTGGCAAGGCGCTCGACATGGAAGGCATTGCGGTCCGCGCCGGGCACCATTGCGCGCAGCCAATCCTTCGCCGCTTTGGCGTCGAGAGCACGATCCGGCCGTCGTTTGCGCTTTACAACACGACCGACGATGTCGACGCGCTGATCGAGGCGCTATTCCGGATCGCCCAGCGGGGCGTGTCGGTGCTCTGATGCGCAACGTCGGCTGAGTTTGGACTGTGGGAGATGCTGGCGTGGCGGCAGATCACAAGCGGCATGTGATCATCGTCGGCGGGGGCGCAAGCGGCGTATTGCTCGCCTGCCATTTGCTGCGTGAACAAGCCGATGACCTCCGGGTAACGCTGATCGAGAAGCGGCCGAGCGTTGGCCGGGGCATGGCCTACAGCACCGCGCAACCCGGCCATCTTCTCAACGTGCGCGCCACCAATATGAGCGCCTTTGCCGACGATCCTTTGCATTTTTGCAGGTGGCTCGCCGAGAATCACGAGGGCAGTGGAGGAGAGGAACCCGGTCCGCTCACCTTCGCGCAGCGTCGCGTCTACGGCCGGTATATCGAAAGTCTCATAGAGCCATTGCTTTGGACCGAGGACCGGCCAGGTCCGCTCGAGCTCGTCTATGGCCAGGCCCTTACATTCACCGCCTCTGAAACCGAAGCGCGCGTCACGGTCGACGACGGCAGGGAGATTACCGGCGACGTCGGAGTTCTCGCGACCGGCCATGAAGAGCTGCCGCGCAGCAATCCTGCCTGCTATGTCAGTCCTTGGGAAACCCCGGGCGATGCCGGCGTCGCGCGGGACGAGGCCATCCTCATCCGCGGCACCGGACTTACCATGGTCGACTACGTTCTTTCGCTAAGGGCCAACGGGCATCGAGGTCCAATTTATGGGATGTCCCGGCGCGGACTGTTGCCGCAGGCGCATCGGCCAGTGAGTCCGCTCACGATCTCGCGGGATGACGTTCCGTTCGGAGAGACCCTCGTTACGCTTTGGAGATGGCTGCGCCGCCTCGCCAAGGAGGTCATGGCGAAGGGCGGCGATTGGCGCAGTGCGGTCGACGGGATTCGACCCTATGCCTGGGAGATCTGGAGCAGGCTGCCCTTCGACTCCAAGCAGCGATTCTTGCGTCATGGCAGGGCTTGGTGGGAGGTGCATCGCCACCGCATGGCGCCCGAGGTCGCACGGGAGATCAAGGCGGCGCTCGCTTCAGGGCAACTGCAGGTCGTCGCTGCCAAGACCTTGTCGATCCTCCCCACGCAAACGAACGCGATTGTCACTTATCGCCGGCGTGCTGCCTCGACTGCGGAGACTTTGGAAGTGGCCAGGATCGCGGAATGTACCGGCGTCTATACCGACCCGCTCGAGTCCACCAATCCGGTACTGCGAAGCCTCATCGGAGCAGGATTGGCGCGCCCCGATCCGTTGGGCATCGGCATCGATATCGCCGCCGACTGCGCGATTATCGACCGGAGTGGAACACCTTCGGCGCGTTTGTTTGCCGTCGGGCCGCTAACACGCGCTGCGTTTTTTGAGATCATGGCGGTGCCGGATATCCGCGTGCAATGTGCCGAACTTGCCAATGAGCTACGCACCCGCCTCGGCAGCGCGACATCCCCCAAGCCGCAATTTCGCCGGCTCGCGTGAGTAGACGAGACGAAGCGCGAAGCACCAAATCCTCCGGGCAGCAATCATGATCTTCCGCCAACTCTTCGACAGCACCTCCGGCACCTATAGCTATCTGCTTGCCAGCCGGCATGGCGGCGAAGCACTGATCATCGATCCGGTGTTGGAGAGGGTCGATCGCTACATTCAGCTCCTCAACGAGCTCGATCTGCGCTTGGTCAAGGCCATCGACACCCATCTCCACGCGGATCATATCACCGGTCTCGGAGCGCTACGCGACCGCACGCTTTGCGTCACCGTGATGGGAGAGCAGAGCAAGGCTGACGTTGTCTCCATGCGCGTCGCCGACGGCGAAAAAGTCAACATCGAGGGCTTGAGCCTCGGCGTCATCTATACGCCGGGTCACACTGATGATTCCTACTCGTTCACCATGGCGGACCGAGTGTTCACCGGCGACACGCTGCTCATTCGCGGCACGGGGCGCACAGATTTTCAAAATGGCGATGCACGCGCCCAATATGAGTCCATTTTCAATCGGCTGTTAAAGCTGCCCGAAGAGACGCTGGTCTATCCGGCGCATGACTATAAAGGCGAGATGGTCAGCACTGTTGGCGAGGAGAAGGCCTTCAACCCTCGGCTTCAGGTCAAATCCGTCGACGAGTATGTCGAGCTGATGAGCAGACTGCATCTGCCCAACCCAAAGCTGATGGACGTTGTCGTACCGGCCAACATCAAGGTTGGGCTGTCGCAGGAGGAGATCGCCAAGCGCGGATGGGCGATCAGTTCGGCCGACGTCAAGGCGATGCTCGGCAAGCCGGACGTCGCGGTGATCGACCTCCGCGAACAGCAGGAACTCGACTCGCGCGGCGGCATCCCGGGTTCGATTCACGTGCCGTATGGTTCATTGCCGCAAGCCCTCAAGCCGGGCGGCCTGCTGCGCGAACTCGGGAGCACCAAGAAACTTGTCTTCCTGTGCGCCTTCGGCGAGCGATCCGCCATGGCGGTTCAAGCGGCGCACGAGGCTGGTTTAAGCGACGCTATGCACCTGCATCACGGACTATCCACCTGGGAACGATAACGGTCGCAGCCGGGCTATGCCTGCTGCTCGTCTGGAGCCTCTACGAACTGGTCCATCACCAGTGCAGGCTCTTCGCAGCCAGCGGGCCCGATGTCGTGGGCCGGAACGCCCGCAACCGTCCGCCGCGGCGGAACATCCTGAAGGACGACGCTGCCTGCAGCGACGCGAACGCAATCGCCGATCTTGATGTTGCCGAGGATCTTGGCGCCCGAGCCCATCATCACACCCGATCCAATCTTGGGATGACGGTCTCCCTTCTCGTTTCCGGTGCCGCCCAGGGTGACGCCATGCAGCAGAGAGCAATTGTCACCGACCACTGCCGTTTCACCGATGACGATGCCGGTCGCATGATCGAGCATGACGCCCTTGCCGATGCGAGCGGCCGGATGAATGTCGACCTGGAGAATGCGAGAGGCCAAACTTTGAAGATAAAGAGCGAAGTCGTGTCGTCCAGCGTGCCAAAGTGCGTGGGAAAAGCGGTATGTCTCGAGCGCGTGGAAGCCCTTGAAGTACAGCAAAGGGTCGATCAACCGGCGGCATGCGGGATCGCGCTTGGCAACAGCGACGAGGTCAGCACGAAAGATCTGGCCGAGGTTTGGCTCCGCAGCCAGGACCTCGTGGAAAGTCTTATGCAAGAGACCGGCGTCGACCGAATGCTCAAGCCGCTGCGCCAAACGATGGCAAACTGCGTCCTCGAAGGTCGGCTCACTCAAGATCGTCGCGTAGATCAGGCTCGCAAGCACGGGCTCTTGGCCACTTATCTCCGCCCCTTCACGGCGCAGCTGTGTCCAGATTGGATCGGAGCGCTTACTGGAAAGTTCGATCAGCCAAGGCTTTTGCATGCTCAGATCCCTTGCAGAGTTCTAACTAAGGCTGGATTCGATTCGGCGCTCTCTAATCTGCTTACTGTCTTGAGGAGTGAATCAACGCTGATAGCGTCGGCAATCGTGGTGCGGTCGAGCACGTCCCGTGCGGCTTCAGCAACCTTGGCGAAGACGCGCCGGATCTCGCAGTCCTCCTCCGGTCCACAATCCGGGCACGGCCGATAAGCAATCCGGCTGAGACAGGGAAGCGGGGCGACTGGGCCGTCGACGATACGAAGCACCTTGCCAAAGGTGATGCGGTTCGCGGGCTCGAGCAAAGCATAGCCGCCCGTCCTGCCGCGGCGGCTCTGCAAAATGCCGTGTCGCTTGAGATCAAGCAGGATCTGCTCGAGGAATTTCCGCGGGATATTTTCTTGGTCGGCGATTTCCCTTGCCAGCAACGTATCGTCGGCGCGCGCGAGAGCGATGAGGGCATGGAAGGCGTATTTGGCTTTTTGTGAAATCATTACAGTGCTCCCGTCACGCTCTCGGGAGTCGTCGGGTAGACGCGGAACCGTCGGGGCCTGATCGCGACCCTGCCAGTCTCGCTGTTGAAATCGGCGGGCACTTCGATCTCGATCCTAGCGTTTTTGATGTCGAGGTCGAGACGACGGCCGCCGCCTTGCCGTCTCAGGAAGGAAACCACTCCCGGGATAGCGCCATGATCGGTGTCGACCACGTCGACGTCGTGAGGCCGCAGGAACAGTTTGGCTGGTCCATTCGGCAGGGCACCGGCGGCAAGATCGAGCGGATGTTCGTCAAGCCATAGTCTGCCTTGGTCGACTTTCACGGGCAGCGCGCTCGACTCGCCGATGAAGGAAAACATGAAGGGCGAGTTCGGCTCATCGTAAATCTCGTCGGGCGTGCCGACCTGCTCGATGCGACCGTCGCGCATGACCACAACACGATCGGCGAGCTCAAGCGCCTCCTCCTGATCGTGTGTCACGAAGATGATCGTATGACCTGTTTGTTTATGCATCTCGACGAGCCAGCGGCGGAGTTCCTTTCTGACTTGCGCGTCCAGGGCGCCGAACGGCTCATCGAGCAAAAGCAGGCGCGGCTCGATGGCCAACGCTCGGGCAAAGGCAACACGCTGGCGCTGACCGCCGGAAAGCTGCGCAGGGTACCGATTCTCAAGACCCGCGAGTCGCACAAGGTCGATCAACTCAAGTGTGCGCTTACGGATCTCTTGTTTGCTGGGGCGGTTCTTGCGCAATCGGACGGATAAGCCGAAGCCGATATTGCCGAGGACGGTCATGTGACGGAACAGGGCATAGCTCTGAAACACCATGCCAACTTTGCGTTCGCGAGCCGGCAGTCCGAGTGCGTCTTCGCCGTCGAAGGTCACGCGCCCCGACGTCGGCTGGTCGAGACCGGCAAGGATGCGCAGCAGTGTGGTCTTTCCTGAGCCTGACGGACCAAGAAGCGCCAGCAGTTCGCCGGGACGGATGTCGAGCGAGACATCCCTAAGCCCAAAGCCTTTGCCGAACCGTCTCACGACATTCTCCGCCTTGACGCCGACGGGGGGATCCCATCGGGCGGAAGATCGGGGACCGTTAGGCGCCGGATCCTCGTCGAATTTTTGGGGGTGCTGAATGTTCATGGGTTCCATCCTTGCCCGAGCGTGGCTATTGACCTAATACTCTATAGGATCAGTAGACATTAGCAAGCTCGAACTGAATTGTGCCGGGGAAATACGCGTGGGGCGGCTAGCAATGTGCCTGGAGGGATAGAAATGACCTACGTTGTCAACGACAGCTGCATCCGCTGCAAATACATGGATTGCGTCGAGGTCTGTCCGGTCGATTGCTTCTACGAGGGCGAGAACATGCTCGTCATCGACCCCGACGAATGCATCGATTGCGGCGTCTGCGAGCCTGAGTGCCCCGTCGAGGCCATCAAACCCGACACGGAGCCCGGGCTCGACAAATGGCTGAAGCTCAACGCGGAGCACGCGCGGCTATGGCCGAATATTACTGAGAAGCGTAGTCCGCCAGATGATGCAGATGCCTGGAGA
>DATBSU010000054.1:0-4419 GCA_036559585.1 Methyloceanibacter sp.
AAAACCGGAATCGCGCCGAGAACGCCACCATTCAGTCCGTAAGCCGGCACATAGGTACCGCCGAGATCGACGGTCTGCGTCTTGAAATCGACCGTGCCGCGCATGGTGGCGCCGAGTTGAGGCCCGTTCATATAGGCATCGTTCAATCTGAATTTGCCGCCGCCGACTGAGAACGGCGCGCGCAGCTGGCGGAACGCGATGCGAGCCCGCTCCGTCTGCCGTTTGCTCGGTGCGTGGCCCAACGCTGCCGTGGTGTTCGGGTCGGCCAGTACGTCACTCACCACGGCATCACCAAGCAAATCGAAATTGCGAACCCAGAGCGTTCCGCTTTTCGAGCCGGCATCGCCCGCATCAAGATTGACCTGGAGCGAGGCCTCGCCGCCGCTGATGCTCGGGTAGAAGCCGACCAGCCGGAAAGCCGAACCTGCATCGCGGGACTCGGCGTTGATCACCCGGGAACCCGATACATGAGCGAGTTTCACCGCAACCTGCGCATCGCCGTTCAATGCTCCCTCGATATCGAGAGCCACGAGTTTGCCGCCGCGCTTTTGCAAAGTGATTTGCGCGTCTTTCAATGTCGTGTCGTAGAAGCCGACAACAGTGTCGATCCGCGCCGAAAGATTGATGCCTAACACGTCGTCTGGCTCGGGCGGCGCGTCCTCCGCTAGCTGGCCCGCGGAGAACAGGGACTGGAAGAATTGCTTGCCGTTGTAGCTTGCGCCCGTGGCGCGCACGTCGAGAATATTACCGTCGCGGACCATCGCGGCGATCTGGACGTGTGTGAGAATGTCGAAGGAGAAGTCGGAGAAGTTAAAGGATTTTAGGTGCTGTTCCCTGTCGAGAAACATCGAGCCGGTAATGGCAATGTCGTCGCCGGTAATCTTGAGGTTGGCGAGTTCGGTGGTTCCGTCGCCTGCCTTACGAATGTCAAAGCCGACTGCCGCTCGCTTACCCTTTGGTTTGGTCCAACCCATATTGCCGAAAATCAGCTCCGCGTCGCTGAGATCGGCCTCCATGCTCATGGTTTGCGCGCCGGCTTCGTCGCGCTTGATGAGGATGGTCGTCGGCATGGGTCCGCGTATGAGGTGATTGACCTTAATGCCGAGCTTCTCGCGCGTTTGCTCGTTAAGGAGCGCCGAAATTTTGATCGGTGGCTGTCGATCCTCAGGCGCGTCGAACAGACGTTGCCAAGAGAGCGTAGCCGGCACACCCTTAATCATAATGTCGCCGCTAGCGTCGAGGGCTTGCTCGGTGACGCTTACATCCAGCGCGCCGCCTTCGACGTCGACATCGCTCACAATGCCGGAAGCAATCGCCCGGTCGAGCCGGGCCGAGCCGCGCAGCTTGATGTCATTGAATCTGAGGTCAACCTTCATCGGCATGTGAACCGTGAAGCTCCCCTCGGCGGTGCCGCCAAAGCTCTCTGGCTTTAGCCCCAACGTCTGCATGTAGCCAAGTGGCTCATGATCGAGGAGTTTTAGCGCCGTCGCGGTCGCCCCGTCCGCCTTGAAGTTGATTTCGGCTGGCTGGGGGTCTTGGCTCAGATCCGGGATGAAGAAGCGCCCTTCGTGCAACGCAAGCTCTTGTTTCGATGGGAGCACAATCGTGCCTTCAGGAATGTCGACCTTGAAGACCAAGCCGGACACTGTAAGCTTCGCCTTGCCGGTATGGATTGGCGGCATCTGATCGAGATAGGCAATGCTCATGCCGTCGAGATCGAGTTCCACATTCACAGCCTCCGGCGCGAGGCCATCGCCGGACTTGAGAGCCGCTAGCTCCCCGGGCCGCAAGGATATTTCGAACTTGCCGCCGAGCACCTGTCCACCACCAACGTGCTCGCCCGCCCACTGCCGCGCTTGCCCCGCCAGGAATTTCGGCCAGAACTGTTTGAGCAGATCGAGTGGCATCGCGCTCACAGAACCGGTCAGATGAACCTCAGGTGATCCTTCGGCATCGTAAACCGCGCCCGAGAGTTTAATCGAAGCAGAGCCTGCACGAATGACGAACCGGGAGAGGGCCAACTTGCCCGACGCCGGGGCCACATTGCCTTCCGCCGACCATTCATCCACGCGGATCGGAGCTAGTCCAAATTCATTTGCCGCGAGCACCGAATTATCCGCTGTTAGTTTAAAGTCCCAAGACGCGATTGAATTGCTTTGGTCTCGCACCGGCGTGAACGTGCCGCTAATCGTCGCCTTGCTCGATCCCCAACTAAGTGTGGAGGGAGCAACCTCGACCACATCCCGGTCCTTCAAGTAACGCAGGTGGAGATCTCCCTGATCGATCTGCATGGGACTCTTGTGGTCCCAAGGCGGCGTGATAATGCCCGGCTGCAATTTGAGATTGGCCTCGCCTGAGAGAAATTCGCCCGAGGTGGAGAGCTCGACCGTGGTTTCCCCTGACACGGGAAGATCGAGCGCTTTCAGCGCCTCGACGCCGGGGAAGTTCTCGACGAGGCCCGACGGCACCAAGTCTTCGATGAAGGCGGTAAAGCTCAAGCTTTGCCGCTTCGACCGCTGCTCGGTCTTGAGCCCCAATTGCCAGTCACCCTTCGACGACGCAACTTTGGCTTGGCCGACAAGAATGCTGTGCTGGCCTTTGTGCTGGAGATCGATGGAAAAGTCCGGCACCTGCCAGGTAGTCGCCGCGCCGTCGCGGCTCAGAACAACGACAGCATCCCTGACACCGAAACGGGTCAGATATGAGCTATTGCCACTGCGGGCGCGCTCGAAGACTTGCGCGATGGTTCCGGTCACGTCGAGCTGTTTGCCGGGATCGAGAATTTCAGGTGGACCATTCTCCTTGGCAGCGACGCTCTCGGGCGGCAACGGTTCCGCCTCGCCCGACGGCGGAAGCGAACCGCGCAAGGCTTCGACTTCGGGGATCTCGGTCTTGCTGAAGCTCAGCGCAAGTCCGCGATCCGCAGTTTGAAACAACAGCAGTCGCGGGCCGATGAAGTCAACGCTTCCCGGCGCGAGTCGACCGGTCAACAGCGCGCTGCCGCTCATGCCAATGGCGGCAAGCGGAGATTGCGCGACGATCTGACCGTTATTGTCGATGAGGCGAATGTTGCGCAAGCGGAACAAGACGCCCGGCCCTTCCGCCGAGCGTTGCAGAACCGCGTCGTCGATCTTCACATGCAGATCAGAGAGCTCGCCGTTGATCGCGGTCTCGATCACTGGCACGAGGCTTGGAAGGGAAATCGGCCCGCGGCCAAGTCTGCCGTAGCCGAACACGATCAAAACGAGTCCTACCACCATGACGCCGGCGAAGATCTCGCGGCAGAGATGGGCGCCGCGCGACGACATCTTTCTGAATTCGAGCTGGACCGGCTCGGGCACGCGCTTCACCAACGCCCGGCCCCGCTCCGGCAACGTCATCAGCGCGCGGCTTCCTTCAGAAATCTTGCCGAAGGCGTCGGCGATCGGCTCGTTCCGGGCGCTGAAATCTTGAATCTTGCAGCTGCAGTGGGAAAAGGCGCGGGCGTAAGCCGCACGCAAACGTGCGTCGAGACCGCTCAGGCGAGCCTGCGCGGCGATCAAGTAGCTCCGCAAAAGCGATGTCACGGCTGGCATATGGCCCTTAATGGCATCCCCCCAGGACAAGCCTTGACCCCTGCCGAGATTCGAGACAAGCGCCGATAAGGTAAAGGCTTTACTGATGAAATGGGCGAAAATCGTTCAAAGCAAGGCGGGTGCGGTCTCGGTTTCAGGGCTCCTTACCGGCTACGACCCCTGCTCGTCGGGCGCCTTAGAACCCCCATGACAAGTTGTGGCGAAGGCGGTATCCTTAAGGCTTAAGCTGGTTGCCGGATTTCAGCCTTGCGGCAGGAGGTTCCGCGACCAGCCCCTACCTGAGATTGCATTTGGGGGTGGGGGCTGGCCAAACGGTCTGGCTTTGCGACAGTTGCGTTCAGTGGGGGAGGTACCCAACATGTTTACGAAGAAGCCGGAGCGCGAGGCAGGCGATACGCTCCAAAGAATAACCGATCGACCGGGTAGCGAGAGTCCCTCGCCCCTCACCGAGCGGACGCCGAGCTATGTCAGAAGTGCGGCTCCGACCAAGATGGTCCCCTCGATCATCGGAGAAGATCTTGTCATCACCGGCAATGTCGATTCCAAAGGTGAGGTTCAGGTCGACGGCGAAATCAAAGGCGACGTTCATTGCGGCTCTTTGCTTCTCGGCGACAAGTCGACGATCACAGGCAGTGTCACCGCGGAAGACGTCGTGGTCCGTGGCAAGGTGATCGGCGCAGTCAGAGGTTTGCGTGTAACGCTACAGGCGCAGAGCCACGTCGAGGGCGACATCTATCATCAGAGCCTCGCCATCGAGCAAGGCGCCTATTTCGAAGGTAAGTCGCGCCGCTCGGACGATCCGATGAAAGAGGGTTTGACGCCAAAGCCTTCGACTGTGGCCGAC
>DATBSU010000055.1:0-9877 GCA_036559585.1 Methyloceanibacter sp.
AAGGTACTTGCCGATCAACAGCCCGGCGCGCTCGCCCAGCCCGCCCGGCTTCTAGTGATGAACGCGAAAGTCGGGCAGATGACTCCGCCCACGATCTCGGCATCGGCCATCGAGCTTTACGCCGTATGCGGCAAGCGCGCGGTCAAGGGCGATCCGCAGCAGCGCGAGCAAACTGAGCACAAATTGATGCAGCAAGAGATGGAGATCCGCGCGGAGCGCCTGTTGCGCGATCTGCGCCAAGACGCCTTTATTGAGTATCGTTCGTAGAACATAATCCCGAAAGTTGCAGACTTCGCAGAGAGGATTATGCGTCAAATTTAGTCTAATTTTTGTCCCAACCTAAGTTCACCGCCGCAGCTTCGGCCATCGGCGCCAAATCATGCACCGACCCGACCTTCCGCTTGCGCTCACCCTTGGCGACCCCGCCGGGATCGGCCCCGACCTTGCGCTCGCCGCATGGTGGGCCCGCGATGTGGAATATATTCCGCCATTCGTTTTCCTCGGCGATCCCGATCTCATGGCGGCACGGGCCGAGCAACTCGGTGTGTCCATCCCGATCACCGTCATCGACAAACCGTCTGATGCCGAGCGACGATTCCCCGAAGCGCTTCCCGTCTTGCCGATCACAGTCGCTGGAAAAGTCGTCGCTGGCCGCTCCGACAATGCGGCCATGCCGGCCGTGATCCAATCGATCGAGCGTGCCGTAGAACTGGTGCAAGCGGGCGAAGCCAGCGCCGTCGTGACCAATCCAGTGAACAAGGCCGCGCTCTATCGCTCCGGCTTCGCCTTTCCCGGACACACCGAATTCCTCGCTGCCCTGGGGCGCCGCGAAGCGCCGATTGCGCCGGTCATGATGCTGGTCGCCAAGGATCTTCGAGTCGTGCCGACCACCATTCACATTCCGTTGAAACACGTCCCGATTACCCTCACCAAGGACTTGATCCTCTCAACGATCATGACCACAGCCGCCGGTCTCAAGAAATATTTCGCGCTGGCCAATCCGCACATCGCGGTCACCGGTCTCAATCCCCACGCCGGCGAGGAAGGCAACATGGGTCGCGAGGAGATCGACATAATTGTGCCGGCAATCGAGCGGGCGCGGCGCAAAGGCGTCACCGTCACCGGGCCTCACTCCGCCGATACGTTGTTCCATGCCGAGGCACGAAAGGCCTATAACGCCGTGGTCGCCATGTACCACGATCAAGCTCTGATTCCAGTCAAGACGCTTGGCTTCGACGAGGGTGTCAATGTCACGCTCGGCCTTCCCTTCATACGCACGTCGCCGGATCACGGCACCGCATTCGCCCTCGCCGGGACCGGCAATGCGAGTCCCCGCAGCCTGATCGAAGCACTGCGCCTTGCCGACAAGATGTGGCAAACCGCCAGGACCCGGCGTTGAGCACGCCGGACGGCTTGCCGCCACTCCGCGATGTCATCCGCGGTCTCGATCTTTCCGCGCGCCGGAGCCTCGGCCAGAATTTCCTGCTCGATTTCAATCTGACCCGCCGCATTGCCAGAGCCGGCGGTCCCCTCGAGGGCGCGACGATTGTCGAAATTGGGCCGGGGCCCGGCGGCCTTACCCGTGCGCTTCTTCTCGAAGGCACCTCCCGCGTCGTTGCGATTGAAAAAGATCGGCGCTGCCTGCCTGCTCTTGCCGGCATCGCGGCCGCCTATCCAGGCCGGCTGGAGATCATCGAGGCCGATGCGCTCGAGATCGACTATGCGAAACTCAACTTGGTGCGGCCCTGCCGCATCGTCGCCAACCTCCCCTATAGCGTCGCCACGCCGCTTCTGATCGGATGGCTCAAGACCTCACCCTGGCCGCCTTGGTTCGACCGCCTCGTGCTCATGTTTCAGCGCGAAGTCGCCGAGCGCATTGTGGCCAAGCCCGGACGCAAGGATTACGGGCGGCTGGCGGTGATCGCGCAATGGCGCGCGACAAGCCGCATCCTGTTCGGTGTTCCGGCGCGCGCCTTCACCCCGGTGCCAAAGGTTGATTCCAGTCTCGTGGAGCTGGTGCCAAAGGCTGATCCTAGGCCTGCTTGCGATATTGCTGCCCTCGAGAGGGTCACTGCCGCGGCCTTTGGCCAGAGGCGGAAAATGTTGCGCTCGTCGCTTCGGCAGATCACGCCCGACGCCGAGGCTCTGCTGAATTCGCTTGGCATCGCCCCGACCGCGCGGGCCGAGGAGCTTGAAGTCGCCGATTTTGCTAGATTGGCCAATGCTCTAGGGCGTTGAGCCCAAAGGTCTAAAGCTCCGCCAAGAGGCCTTGCACGAAATCCTTCAAGCCAATCTGTCTTGATCGCCGCAAACGTTCCGCGGCCAAAATAGAGCGAACGGCTTTCAATGAACGCTCGATGTCATAATTGATGATGACATAATCATACTCTTCCCAATGCTGGATTTCGTTGCTGGCGCCGCGCATGCGCTTTTGCACGACGTCCTCGGGGTCTTCAGCGCGCACCTTCAATCTCTCCTCGAGCGCCTTTGCCGACGGCGGAAGGATGAACACTGCCACAACATCATTCTTTGCCGTCTCGCGAAGTTTCCGCGTGCCCTGCCAGTCCACGTCGAACAGCACGTCGCGCCCCTCAGAGAGCGCGCGCTCGATTGGCTTTCGTGTCGTCCCGTAATAATTGTCGAAGACCACGGCCCACTCCAGGAATTCGTCTTGATCGCGCATCCGCGTGAACGTCTCATGGTCGACGAAGTGGTAGTCTTTGCCTTGCTTCTCGCCTTTGCGTCTCTCTCGCGTCGTATGCGAGATCGACATCTCGACGCCGGGCTCCTCTTCCAGGAGCCGCCGCGCCAACGTGGTCTTGCCGGCACCTGACGGCGACGACAAAACCAGCATCAATCCCCTGCGCGCCGAGTCCATCTCCCCCTCATTCGATGTTTTGCACCTGCTCGCGCAACTGATCGACCACGGTCTTGAGCTCCATGCCGGCGCGGCTGACCTCGATATCGGCAGCCTTGGAGCAGATCGTGTTGGCTTCGCGATTGAACTCCTGTGCGAGAAAATCGAACTTCCGCCCGACCGGCTGATCTTCCGCAAGCAAGTCCCTCGCAGCCGCGATATGCGCACGCAGGCGATCGAGCTCTTCTTGAATGTCGGCCTTGGTGGCGATCAGAAGTGCCTCCTGATGCAGCCGCTCCGCATCGAGGCCAGCGCTGTTTTCGACTACCCGCCGGAGCTGTTCCGCGAGCTTCGCCCGCACCGCCTCCGGCTGCCGCGCCTCCGCATTGGCTGCTCGCTCGGTGAATTTTGCGATCTGATCGAGTTGGCCTGCAATGACCTCGGCGAGCCGAGCGCCCTCGGCGCTCCGCGCGGCCACAAGCTCATCGAGTGCAGTCTTGAGTCCAACCAGCAAAGCTTCGGCGAGTCTCGCTTGCGTTTCCTCATTGTCCTCGCCCTCGACCGCCTCGACCACGCCGCGCATGCCGAGCAGCGTATCGAGCCTCGCATGTTTCAGATCGGCGATTTCGCGTGCGCGTTCGGCAATGGCCATGGCCTGGCGCAGCGCCGCCTCGTTGAGCTTGAGCTCGAACTGCCCCGTCTCACGCTTGATGGCGAGATTGATGGTGCAATTGCCCCGGTTGAGCTTCTCCTGACAGAGCCCGCGCGCCTTGATTTCGAGGCTCTCAAACCCAGGCGGCAGCCTTAGACGAAGCTCAAGCCCACGGCCGTTGACGCTCCGCGCCTCCCAGTGAAATCGGGTCTCGCCGCACGCCCCGTCCGAGCGGGCAAAACCGGTCATGCTCTTGATTGTCATCAATAATCCTGCTCAGGCCAGCCCGCCTCAGAAACGCCCCTGAGGGTTATAAGCCGAGTCGGGAGCATTGCGGGGAGAGAACAAATCCTGTCGCTCGGCGCCTCTTAACGGTCCGGATTACGCCGCGGCAGCGGCGGCGCGGCTCCATCAGTCGGGGCGACTCCAGCGTTTGCGGCCGGCGCCTCGGCAGGGGTCCGAATGATCTCGAGCGGTTTCGGCGTGGCTCCAGTCTGACCGACCACTTCGGCAGGAGGCACAGCCTCGGGCGTTCCGGCCGGAAGGGTCGCGTGAGGCGGAGCGACACCCGCAGCCTTGGCCGCTTCGGCTGCCGCAGCCGCCTCCGCGGCCTCTTTCGCACGGATCTCGCGCTCGACCACTCGCCACTTCTGGACATTCTTATTGTGCTCGTCGAGGCTCGGGGCGAAGGCGTGCCCGCCCTTCCCATCGGCGACAAAATAGAGGTCCTTGGTATTGGCCGGCTTCAGCACGGCTTCGATCGCCGCGCGGCCGGGATTGGCAATCGGACCCGGCGGCAATCCATCGATCTTATAAGTGTTGTACGGCGTATCGCGGTCGAGCTCGTCCTGCTGGATCGGATGATCGAGCGCGCCTTGGCCGGCCACCAGTCCGTAAATAATGGTCGGATCGGATTGCAGCCGCATCTTCTTCTTCAGCCTGTTGGAGAACACCGCCGCGATACGCGGCCGCTCATCGGCGCGGCCCGTCTCCTTCTCCACGATCGAGGCAAGGATGATTGCCTCCTCCGGTGTCTTCACCACGACGTCGGGATCACGCTCCTCCCACATCTTAGCGAGGAATTTCTGCTGTCCGACTTGCATGCGCTCGATGATATCGGATCGTGTGTCGCCGGTTTCAAAACGATAGGTGTCCGGCAGCAACGTACCCTCCGCGGGGACTTGAGCGATCTCGCCTTCAAGGTCGGAATTGGCGTTGAGGCGCTGGACGATCTGCAAGCTGGTCAGACCTTCCGCGACCGTCACCTTATGGTCGATCGACTTGCCCTCCACCAGCGTGTCCAGCACCTGCCGCATGCTGGCGTTTTTATGGAAGACATATTCACCGGCCTTGATACTGGCATTGCCCTTCACGTGGGAAAAATATCGCGCGTAGAGCAAGAACAGGACCCGCTTGTCGGCGATGACGCCGTCGCGCACCAGCGCGTCGGCAATGTCCCCAACCGATTGGCCCTTGGGTACGACGATGACTGTTGAGGTCGCTAGCGGACCGGGCTGATCGAATTCAATCTTGAGAAAATAATAGAAGGCCGCGATTGCGAGCGCGAGCACCAGCGCGAAGCGGAACATTCCGTTGAAGAAACCGAGGACTGGATGACCGCCGCCCTGAGGCGTCTCCGGCGCCGGCGGAACCGGAGGTCGCGTCGGCTCAAGCGCTTCGGCAGGGCTGCGGGGAAGCAAGGTAGGTTCCCGCCGGATCCCGCCCGCACTGTCGTTATCGTTAGCCTTCGACGGTAGATCGTTGGTCAAAGACATGGTCCGGCAAACCCCCGCACGCCGATAGCGCTATGACTTGGCTTTGAAATATGGCGAAAGGGAGGTTCAGCTAACAAGCCTACGCCTAAGCCGCATAGCGCCGCAAGATCAGGCAGGCATTGGTGCCGCCAAACCCGAAAGAGTTGGAGAGCACGGTATCGATCGGCCTCTTCTTGGCACGGTGCGGCACAAGATCGATTGCCGTGCTTACTGAGGGATTGTCGAGGTTAAGCGTGGGCGGCGCCACCTGGTCGCGAATCGCAAGCGCCGAGAATATGGCCTCGACCGCCCCCGCCGCTCCGAGCAAATGCCCGATCGCCGACTTGGTCGAAGACATGGACACTTTCCCCGCCGCATTGCCAAACAGGCGTTCGACCGCGGCAAGCTCAATCTCGTCCCCCATTGGGGTCGAGGTCCCATGCGCATTAATATAGTCAATGTCGGCGGGTTCGATGCCGGCGCGCTTCACAGCGGCGACCATGCAGCGAAAAGCGCCGTCGCCGTCTTCCGCTGGTGCTGTGATATGGTAGGCATCGCCGGATAGTCCGTAACCGATGATTTCCGCGTAGATTGTCGCGCCCCGCGCCTTGGCATGCTCGAGTTCTTCGAGAACCACCATGCCGGCGCCCTCGCCCATCACGAAGCCGTCGCGGTCGCGGTCGTAAGGACGCGATGCTTTCTCAGGCTGATCGTTGAAATTAGTGGAAAGTGCGCGGCAGGCCGCGAAGCCGGCAATCGCCAGCCTGCACACCGGAGACTCAGCACCACCGGCCACCATGACATCGGCATCGCCAAGCGCCACTAAGCGCGATGCATCGCCGATCGCGTGCGCGCCGGTTGAGCAGGCCGTAACCACCGAATGATTCGGACCTTTCAGCCCATGTTCAATTGAGACATAGCCGGATGCAAGATTGATCAGACGGCCGGGAATAAAGAACGGGCTCACACGCCGCGGACCTTTCTCCGCGAAAAGCAGCGAGGTCTTCTCAATGCCTTGCAGACCGCCGATACCTGAACCGATCAGAACGCCGGAACGGATTTGGTCTTCGTAGGCGGTCGGCTTCCAACCGGCATGGGTGAGAGCCTGCGTCGCCGCGGCCATCGCATAGATAATAAAGTCGTCAACCTTCCGTTGCTCTTTCGGCTCCATCCAATCGTTCGGATTGTAGGTGCCGTCCGAGCCATCCCCGCGAGGGATCTGGCAAGCGACCTGGCAGGAAAGGTCCGAAACATCGAAACTCTCGACACGCTTCGTGGCGGTCTGCCCGGCGAGCAGCCGTTCCCATG
Source organism: Methyloceanibacter sp. (assembly GCA_036559585.1). GTDB lineage: Bacteria > Pseudomonadota > Alphaproteobacteria > Rhizobiales > Methyloligellaceae > Methyloceanibacter. The sequence goes on from DATBSU010000055.1 coordinate 6,572, forward strand.
TGGTCTCGGCGCCGCAGCCAAGCGGCGAAACCATCCCCAAGCCGGTGATGACGACACGACGCATCGTTTGCTTTCGCCGAGTTGTTTCGGAAACCTAGTGCCGGCCTCTGACACGCTTCAACCGGCGCAAACAGATGGCCCAGCTTGGCCGCGCGAAAAATGCGTCACGCGGCGGTATTCTTCTCCAGGAACTTAATCGCGTCACCGACGGTCAAAATCGTCTCGGCCGCATCGTCGGGTATCTCGCAGCCAAACTCCTCCTCGAAAGCCATGACCAGCTCGACCGTGTCGAGGCTGTCGGCCCCAAGGTCGTCAATGAAGCTGGCGTTGTCGGTAACCTTGTCGGCCTCGACACCGAGATGCTCCACCACGATCTTCTTTACGCGCTCCGAGATATCGCTCATCTCCGCCTCACCGTCCCTTTTGTCGTATTTAGCCACATAACGTCTTTAGCCACATAACATCCCCCCGAGCCTGCGGCTTTAAGGCCTCATGCGTCCCCGAGCGGTTGGTCCGGGGTTTGATCGCGGATGGGGTTGTCCTTTGTCAAGCCCCCTCGGGACGTTGTTCTTACCAGCCCACTTGGGCCTCAGTTCGCCACCAGGGCTCAGAACCCCCGCTGGGCTTAGGAAACTGGGTCAAGCTGCGACCCCAAGTCCCTGTCCTGCAACCCATCAGACCATGACCATGCCGCCATTGATGTGCATCGTTTCCCCGGTCACATAGCCAGATTCCTGGCTTGAGAGGAACACGACGGCAGACGCAATATCGTCCGGCCTGCCGAATTTTTGCGCCGGGATCGCGGCGGCGATCATTTCCACCTGTTTCGGCGTCAAGGCGTCCGTCATCGGCGTGGAGATGAAGCCAGGCGCAATCGCATTGGCGGTGATGCCCCGGCTCGCAACCTCGCGGGCTAACGATTTGGTCATGCCCACGAGCCCAGCCTTCGAGGCGGCATAATTGGCCTGACCCGGATTGCCGAACACGCCGGAGATCGAAGCAATATTGACGATGCGGCCGTAGCGCCGGCGCATCATGCCGCGCAAGATTCCGCGCGTCAGCACGAACACAGAATTGAGGTTGACGTTGATGACATCATCCCACTCTTCGTCTTTCATGCGCATGAAAAGATTGTCGTGGGTGATGCCGGCATTGTTGACGAGAATATCGACCTGGCCGACGGTCTTCTCCGCCTCTTCGGCGAGCTTCACCACGGCGGCGCGGTCGCGAAGATCGCAAGGCAGCACATGTACGCGGTCGCCGAGCTCCTTGGCCAGCGCGTCGAGCTTTTCCTTCCGCGTGCCGGAGATCGCGACATTGGCGCCTTGAGCATGCAGCGCCTTCGCCACGGCGGCGCCGATCCCACCGCTCGCTCCGGTGACCAGCGCGCCCTTCCCTGTCAGGTCGAACATCGAGGCTCTCCTCTTTATATCTAGCCGGCAAGCGCCGTCGACGCCGCCTCAAGCTCTTCGGGCGTGCCGACATTTGCCGCTTGTAGTCCGTCGAAACGCCGCGCGATTCCGGATAACACTTTGCCGGCGCCGACCTCATAAACATTGGTCACGCCTTGTGCCTGCAAATACATCATCGACTCACGCCAGCGCACCATGCCGGTTACCTGCTCTATCAAACGGTTCCTGATCTCCACAGAACTGCTGATCGCCAATGCCAGCACATTAGCGACGAGCGGTACGGCTGGCTCATTGATCTCGACCTTGTTCAGCGCATCGCGCATCGCGTCGGCGGCAGGCTTCATCAGGGCGCAATGGAACGGCGCGCTCACCGGAAGCAGCACCGCGCGCCGCGCGCCGAATTGCGGGCCGAGCTTCACCGCGCGCTCAATCGCTGCCCGCGCCCCGCTAATCACCACCTGTCCAGGAGCATTGTCGTTCGCGGCTTCGCAGACTTGACCCTCGGCGGCCGCAGCAGCGAGCGCCTTGGCCTGGTCGAGATCTGCCCCGAGCAGCGCCGCCATCGCACCCTCGCCAACCGGCACCGCCTCCTGCATAGCCTTCCCTCTGATCTTGAGCAGCCGCGCCGTATCGGCAACGCTCAAGCTCTCGGCCGCAGCGAGCGCGGAATATTCTCCAAGCGAATGGCCCGCGACGTAAGCAACCTTGTCGCGAAGCTTGATGCCTTTCTCTTCTGCAAGCACCCGCATGGCGGCAAGCGAAACCGCCATCAGCGCGGGCTGCGCATTCTCGGTCAAAACCAGCTCGGTCTCGGGTCCCTCCCACATCAGCTTGGAGAGATTCTGAGAAAGCGCCTCGTCGACTTCGGCGAACACAGCGTGGGCTGCCGGATAGGTCGTGGCGAGGCTCGCGCCCATACCAACGGCCTGGCTTCCTTGGCCGGGAAAAACGAAAGCGATGCTCATAATGGCAGAAAATTCGGCGTGGTTGATTGGGGAGGCCATAGACACCGTGTCCGGCGGCGTCTGTCAAGCGAGGCAGGAAAATCCGGCTTTTGTCGCGCCACAATCACCGTCCGAAAGTTGAAGTAACTCGTTAACCCCGCATGGTAGAAAGAGATAAAGGCCCCCTGTTTCCGAAAGAGGAGAAGATCATGAACCGGAAGATCGTGTTTGGCGCTGTGGCCGCCACAGCGATGATAAGCGCTAGCGTTTTCGCCGACGACACCCTTCCTTGGCCTTGGGCGTCCAAGTCTACGCCCGACCCTGCGCTCGCCGCACTGACTGAGATCGGCGACGTCACAGCGTCAATTGAAAAATCCGACAAGCCCATCGTCTCCATCGCCGTCAACGCCACCGCGCCGACGGCAAATTATTCCGACTTGCAGCTCGTGCCGCGGATGGGCGACCCGAATGATCTTATTTTTGCCTTCGACGCCAAAGGCCGGCCGCCCCAGGATGTGAATGACGGGGCTGCGACTCCGGTGACGATCAGCGCAAAATACAGCGGCGCACCCGTTGCCAAAGTCGGTGTGATCGAGGTTTACGGCCAAAACGGCTGCAAAGGCTTTTCCATCACCGACAACAAGGCGGTGGAATGCACCTCGCAGTCGATGCCGCAGCAATAAGGAGGGTCGCGACTTTGCCCGCCGAGGCCCTTGCAAACTTGCGGCAAAGCCGTATAAAGCCCGAATTATCAGCACTTCCCGGTCGGAGGCTGAACGGAGGGCCGCTCTCTATAGAGTGGTAGGCCAAAAGCCGGCCTCCCGTGTCTCCGCTCCCAAGGGTCATCTACTTGGGCCTTTCCTTCTTGAAGGCCCATGTGAGGCTTTGCACCGGGGTTATGAGAAGGAAAGGCACATGCCGCTCTACGAGCATGTTTTTTTGGCGCGCCA
>DATBSU010000056.1:0-11778 GCA_036559585.1 Methyloceanibacter sp.
GCTCCCCAAACACGGGCCGGTTCAATCAGTAGGATAGACTAGGCGGCGCGGCCGCGAGCCTCTGTATCGGCGGTGATCTTAGCGTGGCGGGCGCTCTTGGCCAGCACGTCGTCGATCTTGGCGACAGCGCTTGCCTCGTCGATCCGATCCACGGCTGCGATCTCACGAGCCATGCGGTCGAGCGCCGCTTCGTAAAGCTGCCGCTCTGAATAAGACTGCTCAGGCTGTGCTTCAGACCGGTAGAGGTCACGCACCACCTCGGCGATGGCCACCAGGTCGCCGGAATTGATCTTCGCCTCATATTCCTGGGCCCGGCGTGACCACATCGTGCGCTTGATCCGAGCCTTGCCCTTGAGCGTGGCCAGAGCACGCTTGACCGTCTTATCCTCAGACAGCTTCCGCATGCCGACACTCGCAAGCTTTCCCGTAGGAACCCGGAGCGTCATCTTGTCTTTCTCGAAGTTGATGACGAAGAGCTCAAGCGCAGCGCCCGCAATCTGCTGTTCTTCGATGGACACGATACGACCGACACCATGAGCTGGATATACGATATACTCGCCGGTGCGGAATCCGTGTCTCTGCTGGGGCTTCTTTTTATCAGGCATTACTCTCGTCTCACTTCTCTAAGTGTTTGCCCGGCCAAAATGACCGTCCGCGTCCTGCCGCTCGCACGCAAAAATTGAGCATCGATCAGGACACCCCCGATCGCGTGACTTCCCCCAAATCGGAAAAAAAGAGCGCCCGAATAGAGGACGCGTCTCGATTGCTCAATGCCGCGGCGGTTTCCGCCATTCCGACAATAGGATAACACAATTTTATCAAAACCGCCAGCTACGCCGTGTCGCAACAATGGCGGTTCTGCGCCGCAATATGCGGCATTTTGACCACAAGGTTAACGGTCCTAGTCGCCCTCGCCTGGATTCGGCGTGAAATATTTGGCGAATTTGTCGGGTTCTTTGGTGAACGCGTCAGCGTCAGGCGGGGCCGGCTTCTTGGTCGTGATATTCGGCCAGGCCTCGGAATATTGCCGATTGACCTCGAGCCAGCGCTCAAGGTTGGGCTCGGTATCCGGCTTGATGGCGTCAACCGGGCATTCGGGCTCGCAAACTCCGCAATCGATGCATTCGTCGGGATGAATGACGAGCATATTCTCGCCCTCGTAGAAGCAGTCTACCGGGCAGACCTCCACGCAATCGGTATACTTGCATTTGATACAAACTTCCGTGACGACGTAAGTCATCGATCCCACATGACTTTGCCGGGCCAGCCCACCGGCAATCCGACCCTTCTAGAATCCTTCGAAACTGGCCGAAGAGGGCCCTGCCTATCGCAAAGCTCGGCTTTGCACAAGGATAGCCATCCTCGCCGATTGCCGCATCGCGCGAAGGGACTGGCGTGAGGAGGAGCCGCCGCCATCATCGGTTGAATTGCCGAGCTAATCCTAATCCGCCGTCAATCAATCTATGGTCAATCGGGCAGTGACGATGCCTGGAAATTAGGCGCTTGCGATCAGAGACCGGGAGACATGCCCCACCGCTTTGAACCGAAGAAGAGGTGGGGGCCCGGCATGCATTACATGCCGCTCCTTGCGGTTGCCTGCCTCGGTCTGGTTGCCGCCGTTTTTGCTTGGGTCACTGTCTCCGCCTGGGAACAGCGGCTGTTCCGACAAGAGTTCGACAATATCGCGGGCGACTACGCCTCGTTGCTCCAGAACGGCGTCAACGAATATCTCAACAAGATGCGCGCCATGCGCGCCTTCTACGATTCTTCGCACGACGTCGACCCTGACGAGTTCGACCGATTTAGCAATCAGATCCTTGCCGGGTACGGCGAAACGATGCGCCTTCTGTGGTGTCCGCGCGTGACCCGTGACGAGCGCGCCACGTTCGAGCGCAAACAACGCGAAGCCGGCCTTGGCGATTTTTCCATCAGGTCGTGGACGGCAAGCGGCCCCATGCCGCCCGAGCCGCAACGCGACGAGTATTTCCCGATCCTCTACTCGACGGCAACCAAAAACCAAAGGGCAACCTTCGGCACCGATCTCGATTCCGAACCGGCTCGAAGCGAGGCCATCGCTCTCGCGCGAGACGGCAACACCATGGCCACCGCCCAGAACATCTGGCTTCGCAATCCCATCGGCGGGGGCCGGTCGGGATTCTTGGCCTTTCTCCCAGTCTACAAGCAAGGCGTACCGAATGACACCGTTGAACAGCGGCGCCGCAACACACGCGGGATGGTCGTCGGGGTCTTCCAGATTGACGCCGTGTTCAACGCCGTTCTCGCCAAGAAGATGCTGCCTCACAATGTCGACCTCTATCTCTACACAAGCGCTGGGTCGCCGCCAATCTTTGTCCGCGAGATGCACGACGGAGGTGGAATAAGCGGAGCGGCCGTTAAGCCCGGCGACTCTGAAACGCCCCCTTGGACCTCACCCATAAAAGTCGGCAATGTCACCTGGACGCTTGCCGTGGCGCCGGTTCAACAGGGAATTATCGGCTTCTATCGCGCATGGATTGCCGCCCTCGGCGTCGTGTTGTTGTTCGGCGCCTTGCTCGCTTATCTGTGGGCGTCGCTCCGCTACGCCCGGCAGCTCGAGACGGCGCACGATCGCGTCACGTTGCTCGCGGACACCGACCTCTTGACCAGCCTTGCCAATCGGCGGGCCTTCATCAAACAATTGACGCTGGCCCACGCCAATGCAAGGCGCGGCGCCGCCCCCTTTGCCGTGCTCTATCTCGATATCGATGACTTCAAGGATGTGAACGATACGCTTGGTCACCCAATGGGCGACCTTCTCATCAAGGGCGTGGTCGATCGCCTGAAGCTCACCGTGCGCGAATCCGATTTCGTCTCGCGTTTCGGCGGCGACGAATTTGCCATCCTGCAATCCAATGTGATCGACATCAACGACTCCGGCGCGCTGGCCACCAAGATCGGCAAGGTTCTTGCCAAGCCGTTTCTAATTGAGGGTCACGAGATCAACATCACCTCGAGTATCGGCATCTCAGCGTATGCGCCGGACAATTCCGGGCCGGATACCATGATGGTGCAGGCCGACCTTGCGCTCTATCGCGCCAAGGCTGATGGCCGCAACCGCTTCTACTTCCACACCCCTGATCTCGATCAACAGGTGCAAGAGCGCGTGCACGTCACCGAAGAGCTTCGTGCCGCAATCGACGCCGACGAGATCGAACTTCACTACCAGCCCCAAGTCGAGATCGCCACCGGCCGCATCATTGGCGCTGAGGCATTGGTGCGCTGGAATCACACGAGCCGCGGTTTGATCGCGCCGGGTCAGTTCATCGCCATCGCCGAGCGAACCGGTGTGATCGTGCCCCTCGGCCAGTGGATTTTGAACGATGCCTGCCGCCAGCTCAAACAATGGCAGGCCGAGCATATTGCCCCGCCGGTCTTGGCTGTGAACGTTTCGGGGGTACAGCTCAAGGGCACCTCCGAGTTTGGTCGCGACGTCGAGGAGACGTTAAAGCGCTGGGACATCGACCCCTCCCACATCGAGCTCGAGCTCACCGAGTCGGTGTTGATGGACGCGACGCAACGGCACAGCGAAGCGCTCTTTGCCCTCAGGCACATGGGCACCAAAATCGCGATCGACGATTTCGGTACTGGCTATTCGTCGCTGAAATATCTGACGATCTATCCTGTCTCGCGTCTGAAGCTTGCACAGGAATTCGTTTTCCGCGTGGCGGTGGACTATCGCAAGGCCGCCGTCGTTCGCGCCGCCATTCGCCTTGCCAACGAACTCGGCATCGAGGTCATCGCCGAGGGCGTCGAGACCGAAGCACAAATGCGCTTCCTCATGGCCGCCGGTTGCCGTCAAGCCCAAGGCTTCTACTTCAGCAGGCCGGTGCCGGTAGCCCAGATGACCGAGCTGTTGCGCCGAGGCACCACCAAAATCGACGAGCCTGCGAAAAACAAATCCAGCGCAGCTTAGAGCATGATCCCGAAAAGTTGCAGACTTTTCGTACGAGATCATGCGTCAAAGACCAAGACATAGAGCGAAATCGTGATTCAACCCAAATGGATTTCGTTCTAGCCAGGCTCAAGACTTCAGTCACCCTGAGAGATGAAAGCGTCGATCCGGCGGCGATCGCGTTTGGTTGGCCGCGCACCGCGACTGACAGGCTTTTCGTCTCGCGGCGGAGGCGGTGGGGTTAGATCCTCGTACAACGTCCGCGCTACACTCGCCGACACCCGGCGCTCGACCGCGCCCCGCACACGCACCACCACGACCCGCCCAAGACTTGCCGTGATGACGTCGTCCTTTGCCACCGGTCGCGCTGCCTTCAGAGCCCGCTTGCCGTTGACGCGGACCCTGCCCGCTTCAATCAGTTTTGCGGAGAGCGTTCGGGTCTTCACCAGCCGCGCGCACCACAGCCATTTGTCGAGCCGCTGTGCTTCCACCGATCATCCCCGCTCAGGACGGCGCGCAAGGCTCCGCTTCAGGTCGGCGAGCGCGGCAAAAGGCGAATGTTCGGTCGAGACTGGGCTCTGCCGGGGAGCAGGCGGCCGCGGAGGCTGCTTCCGTTGGTCTCGTGGGCCTTTGCCTGCCGGCGGCTTACCGCGATGACGGACCGGGTGCTCGCTTCGGTCTTTCCGCCGGCTGGGACGCCAAATCTCTTCAAAGCTCTCTGCCGCAGGTTGCGCCTCGGCTTGAGAAGCTGCGCTGTATGCCGGAACCTTGCGCCGCTCGCGCTTGAAACCGAAAGATTTGAGGATCGAGGCGAAATCCTCGCCCGAGCAGCCGACCACCGACATCAGATCCGGCACCACGCGAAAGCCGCCGTCTCCGGTCGCCCCAGACGGCGCCTGCTGTTCGCCGCCTGGACGATAGGCCACTCGCACCCGGATCAGATCGGCAAGCCGCTCCAGCATGTCGATGCGCACCGCCCGCTGGTCTGCGAGATGAAATCCAGCCACGCGCCAATAGGCCTCTGGCACAAGACGATCGGCTTCGACCGAGGTGAGCCCTTGCTGCGGCCGCGGCGGCAGCGCGTCGAGCGAGATGCCGTGATCGCGCCCCGAATGCAGCGCCCACAGCAAGGTCAGCAGGTCCGCCGCGGCAGGCTTCAGCAGCGAGGGAACATAGATATTGAAAGCGCCGAAGCGCACCCCATGCTGGCGCAAGCTGGCGCGCTCTTGTTGCTCGAGCGCCTTCAACTCATCGGCAATGGCATCGCGGCGAAGCGTGCCGAAATTCTCGACCAGCCTGAAGGCAATGCCTCTGGCCAATCCGGTGAGGCCTGCCGGATCGCTCAAATCGACCAGCGGCTTCAATTTCGTCGCAATCTGTGTCTCGAGCCAGAGATCGAGCCGCTTCATCACGCGCTCACGCTCTGGCAACGCCAAATGCTCATCGGCATTGAGCTGGAGCCGAGGCTTCAGCGCATTCTCGCCGCGCTCGAGCCGCGCGATCTCAGAGCCTGCCCAGACGATCCGCCCATTCGGCGAAAGCGTGATCGCCTCGTCGGGCGCCGCGACGAGAGCGTCGGACCGAATTGCCAGTTCACGCGACAGCACCTTGGCCGCCGCGTGCCGCGTCGCGCGGCCGTGAATGCCCTCGCCCGAAGCGTCCGGCGTGAAGTGAAAACCGTCTAGCCTGCCCACATAGTGATTCTCGACCATGATGGCGCCGTCGCCGCCGATCTCGGCGACCATCTCCTCCTTATCGCGCAAGCGGCGCATCAGAGCGCTGGTGCGCCGATCGACGAAACGCTTCGCCAAGCCTTCATGCAGCGCGTCCGACAGCGTATCCTCGATGGCGCGGGTCCGCTCCTGCCAATGTTCCGGATCATCGAGCCAATGGCCACGATGCGACACGAAGGTCCAGGTCCGGATTTGCGCCAGCCGGCTCGACAGCGTGTCGAGATCGCCGTCGGTGCGGTCGGCGAGCGCCACCTGGCGCGCGAACCAATCCGAAGGAATTTTACCCGCATCGCTCATGACGAAACTGTAGAGTGTGGCAATCATCTCGGCGTGGCTCACCGCCGAGATCTTGCGATAGTCGGGGATCTGGCACATCTCCCAGAGCAGCGCCACCGCCGCCGGCGCCGACGCCATATCGCGAATGGACGGGTCGCGGCTGACATTCTCGAGCGCAATGACGTCGTCCACCATGCGCGAGCGGACCAGCCTGCGGTTGTCCGGCGTCTCCCGCAAGCTTTCCTTCAGCCTGTCGAGCGAGGCGACATCGAGGTTCCGGTTCCGCCATTGCAAGGGGCCGATCTGATCGAATTTATGATTTTCCAGCCGGTCGACCAGATCCGGCTCAAACGGGCTGGCCTGGCCGGTTACCCCGAACGTGCCGTCGTTCATGTGGCGGCCGGCGCGCCCGGCGATCTGGCCGAGTTCGGCCGGGCTGAGACTGCGATGCGCTTGGCCGTCGAATTTGCGCACTCCGGCAAAGGCGACATGATCGAGATCGAGATTGAGGCCCATCCCAATCGCGTCTGTCGCCACGATGAAATCGACATCGCCATTCTGATAGAGCGAGACTTGCGCGTTTCGGGTTCTGGGGCTGAGCGCGCCGAGCACGACCGCAGCACCGCCGCGCTGGCGCCTCACCAGCTCGGCAATGGCGTAAACATCGCTGGCTGAGAACGCGACGATCGCCGAACGCCGCGGCAGTCGCGTGATCTTCTTGTCGCCGGCGTAAGTAAGATTGGAGAGGCGCGGCCGCGACACCAGATTGGCGCCGGGCAACACCTCGCGGATAACGTCGCGCATGGTGGCCGCGCCGAGCAGCAGCGTCTCGTTCAGGCCCCGCGCATGGAACAGCCGGTCGGTGAAGATGTGGCCGCGCTCGCCATCTGCCGCGAGCTGGATCTCGTCGATAGCGACGAAGTCCGGCTCGAGGTCGAGCGGCATCGCCTCCACGGTGCACACATAGAAGCGTGGCGATGCTGGTTTGATCTTCTCCTCGCCGGTGATCAAGGCGACCTGAGCTGCGCCGACGCGCGCCACAACCTTGTCGTAGACCTCGCGCGCGAGCAGCCGGAGCGGCAGCCCGATGACGCCGACATCGTGAGCAAGCATGTGCTCGATGGCGAGATGGGTCTTGCCCGTATTGGTCGGGCCAAGCACCGCGGTCACGCCCCGCGTGCTCGCGGACCTTGCTGGGTTTGCGCTGACCGGGCCGACCATGTCGTTTGAAGTCCTTATTAACAGGCCCTTACCGGGCGAGACCTTAAGCCCGGAACGGCCCCGGAACGAATCCCGCCCGAATCGCTGACATCAGCCTATTCGGATTTCGTTCTTCTCGCGCTTCAGCCGCTTCCGAGATTCAACCTCTTGTGTCGGCGTTCATCTCTCGTCCCCGGATCGCGTGAAGGCAAAGTGAACGAAGCGGGCACGAATCAGGGGATCGTCAATCTTCGGCGTCTGTTCCCTACAATATCTGGGGTTTGGCCTCCTTGCCATTAACGATTGGCAGTGATTCGGGCCTTGCCGACAACGTCTTGCGGCGGAATGTTACGATGCCGTCTGATGATTTCAGCGCCTAGGGCTGCGGCGCAGGATCATTGCTCGCGCGCTGCGGCCCCCTGACCTGGAACGAGGTGGCCAGCGCGGAGCCATAACCGACCGGGGTGGGGAGCACGATGCGGTAGGGCACGTACATCGCCGTACCGCGCATCGGCACCAGCCAGACCTCGATCTCGTCCGATTGCGACATCAACTGAATCCCGGGATTCTCAGGCTGATAGCCTGCGATCGGGATGAATCGGACCTGGCAGATCACGGCCGGTCCGGCATATCCGCCGCTGTTTTGATCCCGCTTCACTGTCACGGCGCGCTTCGGCGTCAGCACCAGGTCGAAGCGCTGCCTGCCGTCAAACACCGGCACGGTCTGGTCGCAGACCCTCAAATCACCGTTCGGATTGTCGGAATGGGCATAGAGAAAGGCGCCACTCAACGGATCGAACACCCGTTCCAGCTGCTCCTTGGTCACCGGAATGGTGCGGGGGCTGGCGCGATGCCGCGGCACGATAGCCACATCCGTGACACCGCCGGCGGCGAAATTCATGCGGAGCTGCTCGCCTTGGCCGCCGCCTTGGTAGCTCAGCGCGTACATGGCGGGCTCCGGCCCTTCATTGGTCATCTTGCCCTTGCCGAGCGTAGTGCCCTTCCAATCGTAGATAATGCCTTGAAGGATCGAGAAATTGCCGACGCCGCGCAAATCGTAGTCGTCGCCGCGGAACTTGGCCGTCACGGTGAAATTGCCGAGATTGAAGCCGGCGAGATCGACCCGATAAACCGCGACGACCTGGCTAGCCGTGGTAATGCCGTTCTCGGCATCGGCGGGTGCGCCTGCCAAGAAGCAGGTCAGCGCACCGACGGCGGCAAGCCTCAAACGATGTTTTGCTGCCTGCATCATCCCCGTGACCCCGGCAAAAGTGAAAAACGGCTGCTTGCCCCAATCGTGGCGAACTGTGGGATTATTCGTGGATTTCGTCAATTCTGAGGTTGGGCGACCGGTTGCAAGCCGCCTTGACCTGCCGCTTTCTCCCCCGTATATCTCGCCACGTCGTTGCGGCATTTGGGCTTTTCTTTGATACCCCGCCCCGCGCCGGCTTCCGCCATATTGTGGAGAAGGATTGAAGCGATGGCACGTCGTTGCGAGTTGACTGGGAAAGCGGTGCTTTCCGGGAACAATGTGAGCCATGCCAAGCGCAGAACCAAGCGCCGCTTCTTACCCAATCTCTGCAATGTGACCTTGCAGAGCGACGCGCTGAAGAAGCATGTCCGCCTCACCATCAGCGCCAATGCGCTGCGCTCGGTAGAGCATCGCGGCGGTCTCGACGCCTTTCTGATGAAAGCCAGCGATGAGGACCTCTCCCTGAAGGCCCGCCGCCTGAAGCGCAACGTCGCCAAGGTGCACGCTGCCCAAGCCCAAGCCTCTTAACCTAGACGGGCTCCCTAACCAGACCTAGACTGCCTGCCTCAGCCGGCACGCCTACCGGCTGACCGATTGTTCGCGTCAATGTTGGGGGGAGCAATGAACCGAGTTGGTCGCATTATTTGCGGTCTGACCGCGCTGGTCGTGGTGCTTGGGCTCGTGCCCGATGCGTTTGCCCGTGCGCTGTTTGCCTATCCCTTGCAGGGCCAAAGCCCACAGCAGCAGGACGCCGATCGCGCCGCTTGCGCCGATTGGGCGGTCCAGCAGACGGGATATAGCCCGACCGGATTACCCATCATCGTGCGCCCGGGCATGGCCGGCGGCACGGTCACCGGCCTCATCGTGCCGACGCCCATGGGCCCCGGGATGACGGTGGCGCAAAGCCCAAGCGGCGGCTTGATCGGCGGCGTTGTCGGCACCGATGAAGCAGCCCAGCTCAATGCACTCTATGCCGCCTATCTCGCCGCGGGCGCGACCTGCCTCACGGCGCGCGGCTATCAAGTCTCGATGTAAGGAGGATGGCGATGCGTTTCTCGGAACTAGCGGCGATCACTCTCGCCATCTCGCTCGCGCCGACGGCATCTTATGCCGCGGCGAGCGTTTATATTTGCGCGCTGCAAGCCGTCTATGAGTGTCATGCCGTCGGCGATTGCAAAGAGGCCAATATCGACGCCGTCAACCTCTCCGATTTCATTATCCTCGATGTCGACAAGAAGCAATTGACCTCGTCCGGCATGGGCGGGCCGACGCGGACCGAAGACATCGAGGGCATCACCATCACCGACAAGGCGATCTTTCTCTACGGCACGCAAGACCAGGAGACCTGGAATGCGACGCTGACGCTCGAGACCGGCGACCTCGTCGGCGGCATCGCTAGCGGCAAATCATCCTTTGCCCTGTTCGGCGCCTGCACCCCGAAATAGCTCTCGGTTTCCCTCAAGCTTGATGAAGGAGGGGTCTATGCAGTTTCTCAAAAGAATGGCGGTGATCGCCCTTGCCGGAATTCTCGCCATGGGGCTCGTCGGCGCTGCGAGCGCGGCCAGCGAGTTTGAGGGCAGATGGAAGGTCAAGGACACCAAAGGTCATCCCTTCGAGATCGTGCTCGCTGCAGACGGCAAGGCGACGGCCGAGCACAAGGACAAACCCATGAGCGGCACTTGGAAAGAAGAGAACGGCGCCGCGGTGATCACCTGGAACACCGGCTGGACGACCAAGATCACCAAGGACGGCAATGCCTACAAGAAGGAGGCCTGGGACAAAGGCAAACCTTTGGATGGGCGGCCGAGCAATACGTCCGCGGCGGAGAAGGCGAGCTAGTTCAGTCCTTGCTCTGAAAATTACTTCAGCTTGTCGAAGATCCGGTCCGGCGTGAACGGCAGGTCCGGGAAGCGTACGCCGGTCGCATTCGCGATGGCATTGGCGATCGCCGGCGCCACCGCATTGATCGCGCACTCGCCTTGCGCCTTGGCGCCGAGCGGACCGACCGTGTCATAGGTATCCGCGAAATAGATCTCGCTCCGCGGCACGTCCGCGAAGGCCGGAATGCGATAGTCGCGCAAGGCGGGGTTCACCATCGCGCCGTTGTCGTCATACACCATCTTCTCGTAGAGCGCCCAGCCGAAGCCCATGGCGACGGCGCCGTCGAGCTGGCCGCGGCACTGCATCGGATTGATCGGCTTGCCAATATCGGCGGCGTGCACGCTCTGCAAAGTCATCACCTCGCCGGTGACGCGATGCACCGCGAGCCGCACCCCTTGCACGTTGAAGCCGATGGTGCGTGGCGACAGATAGGCTTTGCGCCTGACCACGAAATGGTCGCCGATCTTGGCGCCCACCGCGTGAATCTCGGTGAGCGGAATTTTTCGGTCGGCACAGATGATGGCGTCGTCCTGCAGACTGCAATCTTCGGGCTTGCAGTCGAAATTGCGGGCGGTGAAATCGATCAGCACGTCGCGGAGCGCCCTCGCCGTCTTCTCCACCGCGTGGCCCGCGACGACCGTGCCGGTACTGGCGAAGGTCCCGGTATCGTAAGGCGTCTTGTCGGTGTCGCCGTTGATAATGGCAATGGCGTCGGCGCGCGTGCCGAGCACCGAGGCCGCGATCTGGCGGTGGGACGTGGTCGAGCCGTTGCCCATCTCGGTCGAACCAACCGCGAGGTGATAGGTGCCGTCGGGCAGGAGCCGCATCTCCGCACCGGAGCGGTGCTCGGTGGGTGGCCCAGATTCGAGCATTGCCGTGCCAACGCCGCTTCCCTCCACCCAATCCTCGCCTTCGGGCTTGGGCAAGCCTCGTCCGCTCTTCAGCGCCGCCTCGACCTGGTCGAGACATTGCGTGATGCCGTAGCTGCCGAACATCACGTCTGAGGGGTCTTTCCAGATCGACTCGATCCGGTCGGTCTCCCGGATCATGTTCTTGCGCCGGATCTCGAACGGATCGATGCCCAGGAGTTTCGCCATATCGTCAACGGCGCATTCGATGGCAAACGTCGTCTGCGAGGCGCCATAGCCTCTGAACCCGCCGGCCGGCACCATATTGGTATAAACGGCGTAACCGTCGGCCTTCTTGTTGACGCAGCGATAGGCGGCGATCGGGCTGCCAAGCGCGGCAGCGAGCGTCTCGCCGCCATGGCCGCCATAGGCGCCGGTATTGGACACGACGCGGACCTGAAGCGCGGTGAAAGTGCCGTCCTTCTTGGCGCCGAGCTTCACATGGGTGGTCATCGGATGCCGCGTGGTAGCGCCGATGAACTGCTCCGCCCGCGTGAACTCCCACATCACCGGACGGCCGGTCTTCAACGTGGCGAGCACGCAAAGATCCTCCGAAATCATCTCCTGCTTGCCGCCGAAGCCGCCGCCGATCCGCTC
>DATBSU010000057.1:0-7491 GCA_036559585.1 Methyloceanibacter sp.
GCGGTATGCCGCCGCGTCCGGCCGCACCGATGGGTGGTGGCATGCCGCGTCCCGGCGGCATGGGTGGCGCGCCGACTCCAAGCGCTCCGCGCCCGGCAACGCCAGGCATGGGCACTCCGAGTGCGCCGCCACGTCCCACGATGCCAGGGTCGGGCTCGCAGCCTTATCGTCCGTCTTGGGCAAGAGACGACGACAAGGACGACCTATAGACGAACGAAAAAAGAGCCGGCCTTTCGCCGGCTCTGATCGTTTGAGTCTCGCGACGGGAACGCGTCCCTGCCTCAGTGAGGTCGAGCGCTTGCGGCCTGCTAAATGTCCCTGAAAAGATTACCCGCCACCAGCACTATGAATGCGAGGAGCAGGGTCTCGAAGGCGTGACCGGACGCCATCGGGATTCTCGCGCTCGCGTATTGCACTAGAAGCGCGATGATCGCGAGCACTATGGCAATGATAAAGGTCGCCCGGGACGGCGGTGTCAGCAACATGGATTGGTCCCCCAGATTCGTCCTGCGATTGCCATTCTAGCTCGCCGAACCGTCCGCTGGCGAGACGGGGTTGCACGAGAGTCCGGGGACGTAACTCTGGCGACGCCCGTCAAGCGCGGTTATCCACACGGCGCTGCCGTCCATCTGGCTCAATTTCAGAGGTTCCGAATGGCTCCGCCTCGCGCTCGGGGTCCATGGCCAGGTGTGATCAATCGGGAGAAGCCCCAGACGGCCACCCGCCCAGGGCCCCGATGGGACCCTAGAGTCCCTTGGCGACGTTGCCGACCGCCAGCACGATATAAGCAATAATAGCCATCCAGAAGCCGTGCTCGCTGAAGAAGGGAATCACCACGAAATGGCCGACGAGCGCCAGCAAGGCCAAGATCACCGAGACCACGAAAACGACGGTTGTTGGTGGTGAAAGATCCATAGTTCTGCCCTCTCATTATTGACGGGCGGAATGTAATCGTTTTTGGTGAAAAGGCGAGCGGGTTGCTCGGCCTTACGCACAAGCGGTTGGTGCGCAAGGCCGGCTAGAGGAGGGCAAGCGATGCGTCCGATTATGCGGCTAATCCTGGGGCTTGTGGCCCTTGCGTTGATCTTGGTCGGGGTCGCGTTCGCGCTGCCGAGCCAGGTCACCGTGGCACGCTCGATTGTGATCAACGCGCCGGAAGGGGCGGTGTTTCCCTACGTCGCCAACCTGCACAAATTCAACGATTGGTCGCCCTGGGCGGCGCGCGACCCGCAACTTCGCGTTACTTATTCTGGGCCTGAGTCAGGCAAGGGTGCGCATACCGAGTGGGAGAGCTCAAAGAAAGAGATCGGGACCGGCCTGATGGAGATCACCGAAGCTGATCCGAACCGTCACGCGGAGCTGGTGGTGAATCTCGATGACCTCGAAGGCACGACCTTTTACGACATCGCGCCCGCAGGGTCCGGCAGCAAGGTCACCTGGGGCTTCGGCTACAATGCCGGGACCAGTCCGCTCGGACGATGGAAGGGCTTGATGCTCGACCGGCTCATCGGCGGCGAATTCCAGAGCGGCCTGGTCAAGTTGAAGGAAATTGTGGAGGCCGACCGCGCGCCGACCATGCCGCCCGCGCCGCCGCCGCCCCCCGTCGCCACCGCGCCCGATGCGCCGGCAACTCAGGGAGCAACGCCCGGATCAGACGCGCAATCGACCGTGGTGCCGGAGTCCAGCGCTCCACAATCGACCAGCTCTACGCCCGAAACGGCGCCCGCGCCGGAACCAGCGCCGGCGAAGCCGGCGAAGAAGAAGAAACACTAAAGCGGGAGCGTCTCGATCCGCGCCGAACAGGCTGCTTGATTAAAGCTGCTTTTCGGTGCTCGGCCGCGGGGCGACGACCGGCTCGCCTTGTGCGGCGTCCGCGGCCGGAGAGGCTTGTGGCTTAAGCGTGGTGCAGTCGGTCTGCTGACAGCCGAAGGCGAGATGATCGGTCCCGTCATCGTCCATGTTGCTTGTCACGGCGATGTGCGGCGCCATGACATCAGGCATGAGATGAGGATCCTGCGCCATGGCCGAGGTCCTGGGCAGCTTCACCGGATGCGACGGCTCGGTGGTGTCGCTATTCGCCCGCATCACGGCGGCACTCAAGCCAAGCCGCGGCACTGCGGTGCCTTCGGCGGGCATGACGATCTCTTCCCACGGCCAGGGACTCGCAGCCGGCTCGTTGGCAAGCGCGTGCTTCCAGGCGCTTTGGCGAACGAGTTGAGTGACGTTGGATTTTGCGCGGTTAAAGGCGTTGTCTCCGGCAGGCAATGTGCCGAGCAAGACTGCGAGGGTCACAAGGCCAGCCGCACTCCAGCCGCGCATGGCGCGCGAGTTGAAACGGCGGGGCAACGGCGATTGCGTTTCCGGCATCAGTTTCTCCCTCATCCGCCGCTCTCGGCACCAACGGCGGTCTTTGAGTTTAGCAGATTCTGGGTGCGGAGCTAGCTTGGCCGGCACCCTGGTTCCGGTCACAGCCACGTTACCGGCGGAAACTATAAAGGTTTGAAAACGGACCCTCGCGGCCCGGAAAAGTGCACGCTAATGAGGCAGGCTCTTAACCAGAATGTGTCCGCCGGGCGGCGTGGATTTTCGCCGCATGAGACTTGCGGCGCGTCGCACCCCCGCTTAGGGTGCGGCCCGTTCTGGCCCTTTTGGGGCCGCGTTTCCTCAATCCTTTAGGAGAATAGGTTATGGGACTGATCGCCCACGCGCTTGAACGGGTGAAGCC
This sequence comes from Methyloceanibacter sp., assembly GCA_036559585.1. GTDB lineage: Bacteria > Pseudomonadota > Alphaproteobacteria > Rhizobiales > Methyloligellaceae > Methyloceanibacter. The sequence goes on from DATBSU010000057.1 coordinate 2,726, forward strand.
CTCGCCGACCATGGCGATTACGGCCAAAGCGCGCGAAATGAAGGCCGCCGGCTTTGACGTGATCGGTTTGGGCGCGGGCGAGCCCGATTTCGACACCCCGGACAATGTGAAGCAGGCGGCGATCGAGGCGATCAAGCGCGGCGAGACCAAATATACCGCGGTCGACGGCATCCCCGAGCTCAAGCGCGCCATTGTCAGCAAGTTCCAGCGCGAGAACGGCCTGACCTATAAGCCTTCAGAGATCACCGTCGGCTCCGGCGGCAAGCAGGTGCTGTACAACGCGCTGCTCGCCACGCTGAACCCGGGCGAAGAGGTGATCATCCCGTCGCCATACTGGGTGAGCTATCCGGACATTGTTTTGTTGGCGGGCGCCAATCCGGTCATCGTCGAGACTCGCGAGGAGGACGGCTTCAAGCTGACGGCGAAAGCGCTCGCTGCGGCAATCACGCCGAAGACCAAGTGGTTCATCTTCAACTCGCCGTCGAATCCGACCGGCGCCGCCTATACGCGCGACGAGATCAAGGTGCTGACCGACGTGCTCGTGAAGCATCCGCAGGTGTGGGTGCTCTCCGACGACATTTACGAGCACTTGGTCTATGACGACTTCAAGTTCACCACGCCGGCGCAGGTCGAACCCAAGCTGAAGGATCGCACGCTGACGATGAACGGCGTGTCTAAGGCCTATTCGATGACCGGTTGGCGCATCGGCTATGGCGGAGGGCCCGAGCCCCTGATCAAGGCGATCTCGACACTGCAGTCGCAGTCGACGTCGAACCCGTGCTCGATCAGCCAATGGGCGTCGGTCGAGGCGCTGGAAGGCCCGCAGGATTTTCTCAAGGACTGGGTGAAGTCGTTCCAGGAGCGGCGCGACCTCGTCGTGTCGATGCTGAATCAGGCCAAAGGCATTCACTGCCCGAAGCCGGAGGGCGCGTTCTATGTCTATCCGTCCTGCAAGGGCGTGATCGGCAGGACATCGCGCGAGGGCACTAAGATCGCCACGGACGAAGATTTCGCCACTGCATTGCTGAAAGAAGAGGGCGTGGCCGTGGTGCATGGCGCCGCGTTCGGGCTGTCGCCGTTCTTCCGCATCTCCTACGCCACCGGCATCGAGGCGCTGGAAGAGGCCTGTCGCCGCATCCAGCGCTTTTGCGCTAATGTCACCTGAGGCGCAGTCGATCTCAATCGAGGCTAGACATGAAGTTCAGCAAGCTCAGCACTGGCAACCAGATCGAAGGTAAGATCATGGAGATCCGTAAAGGGGCGGTGACGGCCATCGTCTATGTCGCCATTGCCGGCGACACTACGCTCCAGTCATCTGTCACGATCGCAACCTTAGAGTCGCTTGGCCTGTACGAAGGCAAGTCGGTGACGCTGATCATCAACCCCGGCGACATCATCATCGCCTGCGAATAGCGACCAAATCTCCTGGATTAATTGACAATCAATGGACGGCATGACGCTGAGCGACACCGATCGTTACGCGCGCGTCCATCGCTGCGCCGATGGCCGCAAGCTCGGCTATGCCGAGTTCGGTGATCCGGACGGCGCGCCCGTCATCGCACTACATGGCACGCCGGGATCGCGATTAATGTTCGCGCTGGCCGATCAGGCAGCGCGGGAGCGGGGATTGCGGTTAATCGCGCCGGAGCGCCCGGGCTACGGACTTTCCGACGCCAAGGATTTTCCAACTTTGCATGATGCGGCGGCGGACATTATCAGCCTCGCCGACTCGCTCAATCTGAATGACTTCGCCTTGATCGGCGTATCGGGTGGCGGACCTTTCGCGATCGCGGCGGCAGCCTCGATGCCGGACCGCGTCAAGCTGCTTGCGTTGATCAGCCCGGTCGGACCAATCGCCGAAGTCGTCGATGGCATCTCGGCCTGGCATCGGCATTTGTTCACCGAGCTTGCGCTCTCGCCGTTTGCCTGCGGCTCCTTCTTCTGGGGCCTAAAGGCGATGCTCGCCGTCGCGCCGCAATTCGCCTATGCAGGCCTCAAGCACCACGCCTCCGAAGCCGATCATGTGCTGCTCGAACGGGAGGAGGTGCGCGAGTCGCTTTACGAAGCCATCACCGAGGGGCTGCGTCGAGGCGTCGACGGGGCGGTGCAGGACCTGCAACTCTACTGCCGGCCTTGGGGGCTCGATCTCGGCAAGATCGACGTCCCGTCGATTGTTTGGCAGGGCAGCGATGACACCATCGTCCCCGCCGAGGCTGCTTATTATTTGGCGCAGGCACTTCCCCAATGCAGCCTCCATGTGCGCCGCGGTGACGGCCATTATTGGGTGTTCGGGCAGTTCGAGATGGTGCTCGACGCGGTGAAGGCGTCCGGCCGATAGGGCCGATAGACCCATAAAATGCCGCAGGACTGCGGCGTCTTGGCACGGGAACCAAATCGCGCGCCGGACCTATATGCATTCGCCGGGGGAATCTTGTGTCGGCAATCGCGGCCTGATTTCATGCTCGGAAAGCAAATTTTCTTCGATCCCACCGGCAAGCGAGCCCGCTTATTGCGGCGGCTGGCTTGGGCCATGGGTACGTTCAGCGCGGTGGTGTTCGTCGCCTTCGGCGCCACACTGATGGTTGTACACCATCCCGCCAGCGCCGCGCTCGAAGGCGCGCAAGTCTCGATTCGATGCGCCTGGGCGCCGACCTGCTCGACCGCGCATGCCATCTACATCACGGGCGCCGCCGACCCCGAGGCCGTGAAAGCTGCAACGACCCTCGCCGATGAATTGCGCGAGAAGGAACGCGCCCTGCATGCGTCGAGCCGACAGCCCGACCAAGCAAGTCACAGGCCTATTCCGCGCGGATTGGACAATCCTGCGGATCGGGCGCTGAGCATCGGCTTCTATGTCAATTGGGACGACAATAGTTATGCTGCATTGAAGCGCGCGCTTCCCAATCTCGATTGGGTTATCCCGTCCTGGCTTTCGCTTTCCGGCAAATCGATGGAGCTAAATCCTGATATCGACGATCGCGCGCTGGCGCTGATGCGCGACCAGGCGCCGAAGACACCGATCTTGCCGATGATTCAAAATGCGGTGGAAGGTAACTGGGACGGTCCCGGACTTGCACATTTCCTGGCCGATCCGGATACCCGCAAAGAACGGATCTCCGAAATCGTGGCCTTCCTCGAGAAGAACCACTTCCAGGGACTGACTATCGACTTCGAGATGGTCCCGGATGACGCGCAAAAAAATCTCGAGGCTTTCTTGCGCGAAACGGCCGATGCGTTTGCACAGCATGGCCTGATCATCGTGATGGCGGTGCCGTTCGACGACGCTGATTGGCCTTACGAGACCTATGCGCATATCGCCGACTATCTGGTGCTGATGGCCTATGACCAACATTGGGAAGAGGGGGAGCCGGGAAGCATTGCCGGGCAAACTTGGTTTGAAGATACCTTGGACAAGCGCTTGGCGACGCTCGATTCGGACCACACCATCATCGCCATCGGCGGCTACGGTTATGATTGGGTCAAGGGGCAGAAGACCCAGGATCTGACCTTTGAAGAGGCGGTGCTCTCGGCCAAAGATTCCGAGGCCGACATCGACTTCGATCCGGACAGCAACAACCCCCATTTCTCTTTCGTCGAGGATGACGGCAACAGGCACGATGTCTGGTTCTTGGATGGGGTGACGGCCTTCAACGAGATTCATGCCGCCGACGTCTATCGCCCGGCAGGCTATGCCTTGTGGCGCTTAGGCTCCGAAGATCCTTCGGTCTGGTCGGTGCTGGGGCGTGGCTACGGAGCTCCGGCGCCTGACGCGCTGAAAACCATCGGCAGCGGCGAGGACATCGATTTCGAGGGCAACGGCGAGGTGCTTCGCGTGGCCGAAGAGCCAAAAGAGGGGGCACGCAATTTTGAGGTAGAAGCGGCCACGGGCGATATCGTCGACCAAACCTATACGACGATCCCGACGTCCTTTGTTATTCAGCGCACCGGCGATGTGCCCCACAAACTTGCGCTAACCTTCGACGACGGTCCGGATCCGGACTGGACGCCCAAGATCCTCGACGTGTTGAAGCAAAAAGGCGTTCACGCCAGTTTCTTCGTCATCGGCGAGAACGCCGAGGCCAATCCGGACTTGCTGAGGCGCGTCCTCGCCGAGGGACACGACATCGGCAATCACACTTTTACCCATGCCAATCTCGGCGAGCTGCCCGATGCGCTGGTCACGCTGGAGATCAATGCCAATCAACGTTTGGTCGAAGGACTGACCGGACGCTCGATGCGGTTGTTCCGCGCGCCATATCTTGGCGATGCGGAGCCGACCACGGCAGACGAAACCGTGCCGATCGAGATCGCTCAAACGATGGGCTATTACACGGTCGGCCTGCATGTCGATCCCGACGACTGGCAAAAGCCTTCCGCCGATGAAATCGTGAACCGTGTCATCGCGCAATCCACCGACCCCAATCCCGACATTCGCGGACACGTCATCCTGCTGCACGACTCCGGTGGCGATCGCTCGCAAACTTTGGCGGCCCTGCCGCGGATCATCGACGAGATGCGGGCGCGCGGGTTTGAGTTTGTGCCGGTCTCGGAACTTACTGGGCTGACCCGAGACCAGGCCATGCCTCCGGTCTCCGCCAGGTCACTCGGCTCGCTCGTGAGCCTCCCCGTGTTCACGATGCTGCGCTGGATTTCGCGGACGCTGAACGTGCTGTTCTATGCCGCGATCTGGCTCGGCCTGGCGCGGCTGCTGTTCGTCTGTGGTGCGGCGCTGTACGGACGGTTTAGAGACTCGAGGGCTGATCCCC
>DATBSU010000058.1:0-4910 GCA_036559585.1 Methyloceanibacter sp.
CGCCGTCGATTTTGGCATCATGGGCCGGCTCGGCATGAAGGAGCGGCTTTTCCTCGCCGAGATCCTGCACGGCTTCATCACCAGGAACTACAAACGTGTCGCGGAAGTGCATTTCGAGGCTGGCTACGTGCCGCGGAAACACTCCGTGGCGCAATTCGCCCAAGCCCTTCGCGCCATCGGCGAGCCGATCATGGACCGGCCAGCCAGCGAGATCTCCATGGCGCAGCTGCTGGGTCAGCTGTTCCAATATACCGAAGTGTTCGACATGCAGACGAGGCCCGAGCTGCTGCTGCTGCAAAAGACCATGGTCGTGGTCGAAGGCGTGGGCCGCTCCCTCGATCCCGAGTTGAATATGTGGGTGGTCTCCGAGCCCGTGGTGAAGCAATGGCTGGAAAGCCAGCTCGGCACCACGGCCCAGTTCGGCGCTGCCGCCGAAGGGGCTGCCACCGTCGGGCGTTTCATGGGCGATATCCCGAAATTGCTGGGGCAGGTGGAGCGCGTCGGCGAGGCCTTCGCCGAGATGGCGGAACAAGGCCTGCGTCTTGATAATGATACCGTGGAACGCCTGGCCGAGACGCAAAGCCGCCAGAACCGCTGGAGCCGCATCGGCATCTGGGTGGGCGCCATTGCCCTAGCTGCCATCGCGCTAACCCTCATCTTTTGAATTTCGATCTTTAACCCCTAAATGCTAGTCATGTCCTCGAAAGCCCCGGGCTTGGCTGGAGTAGCGAGAGTGCAAGGCAAGCGCATCCTATTGATCGTCGGCGGCGGCATCGCCGCCTATAAGAGCCTCGAGCTCGTGCGCCGCTTGAAGGAGCGGGGCGGATCCGTGCGTGCCATCCTGACCAAAGCCGGCGCCGAATTCGTCACCCCGCTGTCGCTCTCCGTGCTCACCGAGGAAAAAGCCTTCACCGATCTGTTCGATCTGAAGGACGAGGCCGAGATCGGTCATATTCGCCTTTCGCGCGAAGCCGACCTGATTGCGGTCGCGCCGGCGACCGCCGACCTCCTCGCCAAAATGGCGCAAGGCCTGGCCGGCGATCTCGCCACAGCCGTGCTGCTCGCGACCGACAAGCCAGTGCTCGTAGCGCCCGCGATGAATGTTCGCATGTGGCAGCATCCGGCGACGCGACGAAATGTTGCCACGCTGCGCAGCGACGGAATTGTCTTCGTCGGACCCGACGAGGGTGAGATGGCTTGCGGCGAGTTCGGCCCCGGACGCATGGCCGAGCCCGACGACATTCTCGAGGCCATCGAAAACCTGTTGCAGGCTGACGCGCCGGCGAAGCGTGGAGCGGGCGCGACATCGAAATCGCTTTCCGGCCGTCATGTGTTGATCACCTCTGGGCCGACGCAAGAGCCCATAGATCCGGTTCGCTATATGGCCAATCGGTCCTCCGGCAAGCAGGGCCATGCGTTGGCGCGAGCCGCGCAAGCTCTCGGTGCGCAAGTGACATTGGTGAGCGGACCCGTGACGCTCCCCGATCCCGAAGGCGTGCGCGTGGTGAAGGTCGAGACCGCGAACGAGATGCTTGCAGCTGTGCAGCAGGCGCTCCCCGCAGACATCGCCATTTGCGCGGCGGCCGTCGCCGATTGGCGCGCGGCCGACGAAGCGACCCACAAGCTGAAGAAGAGCGGCCAGGCAACCGAGGCTGAGCTGAAGCTCACCCTCAACCCCGACATCCTCGCCACCATCTCGAAGCCCGGGCCAAAGCGTCCGCGCCTCGTCGTCGGTTTCGCCGCCGAAACCGAAAATCTGATCGAGAATGCGAAAGCGAAGCAACGCACCAAGGGCGCGGACTGGATCGTCGCCAACGACGTCTGGCCGGGGACCGGCGCCATGGGCGGCGACAAGACGCAAGTTCACATCGTTACGAGTGGCGGCGTTGAGAATTGGCCACCGATGACCAAGGATGAGATGGCGCAGCGCCTGCTGGCACAGATCGCAGCAGCCATGCGCGCTCTGCGCTCGGCGGCAGAATGAGCACGGACGGCGCAGGCGTCACGCTTCGCGTGCGACGTTTGTCTCACGGCGAAGGGCTAGAGCTCCCGGCCTATCAATCGGCACATGCGGCCGGTCTAGATCTTGTCGCAGGCGTCCCCGCCGATTCCCCCATGATTTTGCCTCCCGGCGCTCGCGGAATGGTGCCGACGGGATTGTCCATCGAGCTCCCGGCCGGCTACGAGGCGCAGCTTCGCCCGCGCTCAGGACTTGCCTTGAAGCATGGCGTGACGCTGCTCAACAGTCCGGGCACCATCGATGCCGATTATCGCGGCGAGGTCATGGTGCTGCTCGTCAACCACGGCGCCGAGCCGTTCACCGTCCGTCGTGGCGATCGTATTGCTCAGCTTATTGTTGCCAGCGTGGAGCATGTCGCCATCGTCGAGGTCGCGGAGCTCGGCAACACCACACGCGGCGCTGGCGGCTTCGGCTCCACTGGCTGAAATTCTGCGTTTTGCGGCCGACGCATGGCTTAGACTGGCTCGATCATGCTCACCCCAGACGAAATCGAACGCTACAAACGCCAGCTCGTGCTGAAGGAGATCGGCGGCGAGGGCCAGCAGAGGCTCAAGGCCGCGCGCGTTCTCATCGTTGGCGCGGGCGGCATCGGCTCGCCTCTGGCGATGTATCTGGCGGCATCCGGTGTCGGCACCATCGGCATCATCGACGACGACCGCGTGAGCCTCGACAATCTGCACCGGCAGATCGTTCACGATACGACCAATGTTGGCAAGTTGAAGACCAAGAGCGCGGCATCGACCATCGCCAAGCTCAATCCGAGTGTTGACACCAAGCTCTATTCGACCCGCCTCGTGCCCGAGAACGCGCTCGAGATTGTTTCGCAATTCGACATCGTCGCCGACGGCTCCGACAATTTTGCCACGCGCTATCTCGTCAACGATGCCTGCTACTTCGCCAAGAAGCCGCTGGTGTTCGCCGCGCTCGGTCCGTTCGACGGCTATCTCACGACATTTCGCGCCTTCGCCAGCGATGCATCCGGCAATCCTTATCCCTCTTATCGCTGCCTCTTTCCCGAGGCCCCGCCGCCGGGAACCGTGGCACCTTGTGCGGAAGCTGGCATCCTCGGCGCCGTGGCCGGCGTGATTGGGGCGCTCGCGGCCGTCGAGATCACCAAGGAATTGCTCGATCTCGGCAACAGCCTCGTCGGCAGACTGCTGCTTTACGATGCGCTCGCTGCGCGCTTCAGCACCGTCTCTTACGCCTGGGATCCCGATAATCCGCTCAACGGCAAGGTGCCGCGTTACCACGACCTCTCGCATCATCGCCAACGCGTGACGGAGCCGCATGAATGACGGAACGCCTGACCACGCGCTGTTGCATTGCTGGCGGCGGCCCGGCCGGCATGATGCTCGGGTTCTTGCTTGCCCGCGCCGGAATCGATGTCGTTGTGCTAGAGAAGCACGCCGATTTCTTCCGCGACTTCCGCGGCGACACCATCCATCCCTCCACGCTCGAGATCATGCATGAGCTCGGTGTGCTCGACGACTTCCTCAAGCGGCCGCATCAAGAGCTGAGCGTGCTCAAGGGCAAGATCGGCGATGACGATGTGACGCTCGCGGATTTTTCGCACCTTCCGACCCGCTGCAAATTCATCGCCTTCATGCCGCAATGGGACTTTCTCGATTTTCTCGCCGAGAAGGCCAAGCGCTATTCCGGCTTCCATCTCAAAATGCAGGCGGAGGTCGTTGGTCTCCTGATCGAAAACGATGTGGTCGTCGGCGTCAACGCCAAGACGCCGCAAGGCGAGCTTCAGATCAGAGCCGATCTCGTCGTTGGCGCCGACGGCCGTCATTCTGTTGTGCGCGATCTTGCCGGGCTCGAGCGCGAGGATTACGGCGCGCCGATGGACGTGCTCTGGCTGCGCCTGTCGAAGCGCCCGAGCGACGCTTCACAGGCCCTCGGCCGCATCCAAGCCGGCAGGCTGCTCGTCATGCTCGATCGCTGCGAGTATTGGCAATGCGCCTACGTCATTCCCAAAGGCGGCTTCGAGGATCTACAACGGCGCGGACTTCCCGCTTTTCGCCAATCCATCGTCGAGCTCAATCCTGCGCTCGCCGACCGCGTCGGCGAGATTAAATCGTGGGATGACGTGAAATTGCTGACCGTCGTGGTCGATCGCCTAAAGCGCTGGTATCGCCCCGGGCTGCTCTGCATCGGCGACGCTGCGCATGCCATGTCGCCGGTCGGCGGCGTCGGCATCAATCTCGCGGTACAAGACGCGGTTGCCACCGCCAACATTCTGGCGGTGCCACTCCGCCAAGGTCCGGTGTCGGCAGAGTTGCTGAGCGAGGTGCAGAAGCGCCGGCAATGGCCGACCGAGATGATGCAAGGCGTGCAACTCCTGGTGCAGAAGCGCATCATCAGCAACGTGCTCGCGCTTCAGCAACGGCCGAGCGCGCCGTTCGCGGTGAAGCTGCTCGATTGGTTTCCGTTTCTGCGCCGGCTGCCGGCACGCCTGATCGGCATGGGCTTCCGCCCCGAGCATGTTCGCTCGCCGGAACTCAAACCCTGAAGCAAGTGGTCCGAGGCAATGTCACGGGCCCTCGCTTAGCTTTGCGGGCCGGCGTTAATAACCGCCGCCACCGCCATAGCCTCCGCCGCCGTGGTCATAGCCGCCACCGCCATAATCGGACGGGGGTGTGGGCGCATGATGCGGCGGTTCGCCTTCCGCCTCGACCGGGCACACCACGGCAGTCTTGCCCTTGATCACGCCGTAGATTTGAGGTGTCGGAGCAAGATCGCCGACATCGACCTTGGCAAAATTGCCGAAGGCAGCGAGCGCTTCGCGGGATTGTCCGCCCCAGACTCCGTCGATCGGGCCTGAATCGCAGCCGACGCGGTGCAGCTCGGTTTGTACGGCAACCACAATATCGCCAGGGCCAGGTCC
>DATBSU010000059.1:0-3181 GCA_036559585.1 Methyloceanibacter sp.
AGGCGACGGCCGCATCGGCGTCGCCCCGTTGGAATCGATCACGTTTCAGGCTGACTGCCATCTTTCCCCGTGCCCTTCCCCTGAGTTGGCGATTTTAGCACGGAACTGGGCCCTGAAAGCCAGGAGTCTTGGTCCAATTCCGCACAAGCCTAAACAGCTCGTCAACCTTATTCCCCCTAGGCTCATCGGATCAACGGTCCTCGGAGCGGCGGCCCACAAGGCTTTTTCGGTCCTCCTCGTCGATCGAGGTGCGTCTTTGCCGCGTCGCCACTTTATATGCGCAGCGGGCGCTCTCGCTGCAGCAGACGTCCTGGCCGTGATATGCGCAGCGGGCGCTCTCGCTGCAGCAGACGTCCTGGCCGTGGCCGGTCGACCTATGTGCGCTGCCAGCACACTGATTTCTTCTCGACCGACGAAGCAAGCGATTTCGTCGAAAACGAGGTGCGAGTCGGGATGACATTCCGGCGTTAGAAGTTATTTGACCAGCTTCTTTAGTTCCTCGGTCAAGGCCTCGCTCAACTCCGGCCGGTCGAGCGCGTAGGTGACATTGGCGAGCAGGAAGCCGAGCTTCGAGCCGCAATCGAAACTCTTGCCCTCATGCTTGACGGCGTGGAATTTCTGTCGCTCGAGCAGCTTCAGCATCGCGTCGGTGAGTTGGATCTCTCCGCCCTTGCCATGCTCCTGCACCGACAGCACGTCGAAAATCTCCGGCTGCAGGATATAGCGCCCGAGGATCGAAAGATTGGAGGGCTCGGTGCCGGCACGCGGCTTCTCCACCATGCCGTTGATGGGGAAGACGTTGCCGCCGCCGGCGGGTTCCTTGACGCTGACGACGCCGTAGCTCTCGACCTTGTCGTAGGGCACGGCCTCGACCGCGACAATATTGCCGCCATGCTTGGCGTAAGCGTCCAGCATCTGGGCGAGGCAGCTTTTGCCATTCGCCTTGACCAGCACGTCGGGGAGCAGCAGCGCGAAAGGCTCGCGGCCGACGATGTCGCGCGCGCACCAGACCGCGTGACCGAGGCCGAGCGGCATTTGCTGCCGGGTGAAGCTCGTGACGCCGGGACCAAGCTGGTCGGCGCCAAGCGCGCCAAGCTCGTTCAACTTGCCGCGGGCGGTCAGCGCCCGCTCGAGCTCGACCTGCTTGTCGAAATGGTCCTCGATCACGGTCTTGTTGCGACCGGTGACGAAGATGAAATGCTCAATGCCGGCCGCGCGCGCCTCGTCGACAACGTGCTGAATCAGCGGTCGGTCGACCACGGTCAGCATTTCTTTCGGCATCGCCTTGGTGGCGGGCAGGAATCGGGTGCCGAGCCCCCCGACAGGGAACACGGCCTTGCGGACGGGAGCGCCCATGTTAAGTCCTCGTTAACCTCGTGAAGTGGATGCGCAGGAAGGAGTGATAGGCCCCAGTTAGAAGTCCCTCAACATGTTTCCGATAGCAAGCGCCGAATTGCAACGGCGCAGGTGAGGGCGTTCATGAGCGTACTGGTCACGGGCGGCGCCGGCTATATCGGCATCGCCCAAGCCGAGCGGATCGGCGAGGTGTTGGGCTGGGTACCGATGCTCGACGATCTCGATACTATCGTGGAGAGTGCGCTTGGCTGGGAGCAGCGGCTGATCGAGGTCCGCGCCGCTTCCTAGAACGCAATAGCGCTCTAGGTTCTTTGAGTATGATCTCCCCGGAAAACCGGTTCCCACTTTTCCGGATCATGCTTTAGGCTCATCTTTTGCCTTTTCAGCGCCTCGGGCGCTCGTCACAATCCCTCCGATTTTCGAATCCGGCGGAGGGATGAATGTGGAAGCGCGCAATACTTGCCCTTCTCGCGTTGGCGGCACTTCTGCATGCATCGGCTGGAGCCCGTGCCGCGCAAGATGACGTGGCGGTCTACAAGAAGGCGGTCGAACAGCGCTTCGGCGAATGGCTCGAGAGTCTCTGGCCGCAGGCGGAAGCGGCCGGGGTTTCGCGAGAGATTTTCGACGCCAATGTTAAAGGTCTGAAGCTCAACTGGTCCTTGCCGCATCTGGTGTTGCCTGATCCCGCTTCGCCGAATGGCCCAGCGTTGCCGGCCGCGTTGGCGCAAGCGCAAGTGCCGAAACATCAGCCCGAGTTCGATGCGCCCGCCGGCTATTTCAACGCCAACGCCATGAAGTCGCTCGCCGCGACGGGACGCAGCAAGTTTCAAGAATACAACTCTCAGCTCGCTGCCATTCAGAAACAATATGGCGTGCCGGCGAGCATCATTGTCGCGATCTGGGGGCGCGAGACCGGGTTCGGCAAAGTCGACTCCGCCTACGACGCGCTACAGACCATGGCGACCCAAGCCTTCATGGGCAGGCGCCCCGAGGAGTTCACCAAGCAATTCATCGCTGCGTTGAAAATCCTGCAACAGGGCCACGCCACACGGGCCTCGATGCGAAGCTCGTGGGCGGGGGCCATGGGCTACACCCAATTCATGCCGTCGGATTTCGAGAATTTCGGTGTCGATTTTGATGGCGACGGCAGACGCGATATCTGGAACACGATTCCGGACGCGCTTGCCTCGACCGGCAATTCGCTGCACAGCCAAGGTTGGGATGGATCGAAGACTTGGGCCTATGAAGTCACCCTGCCGGCCGATTTCGTTTGCTCGCTGCAAGGGCCGGATTTGGCGAAGCCGATCAGCGAATGGATGAAGCTCGGCATCGCGAGGGTAAAAGGCAAAGAGTTCTCGAAAGAGAAGCTCGGCGATAATGCGTTCCTGGTTTTGCCTGCGGGGCTGAAAGGTCCGGCGTTTCTCGCCACTGATAATTTCTCGGTATTGAAGCTCTATAACAACTCCGATGTCTACGCGATCTTCGTCGGCCATATCGCCGATATGATCGCGAGCAACGAGCCGGTCGCGTTTGTCGGCGCCTGGCAACCGGTCGAGCGGTTCCCTCGCGATCGCATCCAGCGCTTCCAGCAGGTACTGGTGAACCAAGGCTATGACGTCGGCAAAGTCGATGGACTTTCGGGCTTCAAGACGCGCCGGTCGATCGGCTTAGAGGAAAAAAAGCTAGGCCTGCCACTGACTTGCTACCCGAGCAGCGCGCTGGTCGATGCTGTGTTGAAAGAGGCGGAGACCAAGCAATAGAGCAGGCATTTGCTGCCTAGGTTTTGCCCGGACCCCTTGCTAGGTTTGCGGCTATGCGAATCGCT
>DATBSU010000060.1:0-7303 GCA_036559585.1 Methyloceanibacter sp.
CGATGAGCGACTTCGCGACCGTCTGCAACTCACGGGAATCAACTCCATCAACTGGGCGCGCATCCTTGCCCAGACCGTCTATTACTTCACCTCTGCAACCGCCCTCGGTGCGCCCGAGAGAAGCGTCGCCTTCACCGTGCCCACCGGAAATTTCGGTGATATTTTCGCAGGTTACGCCGCCAGGGCGATGGGTTTGCCGATCAAACGCCTCGTTATTGCCACGAACCTCAACGACAGTTTACCCCGCGCTTTGGCGACGGGGATCTATGAGCCGAGGGGCGTCATCGCCACGTCCAGTCCGAGCATGGACATCCAGCTTGCGAGCAATTTCGAGCGGCTCCTGTTTGAGCTCGCGGGCCGGCACGCATCGAGGGTGAGATCGCTGATGGACGAGCTTCGCGACACTGGTCGCTACCAATTGCAGGAGAATGAACTTCGCGACCTCCGCGCTTTGTTCACCGCGCATTCTGTGAGCGAGGAAGAGACAGACGCGACGATTCGCAATTTCTATGAAACGACCGGCGTGCTCATCGATCCGCACACGGCAGTAGCGATTGCTGCGGCGAAACTCGAAGTTGGGGATTCCGAAACGCCGATGGTGGTGCTGTCGACAGCGCATCCGGCGAAATTTCCGGAAGCCGTCTCCCGCGCCACCGGCACCATGCCCGAGCAGCCGGAGCGCTTGCGGGCAAAGCTCGGTGAGACCGAGCGTTGTGAAATCATGCCGAACGATTCCGCCCGAGTCACAGAATTCATTTCGGCGACGGCGCGCGCGAGCACTGGAGTGGGCGCGTGAGTGTGACAGTCTCAAAGCTCAAGAACGGCCTGACCGTGGTCAGCCATTCCATGCCAGAAGTGGAGACCGTCTCGATCGGGCTTTGGGCTGGCACTGGCAGCCGCGGCGAGGCGCTTGCCGAGCACGGCGTCGCCCATTTCCTTGAGCACATGGCTTTCAAGGGCACCGCGCGGCGATCCGCGCGTGATATTGCCGAAGAGATCGAAGCCGTCGGTGGCGATTTGAACGCCGCGACCGGCGTCGATACCACCGCGTATTATGCGCGCGTGATGCGGAACGACATGCCGCTCGCGCTCGATATCTTGAGCGACATCATTCTCAAGCCGCGCTTCGAACCCGAAGAGCTTGAGCGCGAGCGCGACGTCATCCTGCAAGAGATTGCCTCGGCGCTGGATTCGCCGGAGGACACCGTGTTCGACCTGGCGCAGGACGCGGCCTATCCTGATCAGGCGGCCGGACGTCCGATTCTGGGAACCGTCGAAAGTGTCAGCTCGCTCGGCCGCGATCAGTTGGGAAATTTTCTCTCCACCCATTATCACGCGCCCAACATGGTGCTGGTTGCAGCCGGCGCCATCGATCATGTGGCGCTGATCGAGCAAGCCGAGCGCCGGCTCATGAAGCTCGATCCTGGCGCAAGCCCGCCGCCCCCGGCTTCGCGTTATCGTGGCGGCATCAGGCGCGGCGAGAAATCCTTCGAGCAGACTCACCTCGTGCTCGGCTTCGAGGGACCCGAATATGGCCACCCCGATTATTATACTGCCCGCATTTTCGCCGGCGTGCTGGGTGGCGGCATGTCTTCGCGCCTCTTTCAAGAAGTGCGCGAGCGGCGCGGGCTCTGCTATGCCATCAGCGCCTTTGCCACCAGCCTGTCCGATAGCGGCATGATCTCGATTTATGCAGCGACCGGTCCGGACCGGGCGCACGAGCTGATCTCGGTGCTTCGCGATGAGCTGGTCCGCGCCGCTAATGAGGGCTTCGGCGAGGACGAAATTGCCCGGGTGAGGGCGCAAGCCAAGATGGGGGTGCTGGCGGCGCTGGAAAGCTCCTCCGCTCGCGCCGAGCAACTCGGCCGCCAGATCCTGATCTATGGCCGTCCGGTGCCTGCCCATGAACTGATCGAAAAAGTGGAGTCCGTCTCGATTGCCGACCTGGAGTTGCTGGCGGCCAAGCTGCTCGCCTCTCCCGTTAGTCTCGCCACCGCAGGCCCAATTCTAAATGTTGCAAGATTCGACGCCGTGGCTGAGAAATTCGCGGTAGCCTCCAGCAAGGCGGCTTAAGGAGCCATTCGAAGCCATGGCGTTGTTGCGATCCGCGTCCTTGAGCGATCTCGGGCCCGTCATCCGCGCCGATCGGGTGATACTGCGCACGCCGCAAATGGCCGACTATCCCGCCTGGGCCGAGATTAGGGCCGCCAGCCGCGACTTCCTAACCCCCTGGGAGCCGCTTTGGGCCTCCGACGAGCTTTCCAGGGCCTCATTCCGCCGCCGGGTCCGCCACTACCAGCGCGACCTCCGCGAGGATGTCGGCTATGCCCTGTTCATCTTTGCCTTGAATTCTGGGGCCCTGGTCGGGGGGCTGACTCTCTGTAATGTTCGCCGCGGCGTGACCCAGGCCTGCACGCTGGGCTATTGGATCGGGCGGACCCATGCGCACCAAGGCTATATGACGGCGGCCGTCCGCGCTGTTATTCCTTTTGTCTTCGATTCGCTCGAGCTGCACCGGCTGGAAGCTTCATGCCTTCCGACCAACGCGGCCTCAATTAAGCTTCTCGAGCGAACGGGGTTTACCCGCGAGGGGATGGCGCGCCGTTATCTGAGGATCAACGGCGTCTGGCAGGATCATCTGCTTTACGCGCTCCTCGATAGCGACCCGCGCTGACGACGCTCGGGCAATGTTTCGGGAAAGCGAGGGGAGGGTGGCTTTGATTTGCGCCTCGGCGAGAGGTGAGAGAGAGCAAGGTCGCGTGCATCTTGCGCGTCCGCTTTTGCTCGCGCTCCTGTCGTTGCTTGCGCTGATCGGCGTCATGGGCTCCGGCGCGCGCGCCGTAGACGCCATCGTCGTCAAACCTGACCAGGACAAATACGATGTCACCTCGCTTGGTGAGCTCTACGAGGGCAGGGGCGATCGTCTGCAACTCGAAACCGCTCCCGGGCCTGACGGCTATGTCGGGCGCATGGCGGTGCAGGCCTCCGTGCCCGGCACCAATCCCGGCTGGCTTGTTTTCGCGCTGACTAACCCGACGGCCGAGCGCGTCGTTCGCTGGCTGGTGGCTCCCCGCTATACGCTGGCCAATTCGCGGGTGTTCTGGCCAGAGCTCGACGCGGGCCGCATCGCCGCTGTCACGCCCTCGCTCGGTTTCAGGCCCGAGCCCTTGAAGAGCGACCGCGCCGACATCTTCCGCTTGAACCTGGAGCCTGGGCAGACCATTACCTTCGCCGCCGAGCTCGCCTCAAACCAAGTGCCGCCGCTCTACCTCTGGGATCCCAATGCGTACCAATCGAAGCAGCAAGATCGCATGTTGTTCAACGGCGTGCTGCTCGGTATCACCGGCCTGCTCGCCATTTTCCTGACCGCGATCTTCGCCGCCAATCACCGGGCGATCTTCCCTGCCACCGCGCTCGTAGCTTGGACCGTGCTGGCTTATTTCTGCGTCGATTTTGGCTTTTGGAACAAATTGTTTCCGGTCGGGGCTGAACGCATCGCCCTCTACCGCGCCGCCGCCGAAGCCTCGCTCGCCGCAAGCCTCGTGCTCTTCCTCTATGCTTTCTTGCGAATCGGACTTTGGCATGGCTGGATCAGGACCGCGTTCTGGGGATGGATCGCGGTGCAATGGGCGCTTGTCATCCTCGCCCCGATCGATCCGCAAATGGCGTCCGGTCTAGCCCGGGCGTCCACCGTTCTCATCGCCGGCATCGGTACCGGTCTCATCGTCTATCTCGCCCTTCGCGGCCAGGACCGCGCATTGGCGCTGATTCCAAGCTGGATGCTGCTCCTGGTTTGGCTGTTCGGCGCCACCATGATTGTGCTCGGCAAGCTCTCCGGCGAGGTTGTCGTCTCGGGCCTCGTTGCCGGCCTCGTCCTCATCTTGGTCTTGCTCGGCTTCACCGTGACGCAATTCGCTTTCCGAGGCGCCGGCAGCACGGCGATGCAGCTCGGACCACCAAGCCAGGTGCAGATCAAGTCGCTCGCGGTCGATGGCTCCGGCGCCGCGGTCTGGCAATGGAATGCCGGCAGGGACCAGATCAGTGTCTCGAGCGAGATCGAGGAGGCGCTCGGTCTCGATCCTGGGTCGCTGACCGCCACGGTGCAGCAATTCCTGCAGCATCTGCACAATTCCGACCGCGAGCGCTTCAAGCTGATGCTGTGGTCGCTCCAGGAGAACCGTGGCGGCGACCTTCAAGTCGATTTCCGCCTGCGCCGCCATGATGGCACCTATGTTTGGTACGAACTCCGCGCCCGCGCGCCGGAAAGCGACAATGCCCGGCTTCTGACCTGTGTCGGTCTGATGCGTGACGTGACCAATCTCAAGCGGTCGCATGAGCGGCTGATGCACGACGCGGTGCATGACAATCTGACGGGGCTGCCGAACCGCGAGCTCTTCGTCGATCGCGTCGGCGGCGCCATCACCCGCGCACAAGAAGGGCAAGGCAATCGACCCACCGTGATGTTCATCGACATCGACCGCTTCAAGAACGTCAATCAGAGTTTCGGCCTTGTGATTGGCGACAGCATGCTGCTCACGCTGGCCAGGCGGCTGAGCCGTCATCTAAGCCCGCAAGATACTTTAGCGCGGCTTGGCGGCGATCAATTCGCCATTCTGCTGATCTCGGAGACCGATCCGCGCCAGGTAGCGATGCTGGCTGAGCGCGTCCGCCGCGCGCTCCGCACTCCGATGAAGATCAGCGGCAAGGAGATCGTGCTGACCGCCTCGATCGGCATCGTCGTTTTCGACGGCGCGCAAGCCACGCCGCAAGATCTCTTGCGTGAAGGCGAGATCGCCATGCTCAGGGCAAAACGCGGCGGCGCCGACCGCATCGAGATTTTCAATCCGGCAACGCGAGGCGAGGAGGAAAACCGGCTTCCGCTCGAAAGCGATCTCCGCCGCGCCATCGAGCGGCAACAGATCGCGGTCTTGTATCAGCCAATCACGCGCCTTGCTTCCAACCAGCTCGCCGGCTTCGAGGCGCTGCTCCGCTGGGACCATCCGACCAAAGGCCGCCTTGGCGCCGACGATTTCGTGCCGATGGCCGAGGAGACCGGGCTCATCACCGAGCTTGGCACTTATGTCTTGAGTCAGGCGCTGGAACAGGCGGTGCGCTGGCACAAGGCGCTGCCGCGTGAGCGCGATCCGCTCTTTGTCAGCGTTAATGTCTCCAGCCGTCAGCTTTTCCGTCAGGACCTCGTGCAAGAGATCAGGCTCCTGCTGGCGCGCGAAGCCGTTCCCAAGGGCACGCTGAAGCTTGAGATCACCGAATCGCTGGTGATGGAAAACCCGGAGCGCGCCGTCGAGATTCTGACCTGGCTCAAGACTTTCGGCGCCAGCCTCGCGCTCGACGATTTTGGCACCGGCTACAGCTCGCTGAGCTACCTCCACCGCTTCCCGTGCGACACCATCAAGATCGACCGCTCTCTTGTCCGCGACAGTGGACTCAATGGGTCGTCTCCCATGATTCTGAAATCGATCATCGCGCTGGCGCATGAGCTGGGTAAAGAAGTGGTCGCCGAAGGCATCGAGACCGAACGCGACGCCGCCTATCTGCGCTCGATCGGCTGCGAGTTCGGCCAAGGCTATTATTACGGTGAGCCGATGTCGGCCAAGGATGTGGCGAGCCTGCTTTCGGCGCTTGCCAGTCAGCGCAAGAAGAAGTCGCGGTCCTCTGGTTCGGAAGAGGAGATGGCGCCCGCAACCCAGGACATCGCGCCTGCGCCGGCCGCGTTACCGCCTTTGCCGGCGCCCGACGCAGCTCCGTCTGCTACTTAAGCGTGACCTGAATCGTTGACCAGGCGGCGAGGGTCGATCCCGATCTTGTCGAGCGCGCGATGATATTTGCGCTCGACCTCGGGATCGAAGATCAGCTCAGGGTCCGCCGAGCAATGCAGCCAGCCATTAGCGTGAATTTCGCTTTCCAGCTGACCTGGTGCCCAGCCGGCATAGCCAAGTGCCAATAGCGCCTTGTCGGGACCTGAGCCTTTGGCAATATCGCGCAAGATGTCGATCGTGGCCGTAAGGCACACGCTCTCGTCGATCGGTAACGTGCTCTCGGCCTTGAAATAGTCGGCGCTGTGCAGCACGAAGCCGCGCCCGGTTTCGACCGGTCCGCCGAGATACACGGCCATCGCCGCGCTCATGCGCGGCAGCGTGATGCGTTCTTTATGCGGCGCGATATTCAGCTGATCCAGCAGCTCGCCGAAACTGATATTTGGCGCGCGATGATTGATGATGATGCCCATGGCGCCGTCGGCGGAATGCGCGCACATATAGATGACGGCGCGCGAGAAACGCGGGTCTCCCATCGACGGCATCGCGATCAGCAACTGGCCGTCGAGATAGCCTTCGCGTGGAATCGTGGTCTTGGCGCTTCGAGCAGACATGATACTAACGACTATAAACCTGCGCCGTTCATTGTGAAGGGCAAAGCTTAAGTTGGCGTGACTTTGCCCGAGCACTGTGGCCTCACGAAAGATTGAGACAATTGTGGCGGCTGGTTATCGCGATATCGCAACCTTGCCGCTAGAGTGGCGCCGCCCAAGAACGTCCCCGAGCCCAATGACCAAATTCACATCCTCAAATGCCACTTTCGCCGCCATGCGCCTAATGCTTGTGCTGGCTTTCGGTCTAACTGCTTGCTTGTTGCCGGCACGCGCGGCTGACGCGCCTTGGGTCGCCGCCACCGATTCCAAGCTCAGACTGTTCGGCGGCACAGTGAAGACGAAGGATGGCGAACAGCTGGTGGCCGGCATTCAGCTTCGCATGGACGATGGTTGGAAAACCTATTGGCGAAACCCGGGCGATTCGGGCGTGCCGCCACAATTCGACTGGTCCGGCTCGAAGAATTTGAAAGAAGCAAAAGTGCTCTATCCTGCGCCCTATCGCTTCGCCGACGCCAACAGCACGGCCATCGGCTATAGCGGCGGGGTCATCTTCCCGGTGAAGCTGATCCCAGAGCGCCCCGGGGAGCCGATCGAGCTGAAACTCGCCTTTGATTTTGGCCTCTGCAAATCACTTTGCATTCCGAACACGGCGAAGCTCAGCCTCAAATTGGAGCTGGGTGCGGCGCTCGATGATGCGGACGCGAAATTGCTGAACGCGGCGCTCGATGTCGTGCCGCAGCCTGTCGCTCCCGGTGCCTTGCCCGCGATCGGCAAGATCGAGGCGAAGTTCGACAGCGATAAGCCCTCGATCGTCATCGAGGCGCTCTATCCGCCTGACGCCACAGCTACCGACCTCTTCGTCGACATTGCAGATGGCACGTATATGCCGGTTCCCAAAGCGCTCGGTCCGCTCGC